>DATIXH010000405.1:0-3117 GCA_035518775.1 Candidatus Acidiferrum sp.
TATGCCGGCATCCCCTGGTTCAGCACGGCCTTCGGGCGCGATGGCCTGCTGACCGCGCTGTTCACCCTGTGGATCGATCCGACGATCGCCCGCGGCGTGCTCAGATACCTGGCGGCGACTCAGGCCACGGCGCATGACCCCGCCCGCGACTCCGAGCCCGGAAAGATGCTGCATGAAACGCGCGCCGGCGAAATGGCCCGTCTCGGCGAGGTGCCGTTCGGCCTCTACTACGGCAGCGTGGACACCACGCCCCTCTATGTCGTCCTGGCCGGCGCCTATGTGGATCGTACCGGCGACCTGGAGACGCTGCGCGCCATCTGGCCGAACGTCGAGGCTGCGCTGACATGGATCGATCGCTATGGCGATGCCGATGGCGACGGCTTCGTGGAATACAACCGACACACCGAGACCGGGCTCGTGAACCAGGGCTGGAAGGACTCGCACGATTCCGTGTTCCACGCCGATGGCAGCTTGGCGCCCGGCCCGATCGCGCTGTGCGAGGTCCAGGCCTATGTGTATCTGGCCAAGCGCCGGGCCGCGACCATGGCGCGGCTGCTCGATCTTCCGGACATGGCGATGGCGCTGGATCGGCAGGCCGAGGAACTGCGGGAGCGGTTCGAAGCGGCCTTCTGGTGCGAGGAGATCGCGACCTATGCGTTGGCCCTCGATGGCCAGAAGAGGCCGTGTCGCGTCCGCACCTCGAACGCCGGGCACGCGCTGTTCGCCGGTATCGCCGGGGCGGAGCGGGCGCAGCGCGTCGCGGCCGGTCTCCTCGACCGGGACTTCTTCGCCGGATGGGGCATCCGCACCGTCAGCGCGCAGGAGGTACGCTACAACCCGATGTCGTATCACAACGGATCGGTGTGGCCGCACGACAATGCGGTGATCGCGCTCGGTTTCGACCGCTATGGTCTGAAGGCCGAGGCCTTGCAGGTGCTGACGGGCTTGTTCGATGCCTCGACCTACGTCGACCTGCAGCGCCTGCCCGAGCTGTTCTGCGGCTTTGCGCGCGAGCCGCGGACGGCGCCGACCTCCTATCCCGTCGCCTGCGCACCCCAGGCCTGGGCCACCGCGGCACCGTTCGCGCTGCTGCAGGCCGCGCTCGGCCTGACGCTCGACTATCGCGGCGGCGAGTTCCGCTTCAAGAAGCCGGCCTTGCCGGCGTTCCTCGACGAGCTCTCGCTGCGAAATCTGCGTCTCGGCAACCGGGTCGTCGACCTCGAGATCGCCCGCCACGGCAGCGATGTGGCCATCAACGTCACTCTCGGCGCGGAACGCGCGCGCGTGGTCGCGATTCACTGATCGGCGGCCGGCGAGGCGATCAGACCGCAGTCGGCTCCATGCCGGCGGAGCCGTCGGCCGTCGCCGCCGCACGCTGCGGTCCGAACAGCCGGTCGAGGAAGCCCGTGAACCATTCGTGCTGGACGGCGTCGTAGGCGACGGCGTCGCGGTCCTGCTGCTCCTTTGCGGCGACGCCGGGCTTGCCCATGAAGCTGACGCCGTGCGTGTCCTGCCAGCGGCGGAAGATGTCTTGGGTCACTTCCGCATGGAACTGGAAGCCGTAGGCCGCGCGGCCATAGCGGAAGGCTTGGTGCGGATAGAGCGCGCTCCGTGCCAGCAACGCGGCGCCGGCCGGCAGGCCGAAGCCGTGGAAGTGCGACTGGGTCACGCGCAAGCCGGTGGGGATGTCGGCCCGGCCGGCCGCCGTGGGAAACAGCTCGTAATAGCCGAACTCGTGATAGCCCTCGGGGTGCGGCCCGACGGGCGCGCCCAGCTCGTGTGCCAGCAGCTGCGCGCCGAGGCAGATGCCGAGCACCGGCACGTCAGCCTTCAAGCACCGGCCCATGAAGCGCATCTCGTCGCGCAGGAAGGGATAGCGGTCGGTCTCCGGCACCGGCTGCGCGCCGCCATGGACGACGAGGCCCGCGAGCCCGTCGGGGCTTGCCGGCAGCGGCTCGCCGGCGTAGGGCGAGCACCAGGTCAGGTCGAAGCCGCGGGCGGCGAGGTGGGTCGCCGTGCGGTCGTCGTTGGGGGCGCCGTTATGCTTGATGAGCAGGATCCGGCCCGGCATGGCCGGATGCTAGAGAAGCCGCCCTCTGGATGCAAATGCCGCCGCCGTGCTAGTCGTCGGGCCACGGGCGAGGGGGCCGGCAACAGGCATGAAGGCCGCATCGGGCATCGATGACGCGACCGCCGAGTCGGTCCGGCGCAAGCTTGCCGAGATCGAGCGCGCCCAGGGCGTGCGCATCCTGTTCGCGGTGGAGTCGGGCAGCCGGGCCTGGGGCTTTCCGTCGCCCGACAGCGACTACGACGTGCGCTTCGTCTATCGGCATCCGCGCGACTGGTATCTGTCGCTGGTGGAGCGGCGCGACGTGATCGAAGTCCCCCTCGACGCCGACGATCACGACATCTCCGGCTGGGACATCCGCAAGGCGATGCAGCTGCTCCTGCGCTCCAACCCGCCGCTCTACGAATGGCTGGTGTCGCCGATCGTCTATCGCGAGGACGGCGCGACCATGGCGGCGCTGCGCGCGCTGGCCGAGCGCGGCTACGCCGGCAAGACCATGGGCTGGCACTATCTGCGCATGGCCGACCGCACCTACAAGACGCATGCCGGCGACCGCGAAGACGTCAAGCTGAAGAAATACTTCTACGTCATCCGGCCGCTCTGCGCCCTGATCTGGCTGGTCGAGCACGGAACTTTGCCGCCAATGAATCTGGCGCAGCTGCTCGACGGCATCCCGCTGGCGGCGCAGGTGCGGCGCACCATCGATCGGTTGCTGGAGCAGAAATCGCGCAGCAGCGAGCTGGGCCGGGGCAAGCGGCTGCGCGTGCTCGATCGCTGGATCGAACGGCAATTGCTGCGCGGAGAGAAACATTGCCATGACCTGCCGGCCAAGACGACAATCCTGCCGGAGGCGGAGGACTACTTCCGGCGGGTGGTCGATTCCCAGCAGTGACCGCGGCGGTCACGAGCGAGGCGCGCATGAAACTCACGGACTTCACGACGCTCACCTTCGACATGATGGGCACGCTCATGGACTACGAAGCGGGCTTCATCGCCTGGTTCCGCCGGCATGCCGCAGCCGACCGCCCGGACGTGACCGACACCCAGAT
>DATIXH010000406.1:0-2303 GCA_035518775.1 Candidatus Acidiferrum sp.
CTGAACTGGGGCGGGCGCGATTGGGATGAGCTGTTCTGCGCGTGCTCGACCTCGATCTATCGCGTGAAGCTGAAACTCCGCGGCAATCGCGTCGCCTACATGAACATGCGCTGAGGGGAAAGAGCATGGCCGAGCTGAAGCTTGCCGCGAAGAAGACGGCGCTCATCATCCAGGACCTGCAGAACGACGTGATCAGCGAGGGCGGCGCCTTCGCTTCTTCAGGCGCGCCGGCCCATGCCAAGAAGCAGAAGATCGTCGAGAACGTGCGGGCGCTGGCCGATGCCTTCCGCCGGGTCGGCGCGCCCGTGATCCACGTCCACTACATCGTCGAGCCCGGCGCGCCCGGGCTGAGGCTGAACGCCCCGCTGTTCCGGGGCCTCGCCGAAGCCAAGGCGGTCGTGCGCGGCAGCTGGGGGGCGGCTCCGGTCGACGGCCTCGAGCCGCGGGCCGGCGACATCGTGGTCGAGAAGATGCGCATGAACGCCTTCTATGACACCAAGCTCGACACCATCCTGCGCGGCTGCGGCATCGACACCATCGTGATCACGGGCGCCTGGACCAATTTCTCGGTCGAGCACACGGCCCGCCACGGCGCCGACGCCGGCTACAACGTGGTCGTCGTGACCGACGGCACCTCGACCATCGACGACAGCTGGCAGAACGCCGGCCTCAACTTCGCCCTGCAGAACATCGCCGAGCGCGTGAGAAGCGCGGAGGTCACCCGCGCGCTCGGCTGACGGCGCGGCGGGTCACGGCAGCAGGATCGTCGAGCCGGTCGTGCGGCGCGCCTCGAGCTCGCGATGGGCCTCGGCGGCCTGGCGCAGCGAATAGCGCTGGTTGACCGAAACGCGCAGGGCGCCCGACTCGATCATCTGGAACAGGTTGCGCGCCATGTCGCGCAGGTCCTCGGGCGCGGCGGTGTAGTGGAACAGCACGGGACGCGTCACGGTCGCCGATTTCTCGGCCAGGGTGGCATGGGAGATGGGATCGGGCATGCCCGTGGCCTGACCGTAGAGCACGAGGTGGCCCCGCAGCGCCAGCGCCTCGAACGATCCCGCGAAGCTCGCCTTGCCGATGCCGTCATAGACCACGTCGGCGCCATGGCCGTGCGTGAGGTCTTTCACTTGCGGCGCGAAGTCCGCGAGCGGCGCCACGATCGGGTAGTCGCAGCCGGCGTCGCGGGCCAGGCGCGCCTTGTCCGGCGTGCCGACCGTGCCGATGACAGTCGCGCCGATATGCTTCGCCCACTGGCACAGCAGCAGCCCCACGCCGCCGGCAGCGGCATGCACGAGCACGACATCGCCGCGCCGGACGCGATGGGTGCGGTGCAGGAGGTATTCGGCCGTCAGTCCCTTCAGCATGGCGCCGGCAGCCGTTTCGTCGTCGATGCCAGCCGGCAGCACGACGAGCTGCTGCGCCGCCATGGTCCGGACGGCGGCATAGCTGCCGACCGGCAGGCAGGCATAGGCGACGCGGTCGCCGGGCAGGATATGGGTGACTCCCTTACCCACTTCCATCACCTCGCCGGCGCCCTCCACGCCCGGCGTCGCCGGCGGCCTCAGCAGGGCGTTCGGGCCGGAGCGGAGATAGACATCGAGGTAGTTGACCCCGATGGCCGTCTGCCGCAGGCGGACCTCGCCGGGCCCGGGCGGCGGCACGCGCACCGGCTCCGCCACCAGCACCTCGGGGCCGCCGTGATCGCGGACCACGATGGCTTCGGCATCGATCGCCTCGCCGCGCGCGACCAGTGGGGCGACCACGCCCCGCACGCGCACGGCACCGCCCCGGCCGAGGAGGGCGCCGAGCGCGGCGAAACCAGCCTCGTAGATGTCGCGGGCGACCATGCCCGCCAGCTCGTCCTCGCGGCCGGGCGGCGTGCGGAAGGTCGAGCGCCACTCCCACAAGGTGCGCCCGTCGTCGGTCACCGGCCGCAGCCGCACGGTCGCGACGTAGTCGAGCAGCGGGACATCCGCCTCGAGGATGCAATAGGTCGAGACGTAGTCGCGATCGGAGAGCGCGATCAGCTGCTCGCGCAGCTCGGCTCCATCCTTGAGCCGGAAGCGCCGGACACAGCCCGTCTGGTCGGCGGGAAGGCCGCCCTCGATCTCGCTTTCCGCCACCACCGGATGCCAGAGATGATGGCTGTTGAAGTCGCGCAGCACGCGCCAGACCGCATCGATCGGCGCATTGATGACGGCGCTGCGGAAGATCGCGACCATGGGGGCTGCCTTCGTTACAACAGAGTACGGTCGGATCGAACCGCATCAGGGCAGGGCGTCGACGCCATAGGAGGCCGCTTTAGG
>DATIXH010000407.1:0-7937 GCA_035518775.1 Candidatus Acidiferrum sp.
GAGAAGCTCGCCGTCGAGCCTAACGCCTCCGGCGTCGGCATCGAGATCGAGCGCCGCCGCCACAACAATCACCATCCCGCGATCGCCGAGCTGTTCCCGCAGGTCTTCGACGGCGCGTTGCGCACCAGCCGCGGCCGAGGCAACTGACCTGGCGCCACGCGACCTCTGGGTCGTCAAGCTCGGCGGCAGCCTGCATCAATCCCGCTATCTCCGGCGCTGGCTGAGGGTGCTCGCCGATGGCGGCTCCGCGATCGTCGTCGTGCCCGGCGGCGGCCCCTTCGCCGACCAGGTGCGCGCGCTGCAGAAGCGCCGCCGCTTCGACGATGCCGCCGCCCACCACATGGCCCTGCTGGCGATGGAGCAATATGGCCACATGCTCGCCGCCCTGGAGCCGCGCCTGCGCCCCGCCGCCAGCCGCGCCGAGCTCGCCCGCGCCCGCCGCGCCGGTGAGGCTGCCGTCTGGATGCCGACGCGCATGGTGCTCGCCGACCCCGCCATCGCCGCCAGCTGGGACATCACCTCGGACAGCCTCGCCGCGTGGCTGGCCGGCCAGCTTGGCGCCCCTCGCCTCGTGCTCGTGAAGTCAGTCGCCGTCAGGAATGGCGCGACGGCAGACGATCTGGCGCGCCGCGGCATCGTCGATCCGGCCTTTCCGTCCTATCTCAGTCGCAGCCGCGCCGAGGGCTGGTGCATCGGCGATGCCGGCTACCGCGAGATGGCGGCGGCACTGAAGAGACAGCGCGGGCCGGGGACGCCGATCGCCGTATAGCACGCCCCGCCCCGTCGATTGCCGCTCCGCAAGGGCATGCTAACATCGCGCCCCGACCGATCTCGGACTCGACGGCAATGATGGGAGCCGCTCCGCAATGGCGAAGAAGATCCGCACGCCGCGGCTGGCCTGGGCGCTGACCGGGTCCGGACACTTCTTCACCGAGAGCCTGGCAATGATCAGCCGCATCCCCGACGCCGACGTGTTCGTCAGCCGGGCCGCGGCCGAGGTCGTGCGCATGTATCGCGACGACATGGAGAAGCTGCCGAAATCGGTGCGCGTCTTCAAGGACACCACCGCCAGCGCCGCGCCCGTCGGCCTGTTCTATCACGGCGTCTACCACACGCTGGTGCTGGCGCCGGCTACCTCGAACACGGTGGCGAAATGCGTCTACGGCATCTCCGACAACCTCGCCACCAACGTGTTCGCCCAGGCCGGCAAGTGCCGAGTGCCCATCATCGTCTTCGCCTGCGACACGGCGCCCGAGCTGGAGACTAAGGCGCCCGACGGCATGGTGAAGGTCTTCCCCCGCCGCATCGACCTTGAGAACACCGAGCGCCTGAAGACCTTCGAGGCCACCACGGTGGTCGAGAGCGTCGCCGAGCTCGAAGCCGCCGTCCGATCCCGGCTCGCATGCCTGAACATCTCCTTTTCCTGACGGGCCGGCTCGCCAAGCCGCGCGTCGCCCGCGTGCTGCAGGCGATGCAGCCGACCGAATTCACCTACGATGTCCACGATGTCGGCGTGAAAGTCGCGGCATTGATGACCGCCGATCTCATCCGCCGCCGCCTCCCCAAGCCGGTCGCGGCCGACCGCATCATCCTGCCCGGACGCTGCCGCACCGATCTCGACGCCCTCGGCGCCCACTACGGCCTCCCGGTGCAGCGCGGCCCCGACGACATCAACGACCTGCCCGAATTCTTCGGCCGCAAGGGCCAGCCGCGCGACCTCTCCCGCCACGACGTTCGCATCTTCGCGGAGATCGTGGACGCGCCCCATCTCTCCCTCGACCAGATCCTGCAACGCGCCGATGAATACCGCATCGCCGGCGCCGACGTGATCGACCTCGGCTGCCTGCCAGACACGCCGTTCCCTCGTCTCGAAGCTGCCGTGCGCGCGCTGAAGGATGCGGGACACGGAGTCAGCGTCGATTCCGCCGACATCGACGAGTTGCTCCGTGGCGCCAAGGCAGGCGCCCAGTACCTGCTCAGCCTCACCGAAGAGACGCTGTCGGTGCTCGACGAAGTCGACGCCGTGCCCGTGCTGATCCCCGCGCGCCACGGCGATCTCAACTCCCTGCTGCGTGCGATGGATGCCCTCGATGCACGCGGCCGCCCCTATCTCGCCGATCCCATCCTCGACCCCATCCATTTCGGCTTCATGGAGTCGCTCGCCCGCTATGCCGCGCTGCGCAAGGCGCGCCCGCAAGCCGAAATCCTCATGGGCACCGGCAATCTCACGGAACTTACCGATGCCGACACCACCGGCATCACCGCTGTCCTCATGGGCATCGTGTCGGAGCTGCACATCCGCAACGTCCTGGTCGTGCGCGTCAGCCCGCATTGCCGGCGCGCCGTCGAGGAAACCGACGCGGCCCGCCGCATCATGTTCGCCGCCCGCGAAGAGGGCAGCCTGCCCTCGGGCATCGGCCCCGCCCTGCTCTGCTTGCACGACCGCAAGCCGCTGCTCTATACGCCGGACGAGATCGCAGCCGTGGCAAGCGCAGTCAGCGACGACAACTTCCGCATCGAGACGGCCGCGGACGGCCTGCACGTCTACAACCGGCAGGGCCACCATGGGGCCGCCGATCCCTTCGAGCTGTTTCCGCGCCTCGCCGTCGAGCGCGACGGCAGCCACGCCTTCTATCTCGGCTACGAGCTGGCAAAGGCCGAGATCGCCTGGCGCCTCGGCAAGCGCTATGTGCAGGACCAGCCGTTGAACTGGGGCTGCGCCGTCGACCGGCCGCAGGAGGACCTGGCCCGCTTCAAGGCCGCCGGCACGACTCTCGCCGGCAAGAAGAAGGCGCGGAGCAAGCGATGATCCGCGAATGCATCGTCATCACGCGCGGCCGCATCGGCGTCCTGCAGATCGCGCCGCTCGGCCTGATCGAGGAGGGCGAGCATCTCGTGATCGCGCCGTTCCGCCCCTCACTCACGCTCGAGAACCTGCGCGAGAATCCCTTCGCAGTCGCCAACTACACCGACGATGTCCTGGTCTTCGCCGGCTGCCTCACCGGCCGCCGCGACTGGCCGACCAAGCCGGCCACGAAGGTGCCCGGCGCCGTGCTTGAGCAGGCGCTCGCCCACGCCGAGCTGCAGGTGGTCGACGTTAAGGAAGACGAGCTGCGCCCGCGCTTCCGCTGCGCCGTCGTCCATGAGGAAAACCATCGGCCGTTCCACGGCTTCAACCGGGCCCAGGCCGCAGTCATCGAGGCAGCGATCCTGGTCAGCCGGCTGCACATGCTGCCGGCCGAGAAGATCGAGCGCGAGATTGCCTATCTCCAGATCGCCATCGACAAGACCGCCGGCCCGCGCGAGCGTCAGGCCTGGGACTGGCTGATGCAGCGGATCACGGAGCACGAGACAGGCGCAGCAACGGAGCGACGGTGATGACGGGGTTCCTGGCGAGCGTGACATCGGCGGCCGAGGCGGAGATGGTGCTGGCGGCCGGCGCCGACATCATCGATCTCAAGGATCCGCACAGCGGCGCGCTCGGCGCGTTGCCCTCCGCGGTCATTCGGGAAGCCGTTCGCGCCATCGCCGGGGGTCGCACTGTCAGCGCCACCGCCGGCGATCTGCCCATGGAGCCCGGCATCGTCGCCGATACCGTGCGGCGCATCGCCGAACTCGGAGTCGACATCGTCAAGGTCGGGATGTTCGGCGTCGGTGATATCAGCGCCTGCATCGCCGCCCTGGCGAGCGCGGCCGCACGCGGCACGCGCCTCGTTGCCGTGCTATTCGCGGATCAGGCCCCCGACTTCGCGCTGATCGATCGGCTGCACGACGCCGGCTTCATCGGCGCGATGCTCGATACGGCGGACAAGCGCGCCGGCGGCCTGCGCTGTCATCTCAGCGACGGAATTCTCGGAGAGTTCGTCGTGCGCGCGTCGCGCCGGGGCATGCTGACCGGCCTGGCCGGTTCCCTTGGCTTGGCCGACATCGCGCCGCTGGCGCGGCACGCGCCGGACTACCTGGGTTTTCGCGGCGCCCTCTGCAAGGACGTACGCACCTCCACGCTCGATCCCGAGCGCCTGCGCGCGGTGCGGGCCGCCATCGATGCCGCCGATCACCAGCCGTCGGCCGCGAGCATGGCCACCGCCGCCGCCGGCGCGCAGCGCGCCGCCCATTCGCGCGCCGCCGGTTCGCCCTCGATCAGGCTCGCAAAGTCCAGGTAGGGCCGCCGCAGCCGCTCGGTCAACGGGCCCAGAAGAAAGCGCCCGACGCCCGCGCCCACGATCGGCGCATCGTCCGAGAGCAGCCCGCGCGACAGCACCCGATCGATCGCCGCCTGCAAGGTCTGCAGCTGCCGCTCTGCCAGATGCGCTGCCAGCCGCCGCCAGTCCGCGAGATCGCCGGCTTGCAGATCGTGCCCGAGCATGCGGGCCAACCGGCGCGCGCTGTCCATCGGAGTCTTGCCGCGCCCATCCGCGGTCGGCAGCTGGTCGGCATCCTCTGGCAGCGCGCCGGTGAGGCGATGCACATCGGCCATGGTCGCGAAATGCTCGGCCATCAGGCGCTGGCGCTGCCCGCCGTACGGAACGCTCTCGGCCACCGCCATGACCGGCGTGCGCGTCGCCCCCGCATAGACCAGCTCTTCCGAGACCAGCCGCTCGTCGTCGGTGTAGCCGACCGCCTCCACCCGCCCATCGCGCAGCGGCACGATATCGGTGGTCGTGCTGCCGATATCGATGAACAGCGCCTGCGGCCGCCGCGTCGCAACGAAGCGCGCGCTGGCATGCCAGTTGGCCGACGCCACCGCCTGCCAGTGTTCCGCCGGTGTCGTCACGAAGCCCTCCCGGCCGGCATAGATGCGCAGGTCGTCGCCGGCGAGAGTCTCAGCCATCGCCCGGCTCAGCCTCGCTACCCCTTCAGCGCGATCCGCAAAGAGGTCCGCCAGCTCGCCCGTCATGGTGACGCCATGACGGCGCGAAGCACGGAGCTGCCGCCGCGCCTCGCCGAGCGCACGCGCCAGCTCCTCCATCCCGAGCCACAACCGGCACGGCACCTGCAGCGCCGTCACCAGGCGCCCGCTGCGCTCGACCTGCGCCGCCTTGAGATGGGCGCCGCCGAGGTCCCAACCGGTGATCACGTCGTCAGTCATCTGGATGAACAGCCCGGCTCGCGACGCCGAGCGGCCGTCTCGGTCACGCGGAGACGCGGAGGCGCGGAGGACACTGTAGGGGCGCGCTGCGCGCGCCCGCGGAGGGGCGAGACCTCGGCCGAGCGAAGGTGTGAACGACGGCGCCGCAGGCGCGCGCAGCGCGCCCCTACAAGACCTGCGTGAAAGGCGCAATGACCTCCGCGTCTCCGCGTCTCCGCGTGCAAAATGCCCCTGTGCTGCCGCAAGGACGCGGAAAGCATTCGTCCCTCCTCAGCCATGAAGTGCCATCACGTCGATGCGTTCCGCTGAGACTCGCAGCGGCCGCTCGATCGCCTGCAGGTCCCGCTCGAGCAGGCCAAGCGCAAGGCCCGCCGGGTTGATACCAAGCGCCCGCCCGAGGCCGACATAGGAGGTCGTCAGACGCGGGTTGACTTCCAGCACGATCGGCCCCCCGGCGGCGTCGATGAAATCGACGCCGACATAGCCCCAGAGCTCCGGCATCGCGGTGGCTACGGCGGCAGCGAGGGGCTCTAGCAGCGGACGCCGCCGCTCGAGCCCGCCGACGACGGTGCCGCGGAAGCGAAACGCGCCGCTCTCCAGTGCGACATCCTGGCGATTGCAGCTGAGCAGCCAAGCACACCCGTTCTGACAGAGCATCGAGAGGCTCGCCGCCGTGCCCTCGATATAGGGCTGAACGATGAGGTTGCGCTCGGGCGCGGACTCGAGCCGCCGCCGCACGTCATCGCGCCGGCGGAACAGCTGCGTCGCTTCGGCGCCGGCGCCGTCATCCGGCTTCACCACCCATCCGTCGGGCGCGGACGGCAGAGGGTCGCGCAGCGCCGCCGCGGCGGAAACAGTCGGCACGACGGCGATGCCGTCCTCGGCGAGGCGCTTGGCCGTCGCCAGCTTGCTCGTCGCCAGGGACACGGCGGCCGGGCTGCTGCCGATGAGGACGCGTCCGGCGGCGAGGACGAGTTCGCTCAAGCGCGTCAGCGCACCGCCGGTCTCCGGCGCGACCGGCCAGACGGCATCGACCGTCCCGATCGTATCTTGCCAGACACGCCACGGATCGTCCTGCTGCCCAAGCACGCGAAACGCCGCGGGCAGGTCGGCAGCGCCCAGACGTCCGTCGCGCACCGACATGATCTCGATGCCGCCGAGCGCCGCGACGTCCTTGACAAGGGCCGCCAGCATCATGTCGCCTTCCCGCGCCAGGGTTGGCGGCAGCGGCTGGCGGAGAAAGCCGCCGCCGGTGACATATTCGCAGATCAACAGACGCAAGGCTCGCTCCGGTGGAGATAATTCCTGTCATCGACCTTAAGGCCGGCGAGGTTGTCCACGCCCGGCGCGGCGAACGCGACTCCTACCGCCCGGTGCAATCGCAGCTCTGCAGCGGCAGCGCGCCCGTCGAGGTCGTGGCCGGCCTCTGTGCGGTCCATCCCTTCGCCACGCTCTACATCGCCGACCTCGACGCGATCCAGAGGCGCGGCGACAACGGCGCCTCGATCCGGCAGATCCGGCACCGCTTCCCCGCCCTCCGGCTCTGGGTCGACAACGGCCTCGCCGAGGCCGAGACCTGCCGGAGCTGGCTGGCGCAAGGGCTGGGAACCCTGGTGCTGGGCAGCGAAGCGCAACGCGATCATGCGATCCTGCAGGACCTCTCCGACGACGACGCGCGCCGCAATCTCGTCCTCTCCCTCGACTACAAGGACGACCGCTTCCTCGGCCCGCCGGACCTGCTGGCAGCGACGGCGCTCTGGCCGGAGCGCCTCATCGTCATGACGCTGAGCCGCGTCGGCAGCGGCGGCGGCCCCGATCTCGCGCTGTTGCGCCGCTGGCGCGCCGAAGCGCCGTCCAGAAAGATCTTCGCCGCCGGCGGTGTGCGCGGCGGCGAAGACCTGTTGGCATTGGCCGATTGCGGTGTCAGCGGCGTGCTCGTCGCGACCGCGCTCCACGAACGGAAGATCGGTCGGGCCGAGATCGCCGCAGTCGATCCCGGTGCGGCGAGCTGAGCGACGGCTCAGCCGGCGCCGAACGGATGCTTCACCGACCCCTTCTTGGCCACGACGTCGCGCGCCTTGGGCTCGCCCGCGACCGCGCGCTTGATCGATTCCTTCGTCGCCTGATAGTTGAACTGCTGGATCTTCTTGTCGTCCGCAGCTTCCCAGTGGATGAACACGCCGACGGAGATGAAGATGTCGTCGGCTTCCTCGGCCGGGATCGTGCCGTCGGCCACGCAATCGGTCACCGCCTGGGCGACGGCCGTCTGCGCCGGGCCGAACATCTGCACGGCCTGCTTGGCGTTCTTGATCGTCACCTTGTTGAAGAGGATCGTCGGCGGCTTCACCAGCAGATTCGGCGCGACGACCGCGAGCAGGGTCGTGAAGCCGTCCTTGTTGTTCACAAGAGCGTTGGCGAACGCGGTCTCGGCGGCGCTTCCGCGCGGACCGATGATCAGGTCGATGTGCGCGACTTCATTGCCCTCGCCGACCAGCGACTCGCCGATCAGCATCTTGTTGATCAAAGCCATGTGCGTTTCCTTTCCAGGTTCCCCCAAGCGCCGCGCGTCCTGCGCCGCAGCGCTCCTATCCTTCGTTTTCGGCGTCGGGCTCTTTAGGATTTTGCCCGACCGGTTGGCCAGATAGCCGCGAGAATGCCCCGCGCGGCGCGGACTCAACCATTTTTGCGCGCGCTTGCCAAGATGGACCGAAGAGAATCTGCAAAAAGAACAGCGACAGTCATGTCCGCGCTTGTGCCTGGATTGACACGCTTTTCCTTCAGCTCGCGGTCGAATTGAAGGGCAAGCTCAAAGGCTTCCCCCCGTCCGGCGGCTTCGATCGCCAAAGCT
>DATIXH010000408.1:0-4075 GCA_035518775.1 Candidatus Acidiferrum sp.
GCGCCAGTTTCGACGAATCGATCACGTCGCCCACGTCCTCGATGCGCACCGGCGCGCCGTTGCGATAGGCGACGATGACGTCGCGATAGGCGGCAGCATCGAACAGCTGGTCGTTGGTGTCGAGCGTGAAGGATTGGCGCGGCCCTTCGAGCGTGCCCTTGGCCTGGTTGAGGGTCGCTGCCGTGAGGGCGTTGCGCACGTCCTCGAGCCCGATGCCGCGCGATGCCAGCGCAAGCGGATTGACTTGCACATGCACCGCGTAAGTCTGCTGGCCGGCGATGTCGACCTGGGAGACCCCGGTGATGGTGGACAGCTTCTGCGCCAGGATGGTGTAGGCGTAGTCGTCGACGCGGTAGATCGGCAGCGCGTCGGACGACACCGCATAGATCAGGATCGAGCGCTCGGCCGGATTGGTCTTCTTGTAGGTCGGCGGCGCCGGCAGGTCCTTCGGCAGGAGCCCGCTCGCCGCGTTGATCGCGGTCTGCACGTCGCCGGCGGCGCCGTCGATGTTGCGGGCGAGGTCGAACTGCAGCGTGATCGTGGTGATGCCGAGCCCGCTGGTCGAGGTCATCTGGGCGAGCCCCGGGATCGCGGTGAACTGCTGCTCCAGCGGCGTGGCGACCGACGCCGCCATGGTGTCGGGGCTCGCCCCGGGCAGCTGCGCCGTGACCCGGATGGTGGGGAAGTCGACGGTGGGCAACGCCGACACCGGCAGGAGCTCGTAGCTGGCGAAGCCGAACACCAGCAGGCCCGCCATCAGCAGCGAGGTCCCGATCGGCCGCCGGATGAAGGTCTCGGAGATGTTCATCGTGCGGCTTGCCCGCCTTGCACCCCTTCGCCGAGCTGCGCCTGCTGCGGAGCGCCGACCTTCGCCTTGGCGCCGTCGGTCAGCCGATACTGTCCCTCGGTGACGATGCGCTCGCCCGCCTTGAGCCCGTCGCTCACCACCGCAATGCCCTCCTGGGTGGCGGCGATCTTGACGCCGCGGCGTTGCGCGGTGTCGTCGTCCTTGAGCACGTAGACGTAGGCGCCGTTCGGGCCCTGCATCACGGCCTGCTCCGGCACCGTGACGGCGTCCGCGCGGGTCGCCAGCACGATGCGCGCATCGACGAACGCGCCCGGCCACAGCGGCTCGTCGGCATTGTCGAACTGCGCCTTGAGATGGATGGTGCCGGTCGCGACGTCGACCTGGTTGTCGATCAGGGTGAGCACGCCCTGCGCCAGCGCGGTCTTGCCGTCCTGCGCGTAGGCGATGACCTTGAGCGGCTGCTTCGCCTGGTTCTTGCGAATCTCGTCGAGCCGCGTCGCCGGCACCGTGAAGCTGACGAAGATCGGCTTGATCTGCGTGATGGTGACGAGGTTGGGATTCTGCGCGCTCTGCACCAGGTTGCCGACGTCGACCTGGCGCGCTCCGGTGCGTCCGTCGATCGGCGCGCGCACCAGCGCGTAGTCGATATTGAGCTGCGCGTTGGCGATCTGCGCCTCGTCGGCCTTGATGCTCGCCTGCAGCTGCCCGACCGTCGCCTTCTGCTGGTCGTAGGCCTGTCGGGTCTGGAATTTTTGCGCGAGCAGCTGGCTGGTGCGATCGAGATCGAGCTGCGCCGATTGCAGCTGCGCCTCGTCCTTCTCCCTGGCGGCTTGCGCCTGCTGCAGCGCGGTCTGGAACGGCCGCGGATCGATCTGGAACAGCGAGTCGCCGGCCTTCACCTCCTGACCCTCGCGGAAGAACACCTTGGTGATCTGCCCGTCGACCCGCGCCTTCACGGTCACGGTGTTGAACGCCTGCACGCTGCCGAGCCCCTCGACATAGACCGGCACGTTGCGGGTCTCGGCCGTGCCGGCCATGACGGGAATGAGCGGCGGCGGCTGCGCCTTGGCCGGGGCGCCCCCGAATGGTCCGAAGCGCCACGCCAGCCCGGCGCCGACGATCGACAGCCCGACAATGAGGAAAACGGCTCGCTTGAAGCGCATCGACGACCTGCCACGGACCGATTGCGAACCGCCCAAACGGTACCGCGCACGCGCCCTTGACGCTCCTACGCCCCACCTCGATATAGGTTCCCCGCGAAGCGCCGCGCAAGCTTTGTCGCATGACAAAGCTGTAATGATTACGCACACATAAAGATGGAACCCGGTCTAGCCTGGATTTCTCACCGTAACTGCGCAAGATCGTAGCGTACAGGGGGTCGGTGAGGGCGGTCTGTGGAGGCCGCACGTGTCGATGGCGTCGGACGACGCGATTTGAAGCTGGGACTTTTCCGGGCTGCGGCGGCAGCTACGAGCGTTTCTCTGTGGACCTGGGGCGATGCCGCGGTTTGTTGCGCATGGCGGCCGATGCGTGATCAGGTGGGAGAAGCACGGGCGCGCGCAGCGGCGCGGAGACGCGAGGCAGCGTCACCCCAGACATCGGCCATCGGGTAGCTCGACGCCATTGCGAACTTGATGCGGCGGACGCTGACGCGCACGAGGGCGCCGATCTTGAGCAGCCTGAGACGGATGGTGCCGCAGGTCGCATCGGCCAACCGCGTGTGGGACAGGCCGATCCGGCGCACGGCGCAGAGCAGGACGTAGGCCATCGAGGCGAACCACAGGCGCAACTGGTTGGCCCGCATCGTGGCAGTCGAGGTTCGATCGGCGAAGAGATCGAGCTGACACTCCTTGATCCGATTCTCCATGTCGCCTCGGGCACAGTAGAGCTTCTCATAGAGATATCTGGGCCCGCATTCGTGCCGGCGCAGCGATGTGACCACGAAGCGCGGATTGGGCTCTCCGCCGGTGAACTCCGCCTTGGCGACGACCCGTCGCTCGCGGGTCCATGGATTGTGCCGCTCCGTCGTCCACATGAACTCCCGGAAGTATCGTGCCGGCCTGCCGGTTCGCCGGCTCTTCATCTCGGCCAGCGCCAGTTCCGGCCCGATCTCGGCAACCAGCCGCGTGTTTCTCTGCAGGCCCAGGATGAAGTCCACCCCGTGCGCCTCGCACCAGGCCATCAACCCATCGCCGGCGAACCCACTGTCGGCGCGCACCACGATACGCGTCTTCGGCCAGCGCTGCCGAATGTGCCGGACGATGCGTGCCACCTCCTCGAGCGCTCCCGCCGCCGCGCCCCCATTCGCCCGCCGCAAGCGCGCCGCCAGGAGATGCCGGCCGCAAAAAATGTAGAGCGGCAGGTAGCAGTAGCAGTCGTAATAGCCGTGGAAGAAGCGCCCCTCCTGCGTCCCATGCACCGGATCATCAGTGGCATCGAGATCGAGAATAATCTCCTTCGGCGCTCGCTTGTGCGCCTCCAGGAACAGATCGACCAGCAGCCGCTTGATGGCGATCGGATTGTGGCTGATCTTGTGATAGCGGCTCGGCTCCAGCCGGCTCAGCTCCAGCCGGTTGAGCGTCGATTTGCCGGCCAGCGGTGCACAGTCCTTTCGCCGTGCCGCAAGCTTGCCCGCCAACACCGCCATCACCGGATCATGGCGAAGCTGATCGTGGTCGTTGAGGTCCTCGTAACCGAGCGCGATCCCGAACACCCGCTGGCCCACCAGCGTCACGACCTCATGCTCGATCAGTGCCGGCGAGCGCGCGTCACGAAAGCAGGCGGCAAGCCGCTCCGTCATGTTCACCGCTTCGGCCGCCGCGCCAAGAAGCAGCGCGCCGGCATCCGACGTGATCGCTCCACCATCGAAGCCGGCCACAACTTCGTGCCCTTCGACGGCTGCAAATCCAAACAAATCTGCGCTACACTCTGTCGTCATCGGGGCGCTCCTCGAATCATTCGAAAGTCGTTGCTGCACAACAACTTTCGCTGATTCGGCGCCCCGATGCGCTTAGTAGTGTGAGATATCCAGGCTAGAGGGCGTTCCGTTCCGGTCGAGCGCGCTCCGTTCCGGTGGGATCGGAGCGCTTTCGATTCTTTCTTCGTTTCATTGGACGGTGACCCGCACGCGCACCAGCGACGAGTCCTCGTGCGCGTCCAGCCGTCCGTGCAGCGTGAAGGCGAATGAATCCTCGCCGGTGAATTGCCGCGCCGGCCGGTAGGTCACGCCGGTGCGGCCGCGCAGCGCGAGGGTGCCGTGCTGGGGCG
>DATIXH010000409.1:0-10501 GCA_035518775.1 Candidatus Acidiferrum sp.
TCCCTATGTGCCGCCGCCCCTGCGGAAGGAATGCGCGGGGTAGACGCCGAGGATGCGGACCTCGCGGGAGAAGAAGCCGAGCTCTTCGAGCGCGAGGCGCACGGAGCGCTGGTCGGGGTGGCCTTCGATCTCGGCGTAGAATTGGGCGACGGTGAACCAGGCGTCGATCATGTAGCTTTCGAGCTTCACGATGTTGACGCCGTTGGTGGCGAAGCCGCCGAGCGCCTTGTAGAGCGCGGCCGGCACGCTGCGCACCCGGAACACGAAACTCGTGAGCACCGTCCCCGCGGCGGGATCGGGGTCGAAGGGCTCGCGCTGCATGATCACGAAACGCGTGGTGTTGTGGGCGTTGTCGGCAACGTCGGCGCGCAAGCTGACGAGGCCGTAGATCTGGCCGGCGAGCTCGGAGGCGATGGCGGCCTGGGTGGGATCGCCGAGCTTGGCCACGTCGGCGGCGGCACCGGCGGTGTCGGCATGCACCACCGCCTTGAGGCCGAGCTCGCGGATCAGCCTGCGGCATTGCGGCAGGGCGTGGACGTGGCTGTGCACGGTCTTCAGCGTCTGCAGGGTGGCGCCTTTGGGCGCCAGCAGATGATGCACGACGCGCTGGAAATGCTCGGCCACGATGTGCAGGCCCGACTCCGGCATCAGGTGATGCACGTCGGCGACGCGGCCGGCGAGCGAGTTGTCGATGGCGATCATGGCCTTGGCGGCGCGGCCCTCGCCGACGGCGGCGAAGGTGTCCTCGAAGGTGGCGCAGGGCAGGGTCGCCATCTGCGGATAGGCCGTGCGGCAGGCGAGGTCGCCGTAGGCGCCGGACTCGCCCTGGAAGGCGATGGTGTTCGCGGGATCGCTCATTTTGGGGTCAGAATGGCACGGGCGCGCGCGAGGTCGGCCGGAGTATCGACACCGAAGGGAGCAGAGTCAACGAGGGCGACATCGATGCGCATGCCGGCCTCGAGCGCGCGCAGCTGCTCCAGCCGCTCGCGCTGTTCTAGCGCGCCCGGCGGCAGCGCAATGAAGCGCGCCAGCGCCGTGCGCCGATACGCATAGATGCCGATATGATGGTAGTGCGGGCCTTCGCCCGAGGGGATGGGGAGGCGGCTGAAGTAGAGCGCGCGGCCCACGGGTATTCGTCCCGGCGCGGCCGGGGCGAAGGCGACGGCCGCCTTGACCATATTGGGGTTGTCGCGCTCTTCATCGGACGCGATCAGGGTGGCGATGGTGCCGATATCGACCGTCAGCTCGGCCAGCGGCGCCAGCACGGCGCGGATCGCCCGGGGATCGACGGTGGGGAGATCGCCCTGCAGGTTGATAACGGCGTCGTGGCGGCCCTCAGGGTCCGCCGTCTGCAGCGCCTCGAAGATGCGGTCCGACCCGGAGGGATGCTCCGGCCGCGTCAGCACGGCCACGCCGCCGGCGGCGCGGACGGCCTCGGCGATCGCCGCCTCGGCGCAGGCCACGAGAACGGGCCCCACATCGGCCTCGACGGCCCGCCGCCAGACATGCACGATCATCGGCGCGCCCGCGATATCGGCCAAGGGCTTGTTGGGCAGCCGCGTCGAGGCCAGGCGGGCGGGGATGACGACGATCGGCTGGCGCGGCGTTCCGGCAGTCAAGACGAACTCCAGGTGGGCTTGCGGCATATTGCCGCCGAGACCCGTAGATTCCACGAAGCCGCGACGGACACAAAGGCTTTGCAACCGGAACCGACTACGCACCCCTTCATGATCGTCGCATTCAGACGCCCAAGATCTCGGCTGTCATCCCGGCGAAAGCCGGCGCCCCTATTCCAGAGGCCTGAGGTTAGCATTCGCCGGGATATGACAGGGGAGGGTCTGCAAACCCTTGCAGATGCGCTCCCCGACGGGCCGCCGGCCTATTGGACAGGCGGGGCGTCTGCCGTTACATTCCGCCGCCATTAAAACGGGGGCGGAATTCTTAAGGGGCTAGCGGATGGATTCGTTCGAGCTCAACAAAATGGTCGGCGCGATCCTGCTCGGCGGGTTCGTCCTGCTGGTATCCAGCATTCTCGCGGGCAAGCTGGTGGTGCCGCACCGGAGCGAAACGGCCATGGCCCTGCCGACCGGCGAAGGCGGCGGCCAAGCCCCGGCGCCGGCCGCCGAGGAGAAGCTCGAATCGGTCATCCCGCTGCTGGCCACGGCCGACCTGGCCGCCGGGCAGGAGACCTTCAAGAAGTGCGCCACCTGCCACTCGATCGAGAAGGGCGGCCCGGCCAAGGTCGGCCCGAACCTGTGGGGCGTGGTCGGCGGGCCGCACGGCCATATGGAGGGGTTCGCCTACTCCGACGCGCTCAAGAGCAAGCCGGGCACCTGGGACTATGACGCCCTCAATGCCTGGCTGTTCTCCCCCAAGGCCTACGCGCCTGGCACCAAGATGAGCTTTGCCGGCCTCAAGAAGACGCAGGAGCGGGCCAACGTGATCGCCTGGCTGCGCACGCAGTCGGATTCGCCGCTGCCGCTGCCGGATGCCGCCGCCGTCGAGGCGGCCAAGAAGGCGGAGGCGGGCGCGGCGGCCGCAGCGCCGGCCCAGCCGGAGGCACCGGCAGCGTCGACGAGCGAAGGGACGGCCGCAGCCGGCACGCAGACCGCTGCCGCGCCTGCCGCCTCACTACCCGAGCTGCTGAAGGCGGCCGATCCGGCCAACGGCGAGAAGATCGCGACGAAGTGCAAGGCCTGCCACGACTTCACCAAGGGTGGACCGAACAAGGTCGGCCCCAATCTGTACGACATCGTCGGCGCCAAGCAGGCGCATCTCGACAACTTCAGCTACTCGGAGGCAGTCAAGGGCTTGGGCGGACAGTGGAGCTATGAGAATCTCGACAAGTTCCTGACCAAGCCGAAGGACTACGCGCCGGGCACGAAGATGACCTTCCCGGGCCTGCCGAAGCCGGAGGACCGGGCGGCCGTGATCGCCTATCTGCGCACGCTCAGCGACTCGCCGAAGCCGCTGCCGTAACCGTCGGGGTGCCGAGGATGAGCCGCGTCTCCGACGATCTCGTCGCGTTTGCCGGCCGACTGGCCGACGCCAGCGGCGCGATCGCGAAGCGCTATTTCCGGAGCGGCGTCGGCATCGAGACCAAGCCGGACAAGAGCCCGGTCACGCTCGCCGACCGCGAGGCCGAGGCCGCGATCCGCAAGCTGATCGGCCAGAGCTACCCGGCGCATGGCGTCGTCGGCGAGGAGCATGGCGCCGACCGCCGCGACGCCGAATTCGTGTGGATCCTGGATCCGATCGACGGCACGAAATCGTTCATCACGGGCCGGCCGACCTTCGGCACGCTGATCGCGCTGCTGCAGCAGGGGCGACCGGTGCTGGGCATTATCGATCATCCGGCGCTGGGCGAGCGCTGGGTGGGCGCCGCCGGCCATCCGACGACGATGAACGGCAAGACCGTGCGCACCCGCCCCTGCCCGGAGCTCGCGCTGGCGGCGCTGTCGGCCAGCTCGCCGCACTATTTCCGCGACGGCAACGCGGCCTTCGAACGCGTGCGGCTGGCGACGCGGCAGGTGCTCTACAGCGGCGACTGCTACGCCTACGGCATGATCGCCTCCGGCTGGTCCGACGTGCATGTCGACAGCAAGATGGAGATCTATGACTACCTGGCAGCGGTGCCGGTGATCGTGGGCGCCGGCGGCGCCATGACCGACTGGGGCGGCAAGGCGCTGACGATCGACTCCGGCGATCGGGTGGTCGCGGTCGGGGATCCGCGGATGCTGGAGCCTGTTCTGAAACTGCTCGCCGGTTAGGGCGGCCACGCGGAGCCGCCCCTACATCCATGATGCTGTGCGGGCGCTCTCATGCGGGCCTGCCGATTAATCCAATATCGTCGTCTTCGCAATCGTGATGCCGTAGCCGTCGAGGCCGACATAGTGGCGGCTCTTCGAGGCCAGCAGCTCGATGCGGGTGATGCCGAGATCGCGCAGGATCTGGGCGCCGATGCCGACCTCGCGCCACTGTGCCTGGCGCTCCGGCGCCTTTGGCGGATCAGCGCTGTCCGTCGTTTCCCATTCCGGCGCGTGCGCGTAGCCCTCGGCAGAGCGCAGATAGACGATGACGCCGGCACCGCGGCTGCGGATGGCCTGGAGAGCGCGCGCGACCAATTGCTCGCGGCCGGGAACGACGGCGCCGATGGCGTCCTGGAGCACGTTTTCGCGGTGGATGCGCACGGCGATTGGCTCGCGCCTGAGATCGCCGACGCAGAGCGCGACGTGCCGGATGGGATCCGACGCCGCGGCGTAGACGATGCCCTGCGCCGCGGCGAAGCCGAGATCGACCTCGAAGGACTCGACGCGCGACACCAGCTTCTCGAAGCGTTGGCGATACTGGATGAGGTCGGCGATGGAGACGATGCGCAACTTGTGCTGCTTGGCGAAGGCGACGAGCTCCGGCAGGCGCTTGACCGTGCCGTCGTCGTTCACCAGCTCGGCCAGCAGGCCCACCGGCGCCAGGCCGGCGAGGCGCGCCAGGTCGATCGCCGCCTCGGTATGGCCGGAGCGCACGAGCACGCCGCCGGGCTTGCCGATGAGCGGGAAGATGTGCCCGGGACGGACGAAATCGCCGGCACCGGCATTGTTGTTGGCGAGGGCGCGGATGGTGCTCGTGCGCTCCTCCGCGGAGATGCCGGTGGTGAGGCCGTGCCTGTAGTCGACGGAGACGGTGAAGGCGGTCTCCAGCGGCGCATTGTTCACCTGCACCATCGGCGCCAGATGCAGGCGCGCCGCATCCTCGGGCGGCAGCGGCGTGCAGAGGATGCCGCTGGTGTGGCGGATCATGAAGGCGACCTGCTCCGGCTTCGCCTTCTCGGCGGCCATGATGAGGTCGCCCTCGTTCTCGCGGTCCTCGTCGTCGACGACCACGATCAGCTCGCCGGCGGCGACGGCGGCAATGGCATCTTCGATGCGGTCGAGGGCCATGGGCATGTTCTCCTCAGCCGCCTGATTGAGTTTGCGGGGTTGCCTGCTCATGGCGGTCAATGCCGGGTCGCCATGCTCGGGATGACCAGGCGGTCGATCCAGTTGCGGACCTCGGTGAGACGGATGTCCTCGCTCATCACGTCCTCGTCGATGCCGAGGAGCCAGGCGATGTCCTTGCGGCTCGGATCCTGGTGCAGCGTCTCCAGCAGATTGACGAAGCTCTCGGCGGCCGGGCGATCGCGGAAGAAGCCGAGCTTGATCAGCTTGTCGATGCGGCACCAGGTGAGGCGCGCCATCTCGTGCAGGTCGTACTCAGGGTGGTATTGCAGGCCCCAGAAGGCGCCCCCCTTGTGCATGACGGCGACGGACTGCACGTGGGTGAAGGCGTTGGAGGCGAGCAGAACCGCGCCCGGCGGCAGGTGCGTGATCTCGTCGACATGGCTGATGAAGGCGTCGAACACGCTGCTCTTGCCGACATAGAGGGGATGGCCGCGGCCCTCGGGCGTCAGGCCGATCTTGCGGGCGATGCCCATCTCGCGGCCGCGCGGATTGGCGCGCACGATGCCGCCGGCGGCGACCACCGCGATCTGCGCCGCCCAGCAGCTGCCGAAGCTCGGCACCTTGGCCTCGAAGGCGGCCTTGGCGAGCTCGAGCTGCGGGCCGACGCGCGGGTCGTTCTCGTAGATGGTCAGGCTGCAGCCGGTCCAGGCGATGCCGTCGTACTGCTGCAGGGCTGTTCCCTTGGGCAGGGCGGCGCCGGGATCGGCGGGATGCACAACGTCGCACTGGACGCCCGGCAGGCATTTCCGGAGCATGCCGACATAGAGATCGCCCGCCGGCGAGGCCCCACCAGCCTTCAGCTCTTCGCGGGCCTCCCTGTTGTAGCCGTCGATGACCAGGAAACGCGGCAGGCGGGACATGCGGGGCGAACTCCTCAAGACCAAAGGGGCCGGCTAATCTAGCGCCGGCAATCGACCCGGGCAAAGGCGGCCATGGCGCTCCCCCTGCTGGCCACGACACGGCTTCTCTTGCGGCAACGGCACGAGGACGACATCCCGGCGATCCTGCACATGGACCTCGACCCCGAGGTCATGCGCTTCCTGGACGGGCCGCGGACCGACACCGTCGAGCATGAGAAGGAAGTCCGCGCGCGCATTCAGAAGGATTTCGGGCCGGGCCTGGGCTATTGGAGCGTCTTCCGGCGCGAACGGCCGGACGACTTCCTCGGCTACATCTCTCTCCACCAAATGCCGGACTACGAAGAGGTCGAACTCGGCTATCGCCTTCGCCGTGCCGCCTGGGGCCAGGGGTTCGCCACGGAAGCGACCGCGGCCTGCCTGGATCATGCCTTCAGGACGCTGGAACTGGACGAGGTCGTGGCGGTCATAGACCCGGAGAATTACGGATCGCTGCGCGTGATCGCCAAGCTGGGATTCCAGGCGGCGGGCCAGCGTCATGCCTATCGCAAGGATCTGTTGTTCTATCGCCTCGCCCGCACGTCATATCGCACATAACCGCGCAGTAAGAGGGTCTCATGCCTCTTCCCGTCCTCACGACCGAACGACTGCTCCTGCGCCAGCGAAGCATCGAGGACGTCGCGGCCATTGTCCGCATGAACAGCGACCCCGAGGTCATGCGCTTTGTCGGCGACGGCCGGATGCCTGACCTCGCAGAGATCGAGAAGCGGACGCGCGATCGCTGCGCCACCGACTTCGGCATGGGATTGGGCTATTGGAGCGTGTTCGCGCGCGATCGGCCGGACGACTATCTCGGCTATGTCGTGCTGAGCCCGGTGCCGGAGTCGACCGACATCGAGCTTTCCTACGGCATGCGGCGGGACGCCTGGGGCCGCGGCTTCGCCACGGAGGCATCCCGCGCCGGGCTCGACTTCGGCTTCCGCGTGCGCAGCCTGCCGGAGATCGTCGCGCTCACCTATCGCGACAATCAGCGCTCACAACGCGTGATCGCGAAGCTGGGGTTCACGCCGGCCGGCGTCCGCCATGCCTACGGCCAGGATCTGCTGTATTTTCGCCTGGCGCGAGACGCCTATGTTGCGTCAGGGCGTTGAGAGGCGCCGGTCCAGGCGGTCGATGCGGTAGAGCGGCGGGAACAGCCGGATCCAGGCGGCGCAGACCGCGAGCGTGACGATGCCGCCGAACACGACGGTGGCGACCGGGCCGATGAACCAGGCGACGGCGCCGGATTCGAAGGCGCCGAGCTCGTTGGAGGCGCCGATGAACACCATCTCCACGGCGGTCACGCGGCCGAGCATCGCATTGGGCGTGGCCAGCGGCACGACGTTGGACCGGACATAGACGCTGATCATGTCGGCGGCGCCGAGCACGACGAGGGCGGCCAGCGACAGGAAATAGTTGCGCGACAGGCCGAAGACGATGGTGCCGATGCCGAAGGTGGCGACCGCGACAAAGAGAGTGCGGCCGACCTGCCGGCGCAGCGGAAAACGCGTGAGCAGCAGCGCCATGACGGCGGCGCCGACCGCCGCGGCGCTGCGCAGGAAGCCGTATTCGACCGTCCCCACATGCAGGATGTCCTTGGCATAGACCGGCAGCAGGGCCACAGCGCCGCCGAACAGCACGGCGAACAGGTCGAGGGAAATGGCGCCCAGAACGAGCGGCTGGCCCCAGATGAAGCGGATGCCGTCGATCAGCCTGCCCCAGCCCGGCGGAGCGCCGATGCTGGCCGGCGGCCGGCGGGTCATCAGCTGCAGGGCCACGACGCTGAGCGCCATGACGCCGGCGACCGTGGCGTAGACCGCCACCGGGCCGACCAGATAGATCAGGCCGGCAAGGGCGGGGCCGCCGATGATCGCCATCTGGAAGCCGGTCGAGCGCCAGGCGACGGCGTTGGCGAGATGCTCGGTCGGAACAAGGGTCGCGACCATGGCGCGGCCGGCCGGTTGGCTGAAGGCGCGCACGCAGCCGAACAGGAAGGCGACGATGAAGAAGGGCCAGGCCTGCGACGGCGCAGCCAGGGTGAAGGCGACGAGCAGCAGGGCGCCGATAAGCTGGACGGCAAAGCCGCACTGCATGATCAGGCGGCGCTCGACCCGGTCGGCAGTCGGGCCGGTGATGGCCAGCAGCAGCAGCGCGGGCGCGAATTCGCACAACCCGATGAAGGCGAGGTCGAGGGTGCTGCCGGTGAGGTCGTAGACCTGCCAGAACAGGGCAGCCGACTGCATCTGGAAGCCGAGATTGCCGAACAGCGAGCCGAACCAGTAGGCGGCGAAATCGCCATGGCCGAAGGCCACGGCGCCGCCGACATGAGGCCGGTCCGCGGCCTCGCTCATGCCAGGTCCGTGAAGCGATCGACGCGCCGCAAGGAGGGGAACAGGCGCGACCAGGTGAAGGTGACGGCGAGGGTGAGACTCCCGCCGAGCAACACGGCGGTGATCGGGCCGAGCAGCGCCGCGCCGCTGCCGGCGACGAAGCGACCGAGCTCGTTGGAGGCGCCGATGAACACCGACTCGACGGCAACGACGCGGCCGCGCAGCACATCCGGCGTGGCCAGCGGAACCAGCGTGCCGCGGACGTAGACGCTCACCATGTCGGCCGCGCCGAGGACCAGCAGCACGGCGAAGGACAGCGCATAGGTGTGCGACAAGCCGAAGCCGATGGCGGCCACGCCGAACACGCCGACGGCGATAAACAGGCGGCGGCCGACATGACGCGCCAGGGGACGCTGCGTGAGCACCAGCGCCGTCACGACGGCCCCGATGCCCTGCGCGCTCAGCAGCGCCAGGCCGGCGAACGGACCGACCCGCAGGATATCCTGGGCGAAGACCGGGATAAGCGCGCTGGCGCCGGAGAACAGGACGGCGAACAGGTCGAGCGAGATGGCCCCCAGCAGCAGGCGATTGCGTACGATCAGGACCAGACCAGCGAGGAGCGCGGCCAAGTCGCCGCCCGTATCGGCCTTGGCGGCCGGACTCGCGGAGGCCGCGGCGACCGCGCGGCCGCGCATGCGGACGATGGCAACCAGGGCCGCAGCGAAGGCGATGGCCGCCCCGCCATAGGCCACCGAGGGGCCGATGGCATAGAGCAGGCCGCTGATACCGGGGCCGGCGATGGTGGCGACCTGCCAGGAGGTAGACGACCAGGCGACGGCGCTGGCGAAGTGCTCCTTCGGCATCAGGTTGGGCATGAGGGCGCGGGCCGCCGGGGTGGCGATGGCGCGCGCGACGCCGAAGGTGAGGGCAAGAGCCAGGATGCCCAGCACCGAGAGCCGGCCCGTTGCCGACAGCGCGAACAGGAGGGCGCCGGCGGCCAGCTCGCCGCCGGCGCCGACGAGAATGAGGCGTCGCCGGTCGATGCGGTCCGCGAGGTGACCCGCCGGCAGCGCCAGCAGGGCGGCCGGCAGGAACTCCATGAGGCCGACCAGGCCGAGCTTGAAGGCGTCGTGCGTGATCTCGTACATGTGCCAGGCGAGCGCCGTCGCCTGGATCTGCAGGCCGATGGTCCACAGAAAATTGGCGCCGGCATAGAGCGCGAAATCGCGATGCCGGAGCGCGGCGAGGCTGAGGGCGGGCATGCCGGACCGCGGGCCGGCGGCCGGTCAGCCGGCCGCCAGCCGATCGACGATGGCCGGCAGGTCGGCGTGGCGATCGCAGATGGCGTCGGCGGAGGTGTGGTCGCGGTCGGCGGGGCGGGTGGCGGTGAACAGGATGGCGCGCATGCCGAGCTTCTGCGGGCCTTTCACGTCGTTGTGGTCGCGGTCGCCGATATGGACGATCTCCGGCAGGGTCACGCCCATCTGGCGGGCGGCATCCTCGAACATGGCGCGGTGGGGCTTGGAGTGGCCGACGACGTCGGAGAAGACGAAGCCGTCGAAGTGGCGGGCCAGATCGTAGCTCTCCAGGAGCTGCTTCAGGCAGCGGCCCGGGGAGACGATGGCGTCGGAGACGATGCAGGTCTTGTAGCGGCCATGCAGGGCCCGCAGCGCCTCGGCGATGCCCGGGATCAGGTCGGGGCGGATCTTGACCTCCATCTCCTCGTGCTCGCGCACGACGCGAGCGAGCTCAGCCTCCGGCAGGCTGCGGCCAAGGCCTTTGAGGATGACCTGCAGCCGCTCGCCGATGGTCCAGGTGACGTGCTGGTCGTGCCAGACCCGGTTGAAGGCCGCGTCGCCGACGTCATAGGCGAGGGCCACGCGCTCGGCCTCGATGGGCTGCTGGCGGTTCAGAGCCTCCCACAGCAGATGGCGGCGCTCGGCCTTCTTGGAGCGCAGGCCCTGGGCCTTGCGCTTGGGCTCGTCGGAATCGTCATGGACGATAGTATCCCAGAGATCGAACGTGATGGCTTTGAGCCTGGTCCCCACGAGTTCCGCCCCTCCCGCACGGCGCGGCCGGAAGCTAGCGGCCGGGCGGCCGGCAGGCAACCGCCGGCCGGGGATGGGAGGATTGAGCCGCCCGCATTAAATCGTCGCAACCTGCTGTCAGGCGACCCGGTTTGATCTAATATGTTGATTCGGCGTGTGTCTCTCACCTGCGAGGTGCTCCCATGCTGCTCCCCCGCCGCAACCTCCTGCTCGGCGCCGCCGCACTTCCT
>DATIXH010000410.1:0-28804 GCA_035518775.1 Candidatus Acidiferrum sp.
CTCATCACCGTCTGCCGTCGAATTCATCGGCTTCCCCTGGCCAATCGCGGGATGGCGCGATCACCGCGCCGCGGATCTCCGGCCCGCGCACCCGAGGGGGCGATGATGTTACGGCCGTCCTTCCAGCAGCGCCGTGACGGCGGCGCGCAGATCGTCGTCGCTGAAGGGCTTGCACAGGAACGGGCGGCCGCGGTGGGCGGGGGGCAGGTGCAGCCGCGTGTAGGCGGTCAGGAAGGCGAAGGGAATGGCGCGGCGCTGCAGCACGTCGGCGACGGGCCTGACCGTCTGATCGGTGAGACGGAGGTCGAGGAGGGCGGCGTCGAGCGGCTCGCGGAGGGCGATCGGCAGCGCGGCCGCGACCGAGCCGACGGGGCCGACCGGCTCGCAGCCCATCTCCTCCACGACGTCGGCGACGTGCAGCGCGAAGATGACCTGATCCTCGACGATCAGGATGCGCGCCTTGCCCTGCGACGAAACGCCCTGCGACGAAACCGCACCCACGGCAGCCCTCCGCCGTCTGTTTGCAAAGGTACGAACGAAAGGCCTGCTGCCAGCGTTAATGGGGCATGGACGCCCGGGTTGTGCGAACAACCCGGCGGCGAGGCGCTTGGTTCCCGCGCCGGACTGCGACGCGGTGGATACGTTCCTATGGCGTTTGCACCGGCAGGATGCTTCGATTCCCGCTCAAAAGACCGTGCGGTGGAGGAACACACCATGCTGTGGACGGAACAGACGGACAGCCAGCTGGCGGAGGCGGCCGAGGCCGGCACGCCCGGCTACGGCTCTCTCATCGAAATGCAGCGCCGGCTGCGCTTTGCCATCGAGGTGCAGCAGGTCGCGACGAAGACCCTGTCGCGGCGGCTGGAATGGCTGATGTGGATGCTGGCGGCCTTCATCGTGGTCGTCGCCGTGCAAGTGGGCGTCGCCCTCGTCCAACACGGCCGCTGACGCGCCGGCGGCCCGCCGGAAGAAAACGCGCCCGGTTCTGTCGATCCAGGCGTCGGCCGTTCGACCAAGGGCGGAGATCACTCATCCGCAACAAGGGAGATCGGGCATGACCCGCTATGTCGACGGCTATATCCTGCCGCTGCCGAAGAAGAACATCGGGGCCTACCGGGACATGGCGGCCACGGCCGGCAAGGTGTGGAAGGAGCATGGCGCGCTCGAATATATCGAGTGCATCGCGGAGGACGTGAAGCCGGGCAAGGTCACCTCGTTCCCGCAGGCGGTGAAGCTGGAGGAGGGCGAGACGGTCGTGTTCGGCTGGGTCGTGTTCGAGTCGCGGGCGGAGCGCGACCGCATCAACGCGCTGGTCATGCAGGATCCGCGCCTCGCCGGGATGAACCCGAAGACCATGCCGTTCGACACCATGCGCATGTTCTGGGGCGGCTTCGAGCTGTTCGTCGAGGCGTGAACGGGACGCGACCATCGGGAAGGACCAGCGATCCATGAGCAAGCTGCGCGTGCAATGCTTCGGCGTCTCGCTCGACGGCTTCGGCGCCGGGCCGGACCAGAGCCTCCAGAACCCGCTCGGCGTCGGCGGGCCCGGCCTGTTCGGCTGGTTCTTCCCCACCCGCACCTTTCACGCGATGACGGGCAAGGCGGGCGGCACGACCGGCGTCGACGAGGCGTTCGCGCAGCGCGGCTTCGCCAACGTCGGGGCCTGGATCCTCGGCCGCAACATGTTCGGGCCGGTGCGCGGGCCCTGGCCGGACGACAGCTGGAAGGGCTGGTGGGGCGACACGCCGCCCTACCATTGTCCGGTGTTCGTGCTCACTCACCATGCGCGGGCGCCGCTCGAGATGAAGGGCGGCACCACCTTCCACTTCGTCACCGACGGCATCGAGGCGGCGCTGAAGCGCGCGACCGCGGCCGCCGCCGGCAAGGACGTGCGGGTGGGCGGCGGCGTGGCGACGATCCGGCAGTACCTGCGCGCCGGTCTGGTCGACGAGCTGCACCTGGCGATGTCGCCGGTCCTGCTGGGCGGCGGCGAGCATCTTCTCGCGGGCATCGACATGCTCGCCCTCGGCTACGAATGCAGCGAGCACGTGGCAACGGAAAACGCCATGCATGTCGTGCTGAGGCGGCGGTAGCCCTGTCAGCGTTCGGTCAGCTTGCGCGTGATACATAGCGGCCATGACGGCGCGCCTGTCGCCGTCGCACCGAACGCAACAGAGGAGTTCGCCGATGTATCGCGCATTCGTCATCACCGCTCTGGCGCTGCTGATCTCCGGTCCGGCCATGGCCGATGCCTCCTGCAGCAAGGCGCCGTCGTCCAAGTTCCAGCCCAAGACGACGCTGGAGGAGAAGCTCAAGGCCGAGGGCCTCACCGTCCGCCAGATCAAGCTCGAGGGCGGCTGCTACGAGGTCTATGCGGTCGACAAGGACAAGAAGAAGGTGAACACCGCCTACAACGCGGAGACCCTCGAGAAGGTCGCCAATGCCGAGGCCGGCGAGGACTGAGCGCGGCCTCCCGGCGCCGGCGGACGCGCATCGCTCGACGGCGACGATGCGCGTCTGGGACCCGCTGGTCCGGATCTTTCACTGGAGCCTGGTGACGAGCTTCGCGGTCGCCTGGCTCAGCCGCCACGGGTCCGAGCTCCTGCACGACGGCGCCGGCTATCTCGCGGCCGGCCTCGTGCTGGTGCGGGTGCTGTGGGGGACGCTGGGCACGCCCTATGCGCGGTTCTCGCAGTTCGTGCGCGGGCCGCAGACCGTCCTGCGCTATCTGCGCGCCATCCTCGGCGGCCGCGAGGCACGCCATATCGGGCACAACCCGGCCGGCGGCGCGATGGCGCTCGTGCTGATGGCGGGCATGGCCGCGACCGCCCTCACCGGCTGGATGATGACGACGGACGCCTGGTTCGGCGTCGCCTGGGTGCAGACGGTCCATGGCCTGATCGCCCAGGGCATGCTGCTGCTGGTCGCCCTCCATGTCGGCGGCGTGGCGCTCGCCTGCCTGCGCCACCGCGAGAACCTGGTGGCCGCCATGATCACCGGGCGCAAGCGCAAGGCCGCGGCCGGCGACGTCGCCTGAGAGCGACGCCGCCCTCGGAATGTCCGATTTTTGTCGCTGGCCTGCCCCGGCAGCGGGGGCCCATAGCTGCTGCCTGCGGCTGAGAGGCGCGACCCCGGTCTTGCGGGACGCGGCCGCGCCTCGGGCGCCATTTTGGCGCGCAGAGGGCTCGAGTTGATGGACTCTGCCGAACGGAAGCCGCCCCGCGTGCTGGTCGTCGAAGACCAGATGATGCTGGGCATGTACATCGTCAATCTGGTGGAAGATGCCGGCTGCACGGCCGTCGGACCGCTGGCGCATGTCGTGACCGCCCTGCCGATCGCGCTGCACGAGCCGCTCGACGCCGCCCTGCTCGACGTGTTCCTCATCGACGAGACGGTGCTGCCGATCGCCCAGGCGCTCGAGCGCCGCGGCATTCCCTTCGCGCTCATCTCCGCCTATGCGCGCGACCACATCCCCGCCGCGCTGCGCACCCGCCCCTACCTCGCCAAGCCCTTCATGGACCGCGAGATCAGGGCGCTCGTCTCGGAGCTCGTGGCCCGCCCGGGGTGGCTCTAGCGGCGCGGCCGCGGCGGCGGCTTGATGCGGGGCCGGCGGCGGCCCATATTGCAGCGGCGGCGCTCAGCACGACAGGATGGAGGAAGCATGTCCGATCGCGGACCGCCGCCGGCGCGGCCGGCGGAGCAGCAACGCGTAACGCTCGGCGGGGCGGGACGATGGCTGGCGGCCATGCTCGCGCTGGCAGCCCTGGCCGGCTGCGAGCACGGTCAGCTCTCCTTCAACCAGGATACGGGCCAGTTCAGCGTGCCGATCGGCGCCGGCAGCCGCGAGACGCGGTGAAATTGGGGCCGGAGTAGGAGAGACCGGCCGGCCGCCCGACGCGGTCGCTTGACAGGTCGGGCGGCGCCGCTATGACTAGCGGCCTTTCGGCGCGCAGGGGCGGCAGGGCATGAGCAGAGCCTTCGTGTTTCCGGGGCAGGGATCGCAGGCCGTCGGCATGGGACGGGCGCTGGCGGAGGCGTTCGCGCCCGCGCGCGAGGTGTTCGAGGAGGTCGACGAGGCGCTGAAGCAGCGGCTGACGCGGCTGATGGCCGAGGGGCCGGAGTCGGAGCTGACCCTGACCGAGAACGCGCAGCCGGCGCTGATGGCGGTGAGCCTCGCGGTGGTGCGGGTGATCGAGCGCGAGGGCAGCGTGGTCCTGGCCGACAAGATCGCGTTCGTGGCCGGTCATTCGCTCGGCGAGTATTCGGCGCTGGCGGCGGCGGGCGCGCTGCCGCTCGGCGCGACGGCCCGGCTGCTGAAGCGGCGCGGGCGCGCCATGCAGGAAGCGGTGCCGGTCGGCGAGGGCGCCATGGCGGCGCTGCTCGGCGCCGACCTCGATGCGGCGAAGAGCATCGCGGAGGCGGCGGCGCGGGAGACGAAGCTCGTCTGTGCGCCCGCCAACGACAACGCACCCGGGCAGGTGGTGATCAGTGGCGCCAAGGCGGCAGTCGAGCGCGCCGTGGCGCTGGCGACCGAGCGCGGCATCAAGCGCAGCGTGATGCTGCCGGTATCCGCGCCCTTCCATTGCGCGCTGATGCAGCCGGCGGGCGACGCGATGGCCGAGGCGCTGGCCGAGGCGCCGCTCGTCAATCCCGCCGTGCCGCTGGTCGCCAACGTGACGGCGCGCGCGGTCGCCGACGCCGGCACGATCCGCAAGCTGCTGGTGGAGCAGGTGACGGGCATGGTGCGCTGGCGCGAGAGCGTGCTGTTCATGAAAGAGCAGGGCGTCGACACGCTGGTGGAGGTCGGCGCCGGCAAGGTGCTGACCGGCCTCGCCAAGCGCATCGATCGCGAGATCGCGGCCTCGTCGGTGGGCGAGCCGGCGGAGATCGAGGCGCTCTTGAAGAGCTTGTAGGGGCGCGCTGCGCGCGCCCGCGGCGGCGGCGGCAGAGGCGGGCGCGCGCAGCGCGCCCCACGAAGGGGATGTCATGTTCGATCTGACAGGCAAGAGCGCGCTCGTCACGGGCGCATCAGGCGGCATCGGCGGGGCGATCGCAGCGGCGCTGCATGCGCAGGGCGCGACGGTGGCGTTGTCGGGGACGCGGGTCGAGGCGCTGCGGGGGCTGGCGTCCCGGCTCGGCGAGCGCACGCATACCATCGCCTGCAATCTGGCGGACGCGGCGGTTACCGAGAAGCTGGTGGGCGAGGCCGAGGCGGCGATGGGTAAGCTCGACATCCTCGTCAACAACGCCGGCCTCACGCGCGACACGCTGGCGGTGCGCATGAAGGACGAGGACTGGCAGCAGGTGCTGGAGGTCGATCTCACGGCCGGCTTCCGGCTGGCGCGGGCCGCGCTCAGGGGCATGATGAAGCGGCGCTTCGGGCGCATCATCGGCATCACCTCGATCGTCGGCGTCACGGGCAATCCCGGCCAGGCCAACTATGCCGCCGCCAAGGCCGGCATGATCGGCATGTCGAAGGCGCTGGCGGCCGAGGTGGCCTCGCGCGGCATCACCGTGAACTGCGTGGCGCCCGGCTTCATCGCGACGCCCATGACCGACGCGCTCAACCCGCAGCAGAAGGAGCGGCTGCTGGGCGCCATCCCGGCAGGGCGGCTGGGCGCTTCGCCCGACGTGGCGGCGGCCGTGGTCTATCTGGCCAGCGACGAGGCCGCCTACGTGACCGGCCAGACCTTGCATGTGAATGGCGGGATGGCCATGATATGAGCCATCTTTTCGCCGGCGCCGGGGGCGCTGGCCAGCGGGCGATTCCCGTGCTAAGGGACGGCCCGAATTCTGCTATTTGCGGGTGAGGACGAGGGACCATGAGCGATATCGCGACGCGGGTGAAGAAGATCGTCGTCGAGCATCTCGGCGTCGACGAGTCGAAGGTGACGGAGGGGGCGAGCTTCATCGACGACCTCGGGGCCGACAGTCTCGACACGGTCGAGCTCGTCATGGCCTTCGAGGAGGAATTCGGCTGCGAGATCCCCGACGACGCCGCCGAGAAGATCCTGACGGTGAAGGACGCGATCGCCTTCATCGAGCAGAACGGCTGACGCCGGACGGCGCGCACTGCCGACGGCCTTGTTGATGCTCATTCCATCGCTACCGGCCTGACGATGCGGCGAATCGTCGTCACCGGCATCGGTCTGGTCACGCCGCTGGGCTCGGGCGCCACGCATACCTGGAAGCGCCTGATCAACAGCGAGTCGGGAATCCGCTCGATCCAGTCGTTCGACGTGTCGGACCTGCCCTGCAAGATCGGGGGGCAGGTGCCGGTCGGCGGCGCCGAGAGCGGCGGCTTCGACGCCGGCCTCTATATCGCTGCCAAGGATCAGCGCCGCATGGACCCGTTCATCGTCTATGCGATGGGCGCGGCGACGCAGGCGGTGGAGGATGCCGGCTGGCAGCCGAGCAGCGAAGAGGAGCGCGAACGCACCGGCGTGATGATCGGCTCCGGCATCGGCGGGCTGCAGTCGATCTACGAGGGCTCGGTGCTCGTCCATGAGAAGGGCCCGCGCAAGCTCTCACCCTTCTTCATTCCGTCCTCGCTGATCAACCTCGCCTCGGGCCAGGTCTCGATCAAATTCGGATTCAAGGGGCCCAACCATGCGGTCGTGACGGCTTGCTCGACGGGCGCGCATGCCATCGGCGACGCGGCGCGGCTGATCGCGCTCGACGACGCCGACGTCATGGTCGCGGGCGGCGCCGAGGCCGGCATCTGCCGCATTGGCATGGCCGGGTTCTCGGCCGCCCGGGCGCTCTCCACCAGCTACAATGACACGCCGGAGAAAGCCTCGCGGCCCTGGGACAAGGACCGCGACGGCTTCGTCATGGGAGACGGCTCCGGCGTCGTGGTGCTCGAGGAGCTGGAGCACGCCAAGAAGCGCGGCGCGAAGATCTATGCCGAGATCATCGGCTACGGCATGTCTGGCGACGCCCACCACATCACGGCACCGGCCGAGGACGGCAACGGTGCCAAGCGCGCCATGCGGGCGGCGCTGAAGCGCGCCAAACTTAACCCCGACGACATCGACTACATCAACGCCCACGGGACCTCGACCCAGCTCGGCGACGAGATCGAGCTCAACGCCGTGAAGAGCGTATTCGGCGACGCCGCCTACAAGCTCTCGATGTCCTCGACCAAGTCGGCGATCGGGCATCTGCTGGGCGCCGCCGGCAGCGTCGAGGCTATTTTCTGCATCCTGGCGATCCGCGACCAGGTCTGCCCGCCGACGCTGAACCTGGAGAATCCCTCGCCCGGCTGCGACCTCGATCTGGTGGCGAAGCGGGCCAAGCCGCGCAAGATCCGCGCCGCGCTCTCCAACTCCTTCGGCTTCGGCGGCACCAACGCCAGCCTGATCTTTACCGGCTCCCCATAGCCCGTTGATCGGCAAGCTGTTCCGTCTGTTCCTGCTGCTGCTCGTCCTGGCGGTCGGACTGGCGGGCGGGACCGTCTATTGGGCCTTCACGAAGTTCCACGAGCCAGGCCCGGCCGCGGCCGACACGACGGTGATCATCGACCGCGGCCTTGGCGTGCGCGGCATCGCCGACAAGCTGGCCGAGGCGGGCGTCATCAGCGACCCGTTGGTGTTCGCCGCCGGGGTGCGCGTCTATGGCGAAGGGCAGCCGCTGAAGGCAGGCGAGTATCTCTTCGCGAGCCGGCTCAGCATGCGCCTGGTGATGGAGCAGATGATCGCCGGCGGCACGATCCAGCATCGCCTGACCGTTCCGGAGGGGCTGACCTCGGCGGAGATCGTGGCGCTCGTCGCGGCGGCACCGGATCTCGACGGCGCCGTGCCCGCGGCCTTGCCCGCAGACGGCACGCTGCTCCCGGAGACCTACTTCTTCAGCAGAGGCGATACGCGCGCGCAGCTGCTCGAGCGCATGCGCAAGGGCATGCAGGATGCGCTCGCCGAGCTGTGGCCGGCGCGCGACGGCACGCTGACGCTGGCCAATGTCGCCGAGGCGGTGACCCTGGCTTCGATCGTCGAGAAGGAGACGGCCGTGCCGGAAGAGCGGCCGCACGTGGCCTCGGTGTTCTTCAATCGGCTGGCGAAGGGCATGCCGCTGCAGTCCGATCCGACCGTCATCTACGCGGTCACCGGCGGCAAGGGTCCGCTCGGGCGCCCGCTCTCCAAGGCCGACCTGCAGGTCGCCAACCCCTACAACACCTATGTCAATGCCGGGCTGCCGCCCGGTCCGATCGCCAATCCGGGCCGCGCCTCGCTGCAGGCGGTGCTGCATCCGGACAGTACGAAGGACCTCTACTTCGTCGCCGACGGCACCGGCGGTCACGCCTTCGCCGCCACCCTCGACGAGCACAACAAGAACGTCGCCGCTTGGCGCAAGCAGCAGGCGCAGCAACCGCAGCCACAGTAGAGCCCGAACGATGACGCGCAGGTGTGCTGCTACTGCTTCTTTGGCAGGCGCATGAACAGCCAGTCGGTGAAGATGGGCGATAGAGAGCCGACCAGCCAGATCGCGAGGTAAAGCGGAAACGGAAAGGCGATGCGCGCCCGGTTCCGCTCGAGGCCGCGCTTCATGATGGCGGCGGCGCGCGCGGCGTCCATGAGGAAAGGCATCGGGAATTTATTCTTACCCGTCATCCGGCTCACGATGAATCCCGGACAGATCACGCTGACCTCGATGCCGTAGCGATGGAGATGTCCGCGCAGGGCCTCGCCCCAGGTCCGCACCGCGGCCTTGCTGGCGCAATAGGCGGGAGCGGGCGGAAAGCCGCGGAAGGACGCGAGCGAGCTCATCACCGCGATCTGCCCGCGCCGCCGCGCCTGGAAGCGGGGGATCAGCGGCAGCACCGTATTGAGCACGCCGCCCAGATTGACCGCGAACACGGCGCGGGTGATCTCCGCCGCCTCCGGGCCGTCTCCGGCGCTGGCGCCGCGGCCGGCGTTGGCGATCACCAGGTCGATGGGCGTGGCGCGGTCGATGCCCTCGATCCAGCGGGCCATCGAGTCGGCGTCGGCGACGTTGATGAGCGCCGTCTCCACCCGCGCCGAGCGCTGGCGACAGGCGGCGGCGACCTTCTCGAGCCGGTCGGCGTCGCGCCCGGTGAGCGCGAGGCTCACCCCCGGGCCGGCATAGGCCATTGCCAGGGCCTCACCGATGCCGCTGCTGGCGCCGGTGATGAGGATGCTGCGCGGCTCTTTCATGGGGTCGCTTGTTGGTATCGCTCGCCGAGTATATAGTGGTTTGCGCTAGCGCCACTACCAGATTTCGTGTCCCCTCGGTCGGGAGGCCGCTCTTGCCCATCGCCAGCATGACAGGATTCGCGCGCGCGGAGGGCGCCGACGCCGCCGACCTGCATCCGGGCCTGCACTGGGCCTGGGAGGTGAAGAGCGTAAACGGCCGCAACCTCGACGTCCGCTGCCGCCTGCCGCCTGGATTCGAGGCGCTGGAGTCGCCGGCGCGCGCCGCGCTGGCGGAGCGGTTCAAGCGCGGAAACTTCGCGCTTACCCTGACGCTGGCGCGCGGGGGCGAGCCGCCGCGCGCCCGCATCAACCGCGAGCTGCTCGACCAGCTGATCGCCCTCGCCGGCGACCTTGGGGGCAGGACCGAGCGGCCGCGGCTGGACAGCCTGCTGGGCGTGCGCGGCGTCGTCGAAGTCGTCGAAGAGGCGGAGCCCACCGAGGAGCAGCGGGCGGTACGGCTGACGCGCATGAACGAGACCCTGGCGCGCGCCTTGGCGGCGCTGGACGCCATGCGTCACGAGGAGGGCGCCCGGCTGGCGGCTCTCGTCGGCCAGCATCTCGACGCCATTGAGGCGCTGCGCCAGCGCGCGGCGGCCACGGCCGCGGCCCAGCCGGCCGCGCTCAAGGCGCGCCTGAAGGCGCAGCTCGACGCATTGCTCGAAGCCTCGCCGGCGCTTCCGGAGGAACGGCTCGCCCAGGAGGCGGCGCTGCTCGTCACCAAGGCCGATGTGCGCGAAGAGCTGGACCGGCTGGCGGCGCACGTCGCGGCCGCGCGCAAGCTGTTGGCGGAGGGCGGCGCCGTCGGCCGCAAGTTCGATTTCCTCTGCCAGGAGTTCAACCGCGAGGCCAACACGCTGTGCTCGAAATCGGCCGACGTCGAGCTGACGGCGATCGGCCTCGAGCTGAAGGCCGCGATCGACCAGCTGCGCGAGCAGGTGCAGAACATCGAGTGACGTGAGCCGCTATGAATTCAACTTGGCAGCACTGATCATGCCGGTCGAGAGATTCACCGCAGAGACGCAGAGGCGCAGAGAAGTGGTCACGCGGAGTGGCAAGACACTCGGCGGCGCCGGCCGATTGCGCGGACCAAAAGGATCCTTCGTTGCTCTGCGTCTCTGCGCCTCCGCGGTTCATCTTCTTTGGCATTGCGAGGCATGACGACGTCGAAGACGCGAGCCTCCAAGGATGACGATGCCGGCGATATCAGGCGGCGCGGGCTCATGCTCGTGCTGTCGTCGCCGTCGGGGGCGGGCAAGACCACGATCTCGCGCAAGCTGCTGGAGCGCGACGGCAACCTCTCCATGTCAATCTCGGTGACGACGCGGCCGCGCCGACCGGGCGAGGTCGACGGCCAGGACTATCACTTCATCGACCCGGCCGAGTTCGACCGGCTGGTCGGGGCCGGGGCGCTGCTCGAGCACGCCAAGGTGTTCGGCAACTACTACGGCACGCCGCGGGCGGCCGTGGAATCGGCACTGGCCGAGGGCCGCGACGTGCTGTTCGACATCGACTGGCAGGGCACGCAGCAGCTGGCCGAAACGGCGCGCGAGGACCTCGTGAGCGTGTTCATCCTCCCGCCCTCGACCCGCGAGCTCGAGCGCCGCCTGCACTCGCGCGCGCAGGACAGCGCCGCCGAAGTCGCCCACCGCATGGCCAAGGCCGCCGACGAGATGAGCCACTGGGCCGAGTACGACTACATCATCGTCAACCACGACATCGAATCGAGCACGCGCCGCGTGCAGGCTATCCTGCAGGCCGAACGCCTGCGGCGCGAACGGCAGGTCGGGCTGTCGGACTTCGTCAAGGCGCTGCGGGAAGGGCAGTAGGGCGGCCGCTCTCCGCGCGTGGCCATGCCCGGCTTCTATCGCCAGGCATCATCCTTTTGGCTGATCGGTGCGGGGCAGGGGCTTGCCGGTCTCCAGCAGGCTCTTGAGGCTCGACAGGATCTTCGGCCAGCCACCGGAGACGGCCTCGATGAACTTGGAGCCGGACTTGTCGATCTCGTGGGTGATCGAGAGCTTCACCGTTTCGTCCGCCGGCTCCAGCTCGATGACGCAGCGGGAATAGCCTTCCTCGCGCAGGTCCGGCCGCCACTCGTTGCGCCATTTGAGGACGAGCCGCTTCGGCTTCTCGATCTCGACGACCTCGCCGCTGTCGGCCGGCCGGCCGTCGGGGAACATCAGCTTCCACGGCGAGCCCTTCTTCCAGTCGCAGTCCTGCCAGGCGCCGTACCAGTAGGCGCGGGTGAATTCCGGCTTCAACAGCGCATCCCACAGCTTCTCGGGCGTGGTGCGGATGTAGGTGACGTAGACGAAACGATCAGTCATCGCTCTGTTCCTCCAAGCGTTTCTTCAAGTCGGCGAGCGCGCGCAGGCGCGAGCGCTCGTACTTGCCGATCCAGCGGTCGGCGATCTCGTGGATGGGAACGGGATTGAGGTAGTGCAGCTTCTCGCGGCCACGCTTCCGCGTCACCACGAGGTTCGCTTCCTCGAGGAGGGCGAGATGCTTGGTGACCGCCTGACGCGTCATGTCGTGTCCTTCGCACAGCTCGCCCAGGGTCTGTCCGTTCCGCGCATGGAGGCGGTCCAGCAATCGACGCCTGACCGGATCGGCAAGCGCCCGAAAGACCGCGTCCATGCTCATGAACGCAATATGCAACCTTGTGGTTGCATATGCAAGAACCAAGATGCAAGACCGCTTCGAATCTCGGAGGCCTTTGCCGCGAGCCGCCGGGTTGCAGATTGAACCGGACGCCGACCGCTTACCCGTCAGCAACCATCGCCCGCGCCAGCGCGCAGAATTGGGCGATGTCGAGCTCCTCGGCGCGGGCGGTCTCCGGCACGCCGGCGCGGGCGAGCAGGGCGGAGGGATCGGGTGCGAGCGACTTCAGGCTCTGACGCAGCATCTTGCGGCGTTGCCCGAAGGCGGCGGCGGTGACGCGCTCGAGCGCCGCGCGGTCGGCGGGATGGGCGGGCCGGGATCGCGGCGTCAGCTGCACGACCGTCGAGGTCACCTTTGGCGGCGGCGTGAAGGCGCGGGCCGGGATGTCGAACAGGCGGCGCGGCTCCGTCAGCCATTGCGTGAGGACGCTGAGGCGGCCGTAGTCCTTCGTGCGCGGCCGCGCCGTGAGGCGGTCGGCGACCTCCTTCTGGAACATCAGTGTCAGGCCGGCGAAGGCGTCGATGCGCTCCAGCCATCGGATCAGCAGCGGCGTCGCCACGTTGTAGGGCAGGTTGGCGACGATGCGGCGCGGCGCCGTGCCGAGCCGGGAGACGTCCTCGGCGAGCGCGTCGGCGAAGATCGTCGTCAGGCGCCCGGGAAACGCCGCCTCGAGCTCGGCGAGGGCCGGCCGGCAGCGCTCATCGCGCTCGATCGCGATCACCTGCCGGGCGCCGCACTCGAGCAGGGCGCGCGTGAGGCCGCCAGGCCCGGGGCCGACCTCGATGGTTGTGCCGGACGAGAGATCGCCGGCCGCGCGCGCGATCCGGCGGGTGAGGTTGAGGTCGAGCAGGAAATGCTGTCCGAGCGCGCGCCGGGCGGCGAGGCCGTGGCGGGCGATCACATCGCGGAGCGGCGGCAGGTCCGGCGCCGCGGGGGCGGCCGGACGGTCGTTCACTGTCGGATGTCCACGTAGGCGGAGCGGCGCAGCTCGCGCAGGAAGCCGCGCGCCAGGTTCTCGAGCCGGTCGTTCATGATCCGCTTCGAGATCTCATCGCGCGACGGGGCGCTGTCCGAGGCGGACTGGCGCTCGTCCAGGATCTTCAGGATATGGAAGCCGCCTTCGCTGCGGACCGGATCGGAGATGGCGTTCGGCTGCAAGCCTTGGACCGCCGTAGCGATCTCCGGCGGCAGGTCGCCCGGCGCGACCCAGCCGAGAACGCCGCCGGTGCTGGCGGTGGACGACTGCGAGAACTGCCGGGCGATCTCGCCGAAGTCGACCCCCTTCTTGAGCTGCTCGATCAGGCGGTTCGCGGATTCGCGCACCGTCTCGGTCTCGTTGGGGTCGTCGACCGAGAGGAAGATCTCGGCAAGCTGGTATTCGAGCTTGCCGGCATCCTCGCGCTGGCGCCGTTCGGCGGCGTCGATGTCGCTATCGGTGATGACGATGCCGGAGCGGAACTTGCGATTGATCAGCACGCCCCAGGCGACCTCGGTGCGGATCTGGTCCTCGAGCATGTTCGGATCGATGTTGTTGCGCCGCAGGGCCTCGCGGAACTGGTCCAGGTTCATGCTGTTCTTCTCCGCCATCTGGCGCATGCGCTGGTCGATGGCGTCCTGCGGCACGGTCACGCCCTCCTTGTCGGCCGCTTGCTGGCGCAGGCGGTCGTCGATGAGCGCGCGCAGGACCTGGGGCCGCAGCCGCTGGCGCATCTCCGGCGTGTCCTGCGCGCCGCTCGACGAGATGACCATCTGCATGCGCAGGGCCAGGTCGATGGCGGTGATGACGTCGTCATTCACGAGCGCGACGATGCGCAGCGTGTCCTGGGCGGCGGCGACGCGCAGCGCGAAGACCGCGAGAAGCACGACAACGGGAAAGAAGAGCTTGCGCATCGGCTGAGGCATGTTGGGCTGATGACACCGGACGTGGCGACGCGCCACTATAGGCGGGCGGCCAAGGCCGCACAATGCGCCCGGCGGCTATGTCGCAGGTCCGCGAGACCGCGCTAGAAGCCGTCGTTGGTGAAGCCGAGGTTCTTGAGGCCGATGCGGAACAGCACCTTCCAGTCGGGATCGCGCTCCTGGTCCTGGAACTCCTCGCGCTCGACCGAGGTGCGGACGTCGAAGCACTCGTCCTCGTACTCGATGCCGATGCCGTAAGAGAGGATGCGGGTATTCTCGATGTCGTACCGGCCGCCGATGAACCCGGACCAGTAGTCGGTGAACTGCGAGCTCAGCTTGCCCGCGATCTCCTGGCGATCGCCGAACTCCGAGGCCGGATCGGCCTCGCTGGCAAGGAAGGCATAGTCCAGGTCGAGATGCAGCATCGACGGACCAGCGCTCATCAGCAGTTCGTTGCGGCGGGGCCGGAGGGAGTTCGTGTCGTAGCGGAATCGGTAGAGCAGGTCGAAATCCTCGATCGGCGAAACCTGCACGGACCCGACGACGTCCGAGAGGTGGTTCTCGAGCCCGGAGCCGAGGGCGAAATTCGCGTCTTCGTTGAACTGGTAGCTCTGGCCGACGAAGACGCTGCCGGTGCCGCCGCCGTCGGTGACGAACGACCAGCGCAGGCCGTAAGTGGCGCGCTGGCCGGTATCGACGCGGTCGAGGCCGGCGAAGCGGTCGGGATCGAACAGGTTGGTGTCGTCGAACTCGACGTCGAGGCTGTCCTCGTTCGGGATGTCGCCGAAATTGCTCTTGTTCGGGGCAGCCGTGATGGCGGCGATGGGCTCTATAACCTCGTGCCAGCCGTCGTGGGCGCGCGCGAAGGGATAGCGCCATTCGACCTGCAGCTGCGGGAATAGGCGGCCGGACACGCCGTCCTCCGTGGGGACGTTGTGGGGGTTCGGATCGTCGGAAGTGGGGTCAAGGTCATTGAACTGATAAAGGTCGGCGCGCACGGTGGCCGAAATCGTGGTGACGTCGCCCCAGGAGGAGGTGACGGGCATGCGCCAGCCGCCGTTGAGCGAGATGCGCCGTGTGTCGAGACCGGAGACGCGCGTCAGCACCATGGCGTCGGCGTCGAAGGTGAAGTAGCCGCTGAGCGCCACCGGCTCGCTGACGTAGTTGTAATCCATGAGCGGCGTGACGATCGGCGTCTCGTCGTTCACGTCCTCCGCGCGGGTGCTGTAGAAGGAGTAGGTCTGGATGGAGGCGTAGTTGCGGCCGTCGAACATCTCGGCGTAGGCGCGGCTGGTGAGCGAGCGGTCGTCGGAGAAGTCGAACAGGCGCTCGTAGGTCTTGTCGGTCGCCCGGTTGATGTCGAAGCCCCAGCGCCAGTTCTGATCGATGTCGAACAGGCCGTTGCCGCTGATGTGGCCGCGGAAGTCGTCCTCGTTGATGCCGACGGACGGCTCGTTCTCGTCGGAAAGCGTGCCGCTGAGCGTGATGCTGAAGAGGCCGTCCTGCACGCGCTGGCGATAGGTGCCGAGCATGACAGGATACTCGTTGGTCGAGAAGATCGGCGCGATCGTCAGGTCCTTGTCCGGCGAGATCGCCCAGAAATATGGGATCTGCACGTGGGCGCCCAGCTTGCTCGACAGGCCGAACTGCGGCGTCAGCACGCCGGACGCTCGCTTCACCGTGCCATCAGGATGCTCGAAATAGGGCGTGTAGAGGACGGGAACGCCGAACAGCTCGAAGGTGGCGTCCTCGTACTCGATCTTGTGCGCGGCCTCGTCGTAGGTGACCTTGACCGCCTTGATCTGCCAGAGCGGGGCGCGCGTCGGGTCCTCCGCGCAGAGCTGGCAGGGTGAATAGACGGCGTAGTTGAACTCGTTGAGGTTGCCGCCGGTGCGCTTGCCGGAATTGGCCGCCAAGCGCGATTTGTCGCTGAGCAGCATGCGGATGCTCTCGATGGCCGCCTCCTTCAGGTCCTTCGTGAGCTCGACGTAGTCGGCGAAGACGGTGTTGCCGTGCTCGTCGGTGAGGCTGACGTTGCCGGAGGCGGTGACGGTCTGCGCCTTCTCGTTGTAGGAGACCGTGTCGGCGTGCACCACGCGATCGCCGCGCGCGATCTCGACGTGGCCGCGCGCCGTGACGACGCCGAGATCGCGATCGTAGGTAATCTCGTCGGCCTGCAGGAGCACGGGGATCTTGTCGCCCGTCTGCTGCTGCGTCTTGTCCTGCGCATGGGCGGGGCACGCCTGCAGCAGTCCGCAAGCCAGCAGAATCCCCCACAGCCCCGCGCGCGTCATTGGCCCGACTTCCCCCTGGCCGATTCGCTGCGCCCCACTACAGCAGGAAATTTCCGGGTTCGCCAGAGGCGGGCGCGGCCGGTGACGCGTCGCGGACGGCTTTATCCGTCCCGGTCGCTGTGCTAGAGGACGGGCCCATTGTGCGGATCCGGCGCGCGGCGCGCTCCGGGGCGCCGCTCCAGCAACCGGATGCAGGTCATGAAAATCTCGTTCTCCAAAATCGAAATCCCATCCAGCGGCGCCATCGTCGTCGGCGTCTACGAGGACCGCAAGCTGACGCCGACCGCGGCCCAGCTCGACAAGCAGAGCAAGGGCGCGCTCGAGCGCGCTCTCGGCGCCAGCCGCTTCAAGGGCAAGCCGGACGACATCCTGACGGTGCTGGCGCCCAGCGGGCTCGAGGTGAGCCGCATCGTGCTGGTCGGGCTGGGCAAGCCCGGGGCGCTCGACGCCGCCGGCGTGCAGGCGATCGGCGGCCGCCTGGTCGCTCACCTCGCGAACAGCGGCGAGAGCGCAGCGGCGATCGCCATCGACGACGCCGGCGACCAGAAGCTGGCCACGGCCGAGCAGGCCGCGAATCTGGCCTACGGCGCGCGGTTACGCAGCTACCGCTTCGACAAGTACCGCACGACCGAGAAGCCGGAGGCAAAGCCGACCCTGAAGAAGCTGACGGTCATGTGCGGCGATCCGAACGCGGCCAAGAAGGCCTACGACCCGCTGCAGCGGATCGGCGACGGCGTGTTCGTCACCCGCGACCTCGTGTCCGAGCCGGCCAACGTGATCTTTCCGGAGTCGCTGGCGCAGGAGGCGCAGAAGCTCTCGGAACTCGGCGTGAAGGTCGAGATCCTCGGCGAGAAGAAGATGCGCGAGCTCGGCATGGGCGCGCTGCTCGGCGTCGGCCAGGGCAGCGAGCGCGAGTCGCAGCTCGTGGTCATGGTGTGGGAGGGCGCGCCGGACGCGCGCAACAAGGCGCCGGTGGCCTTCGTTGGCAAGGGCGTCACGTTCGATACCGGCGGCATCTCGATCAAGCCGGCCGCCGGCATGGAGGAGATGAAGTGGGACATGGGCGGCGCCGGCGCCGTCATCGGCGCCCTGCATGCCCTGGCCGGCCGCAAGGCCAAGGCCAACGTCGTGGGCATCGCCGGCCTCGTCGAGAACATGCCGTCCGGCACGGCGCAGCGGCCGGGCGATGTCGTGAAGTCGATGTCGGGCCAGACGATCGAGGTGATCAACACCGACGCCGAAGGCAGGCTGGTCCTGGCCGACGCTCTCTGGTACTGCCGCGACCGTTTCAAGCCGCAGGCGATGATCGACCTGGCGACGCTCACCGGCGCCATCATGGTGTCGCTGGGGCGCGAGCACGCCGGCCTGTTCGCCAACAACGACGCGCTGGCCGAGCGGCTGCTGGCGGCCGGCAAGGCGGTGGGCGAGCCGCTCTGGCGCATGCCGCTGGGCGAGGCCTACGATAAGCTCATCAACTCCGACATCGCCGACATGAAGAACGTCGGCAACCGCTGGGGCGGCAGCATCACGGCGGCGCAGTTCCTGCAGCGCTTCGTGAAGGACACGCCTTGGGCCCATCTCGACATCGCCGGCATGGCCTGGTCCGAGAAGGACTCGGCGGTCGTGCCGAAGGGAGCGACGGCCTACGGCGTGCGGCTGCTCGACCGGTTCGTGGCGGACAACTACGAGGAGAAGTAGCGGCGGCCCCGCGGGCGCACCGCATGAAAAACGACGGCGCGCCCTCACTGCCATGACCGAAATCCGCTTCTATCATCTGCAGCGCACCGTGCTCGAGGCCGCCCTGCCGCCGATGCTCGAGAAGACGCTCGAGCGCGGCCAGCGGGCGGTCGTGATGGCCGGCTCGGAGGAGCGGGTCGAGCACCTGACCGACCACCTCTGGAGCTACAGCGAGCGCGGCTTTCTGCCGCACGGCAGCGCGCGCGACGGCAATGCCGAACTGCAGCCGATCTGGCTGACGACCGCGGACGAGAATCCGAACGGCGCGCAGGTGCTGTTCCTGACGGACGGCACCCGCTCGGAGAAGGTCGCGGCCTATCAGCTGTGCGTCGAGCTGTTCGACGGCAACGACGAGGCGGCCGTGCAGGCGGCGCGGGCGCGCTGGAAGACCTATAAGGACGCCGGCCACGCGCTGACCTACTGGCAGCAATCAGCCGCCGGGCGTTGGGAGCAGAAATGAAGGTCGTGTTCGCCAAGCCGGCCCTGCCCAAGGACGGGGCGTTCGCCCTGCCGGTGGCGGAGGGATGCAAGCTCGGCCCGACTGCGGCGGCGCTCGATCGGCGCGCCAAAGGGGCGCTGACGCGCGCCCTCGCGGCCAGCCGCTTCGCGGGCAAGCTCGAGGAGACGCTGACCGTGCTGGCGCCGCGCGGGCTGGCCTGCAGCCGCGTGGTTCTCGTCGGATGCGGCAAGCCCGAGGCCTTCGACGCGTTGGCGGCACAGCGCGTCGGCGGGGCGTTGGTGGCGCTTCTGGCGCCGTCGGGCGAGACGGCGGCGACGCTCGCCGCCGACGGGCTCGCGCAGGCGGCGGCGCCGGCCGTGCTGGCCGCCAACATCGCGCTCGGCGCCGGCCTGCGCAGCTACCGCTTCGACAAGTACCGCACGACCGAGAAGCGCGAGGAGCGGCCGAGTCTCCGGTCGCTGACGCTGCTGGTCGAGGATCCGGCGGCGGCGCGCAGGGCCTATGTTCCCTTGGCCTCCACGGCGCAGGCCGTCGGCACCGCCCGCGACCTCGTGAGCGAGCCCGCGAACGTGGTCACGCCCCAGGCCTTTGCGGCCGCGGCGAGGACGGCCAGCGAACTCGGCATCAAGGTCGAGGTGCTCGGGGCCAGGAAGCTGCGGGAACTCGGCCTCAACCTCATGCTCGGAGTGGGGCAGGGCAGCGCCCATGAGCCGCAGCTCGTCGTGCTGCGCTGGAACGGCGCCGGCAAGGCGAGCGCGCCCGTCGCCTTCGTCGGAAAAGGGCTTACGTTCGACACGGGCGGCATCTCCATCAAACCCGCGGGGGGCATGGAGGAGATGAAGACCGACATGGCGGGCGCCGCGACCGTGCTCGGCGTACTGCGGTCGCTCGCCGCGCGCCAGGCGCGCGTCAATGCCGTCGGGGTGTGCGCGTTGGCGGAGAACATGCCCTCGGGCACGGCGCAGCGGCCGGGCGACGTGGTGAAATCGATGTCGGGCCAGACCGTCGAAGTCATCGACACCGACGCCGAGGGGCGGCTCGTGCTGAGCGACGCTCTCTGGTACACGCAGGACCGCTTCAAGCCGCGGGCCATGGTCGACCTCGCGACCCTGACCGGCTCGATCATGGTGGCGCTCGGCCACGAATATGCCGGGCTGTTCGCCAACGACGACAAGCTCGCGGAACAGCTGCTGGCGGCCGGTAGCGCCACGGGCGAGCGGCTATGGCGGATGCCGCTCGACGAGTCCTATGACGAGCGCATCAAGTCCGACATCGCCGACATGAAGAACGACGGCGGGCGCTGGGGCGACAGCATCAATGCCGCTGTCATGCTGAAGCGCTTCGTCGGCAAGACGCCGTGGGCCCATCTCGACATCGCCGGGGTGGCCTGGGCGACGGAGGACGGTCCGACCGCGCCCAAGGGCGCCACGGGCTTCGGCGTGCGGCTGCTCGATCGGTTCGTCGCCGACAGCTGCGAGGAGGAGCTTACGACGTTAGCGCGGCCTCGATCGCGCCGGTGATCTTGCGGTCGAGCGGATCGACCGCGGAGGGCCACAGGCCGGCAAGGCTGCCGTCGGGTGCCACGAGATACTTGTGGAAGTTCCACTTCGGCGCCGCGTCCTCGCCGAGCTCGGCGGCGATCCAGCGATAGAACGGATGAGCCCCGCCGCCGATGACCGTCTGCTTGGCGGTCATCGGAAAATCGACGCCGTAGTTGGTCTCGCAGAACGACCGGATCGCCGGCTCGGCGCCGGGCTCCTGCGCGCCGAAGTCGTTGGAGGGCACGGCCAGCACGACGAGCCCGCGGTCGCGATAGGTGCGCCATAGCTTTTCGAGGCCGGCATATTGCGGCGTATAGCCGCATTCGGAGGCGGTATTTACGACCAGCACCGGCTTGCCCCTGAAGTCGGCGAGCTGGACCGTGCCGCCGTCGATCGCCGGGAAGGAGAAGTCGTGGGCCGACATGCGCCCTAGCGGGCGGCCGCGTGGCCGCTGTGCGAACCCGGGCGCAGCGCCAGCTTGAGGCCGACCACCTCGTAGATATCGAGGCCGGTGATGTCGACGATCTCGCGCAGGCGCAGCGAGGTTTCTGTCAGCAAGACGCGGGCGTGATCGCGTGGGTTCATGCGGCGGTTGGACTGGCGCTGGACGCGATCGGCCTGCCGGCGCGCCGCCGCTTCCTCGGCGGCGTCGAGGCCGCGGGCGCGCGCCTCGGCTATGGCCGCCTCGTGCTGCATCTTGGCCAGCCGGATGGCGATGTCAGTCAGGTGCATGAAGCGCCCGACCTCGGGCGGATCGTAGTCGGCGAACCAGGAGCGCTTGCCGAGGGCTTCGCCCATGGATGAGGGACGGCGCTCCCGCGCCTGCGCGAGCGGCGCGCGGTCGTCGCCGGCGGCGGCTTCCTCCACCGTCAGGCCGTGGCGCGCCGCCAGCCGCGTCGCCGCCGCGAAGGCGTTGGCGCGCTCGCCGGCGAACGGGCTCTCGGCCGCCAGCCGCAGCAGGCCCTGGAAGCGTTTGCGTTCGGCGCCGGTGAACGACACGGCCAATCAGTCTCCGTCGCGATTCGGTTGCATTGTCCTGCCGCCCAGTTTAACGAACGGTCAATTCGCACACCAGGGCGCAAGTTCTGCTATACTGTGCGATTGACGTGACAGATCGCGCGCCGCCTCGCGCGGGTGGCCGAATTCCCCCGATGACCGAGATTCGCAAAGCCAAGTTCCAGATCGGCCAGATCGTCAAGCACCGCGTCTATCCGTTCCGCGGCGTGATCTTCGACGTCGACCCGATCTTCAACAATACCGAGGAATGGTACCAGAAGATTCCCGCGGAGATCCGCCCGCGCAAGGACCAGCCTTTTTACCACCTGCTCGCCGAGAACGCGGAGACGACTTACGTCGCCTATGTGTCCGAGCAGAATCTGCTGGTCGACGAGACCGGCAGCCCCGTGAAGCATCCCTCGGTGAAGGAGCTGTTCACCGGCATCGAGAACGGCCGCTATGTGCCGAAGCCGCGGGCGGCGAATTGATTGTGCGCTGCATGCACGAATTGTTCCGCGCTCTTGCCGAGGCTGGTTAACGACGCCACATAGTGTCTGCGCCCGCCTCTTGGGCGCGTTCTCCGGGTCGAAAGGCATGTAGCGCAGGCTGCATATCGTTCATGACTGTTGGCGGGGATGAACACCCGCCGGCAGCGACTCCCTCCGGACATACGGCGTGATTCGCCCGGCTGCGCGCTCGTCGCACTGCCGCCCGAGTCCGCTCCGCTGAACGGAACGGCCGCTTCGCCGGTCCAGCCCCAGGACCTCACAGCCCTCCGAACGACAACGCGTCTCCCGCGTCGTCGCGGCAACGGCTTGCGCCGCTGTCCGCGCGCGATCGGCCCGAACGTGCCTTGAGCGCATGGGCGGCAGGAAAGGAGCTAACCATGAGCAATCTCACAATGATCGTCGTCGTAGCCGGCGCCGCCGCAATCGCCTTCGGCCTTGCGGGCATCCGCGTCGCGCAGGAGTACGAGCGCGGCGTGGTGTTCCGGCTCGGGCGCTACAATTCCGTGCGCGGCCCCGGCCTCTACTGGATTATCCCGATCATCGAGTGGCAGCGCGTGCTCGATCTGCGCACGAAGACCGTGCAGGTCGAGCAGCAGGAGACGATCACCAAGGACAGCGTCACTATCAAGGTCGACGCCGTTCTGTGGTATCGCATCGTCGATCCGATGAAGGCCATCATCGCCGTGCAGAACTACAATGCGGCGGTCTACCAGGTGGCGCTCACGACGCTGCGCAACATCATCGGCCAGCATCTGCTGGACGAGGTATTGAAGGAGCGCGACCGCATCAATGACGTGCTGCGCGGCATCGTCGACCAGGCCACGGAAGCCTGGGGCGTCCAGGTGGAGATGATCGAGATGAAGGACGTCGAGATCCCCGAGGCCATGCAGCGCGCGATGGCACGCGAAGCCGAGGCCATCCGCGAGAAGCGTGCCCGGGTCATCAAGGCCGAGGCCGAGCTGGAGGCGTCGCAGAAGCTCGCCGACGGCGCGCGCCAGATGGCCGAGCATCCGCTGGCGCTCGAGCTGCGGCGCATGCAGATGATCACCGAGGTCGGCGCAGAGCAGAACTCGACGACCATCATGCTGATGCCGTCGGACTTCGTGAACCTCGCCAACGGCCTCACGCGCTATCTCGACCGCGCCGCGAAGTGAAGCGGTCGAACGTGGGGGCGGGTCTCACACCCGCCCCCGCGGCTTTCTTCAAGCCGCTTCGACGTCCTCGCGCGTGTCGTAGATGCGGTCGACGAGGCCCCAGGCCTTCGCCTCCTCGGCGTTCATGAAGTAGTCGCGGTCGAGCGTGCGCTCGACCTCCTCATAGGTGCGGCCGCAATGCTTGGCATAGAGCTCGGTCATGCGGCGCTTGAGCTTGACGATGTCCTCGGCATGGCGGGCGACGTCGGAGGCCTGGCCCTGGAAGCCGCCGGAGGGCTGATGCAGCACGATGCGCGCATTGGGCAGGATGATTCGGCGGCCTTTCTCGCCGGCCATCAGCAGGAACGAGCCCATCGACGCCGCGAAGCCCATGCAGACCGTGGAGACCGGGCTCTTGATGTACTGCATGGTGTCGTAGATCGCGAAGCCGGCCGTCACGGCGCCGCCGGGCGAGTTGATGTACATCGCGATCTCTTTCTTGGCGTTCTCCGATTCGAGGAAGAGCAGCTGGGCGCAGATCAGGCTGGCCATGCCGTCTTCGACCGGCCCGTTGAGGAAGATGATGCGCTCCTTCAGCAGGCGGGAGAAGATGTCGAAGGCGCGCTCACCGCGGCTGGTCTGCTCGACCACCATCGGCACGAGATTCATCAGGCTGCCCATCGCAGGCCCCCTCGGACGGTTGCCGTGATCGGCGAGGCGCGCCGGCGGAGTCGTTCGCGGTCCAGACTGACGACCTTGGGTGTCGCCATTGCGAGGGAGGCGACCTGCTGCAGCGCATCGGCGGGGAAGCCGTCATGGATCAGGCGGAGATGCGTGCCACCATCCGCGGTCTCCGCCAGCACGAAGGTCACGACGCTGTCGAGCGCGCGGTCGCGCGCGTCGCGACCGGCGTCGGCGGCGCGCCAGCTGTAGCGGAGGAGGCGGGGCGCATCGACGTCGAGCACCTCGCATTCGATGGTGCCGCCGCCCGCTTCGGCGTCGGCCTGGAAGGCGAAGCGTGCGCCGGGCTCCGGCCGGATATCGTTCGGCAGGAGCCAGGCGGCCAGCAGTGCCGGCTCGGTGAGCGCCTTCCATACCTTCGCCGGCGGCTCCGGCAGGTCGCACTCGAGGACCACGGATTCCGTGGCGTCGTTGGGGTCGGCTTCGTAGGTCATGGCTCCATTCCCTTCAGGACGTCCTTCAGCTTCTCGATGCGCTTCGGCCAGAAGGCGCGGTAGCGGTCGATCCAGCGCACGAGCGGCGCAAGGCCGCGGGGATCGACGCGATAGTAGGCATGGCGGCCCTGGCGGCGTTCCCGCACCAGGCCGGCGCCGCGCAGCGCGGCCAGGTGCTGGGAGACCGCCGGCTGCGAGATCGCGAAACCCGCCTTCAGCTCCGACACGCTCATCTCGCGCTCGGCGAGGCGCTCGTAGACGGCGCGGCGCGTCGGGTCGGCCAGGGCACGGAAGACTTCAGCCTCGATCATGCAATATATAAGCACATACTTATGCGATCGGCAAGCAGGTTCGGCGGGTGCTTCGCACGGCAGCTACCAGATCAGCGGGATCAGCCGATAGCGGACGCGCGCGGCATAGTCGGCGTAGCCCTCGAGCTCCGCGATAAGCATGCGCTCCTCCATGACTGCCCGCAGCGCGAGCATGGCCATCATCAGCGGCGCCAGAACGAGCCCGTACCAGGAGCCCAGCAGCAAGGGCACGCCGAGAAAGAAGAATATCGCGCCGGCATACATGGGATGGCGCACATGGCGGTAGGGGCCGGTGGTGACGACCTTGTGTCCGCGCTCTCTCTGGATCCTCACGACCGGCGCCGCGAAGCTGTTCTCGCGGAACGTCAGATAGACGAGGTAGGCCATGACGAGCAGACAGAGCGCGCCCAGCCCCTGCACCCATACCGGCACGTGCGACCAGCCGAACCGCACGGCATCGAGCGGCATGAAAGCCAGCCATGCCCCCCACAGGATCGCCGCGCAGTGGATGAGGACCTTGTCCCACCCCTTCTGCCCCTGCTGATAGAGGGGCGCCATGCGTTCGGCCAGCAGACCGGGATCGTGCTTGACGAGCCAAGCGCTCATGGCGGTCGACCAGGCGATCATGCCCAGGAGGAAGACCCACGCGGCCGGCCAGCGCGCAGTGCCAGCCGGTATGAACAGCAGCGCGGCCATGACCGCGAGGAAAAGCGCCGTCCGTATCGTGAGCCGGAGGACCACCGACGCCTCTCAGGCGGTGAGGACCGGTCCGAGGAAATCGCGCTTGCCCACCTCCACCCCGCAGTGGCGCAGGATGTCGTAGGCGGTCGTGGCGTGGAAGAAGAAGTTCGGCAGCGCGAAGTGCAGGAGATAGGCCTGGCCCTTGAAGGACTGCGGCTTGCCGCCGATGGGTATCGTGACCTCGCGGCTCTCCGAGCCGTCGATCTGCGCGGCGCTCAGGCTCTTCACGAAGTCGATGGTCTTGGCGATGCGCGCCTTCAACTCGTCGAACGTCGTCTCCGTATCGGCGAATTTGGGCACCTCGATGCCGGCCAGGCGGGCGCTGGCGCCCTTGGCGAAATCGGCCGCGAGCTGCACCTGCCGTAGCAGAGGGAACATGTCGGGAAACAGACGCGTGCTCAGCAGCACCGAAGGCTCGATCTTGCGTTGCGTCGCGTGCGCGGCGGCCTTGTCGAGAATGGCCGAGAGTGCGGCCAGCGTGTGAAGGAAGACGGGAACGGAGGCCTGATACATGGACAGCGGCATGGTGGTGCAATCCTCCTGATCGTGCGGGTGCTATTCGAGAGCCGATTGGGCCTCCAGCCAGGCGTCCTCCGCGCTGGCGATCTCGCGCTTGAGGTCGCCGTAGCGCAGCTGCAGCTCCATCAGCTTGGCGGTCGGGCCATTATAGACGTCGGGATCGGCGAGGCGGGTTTCCAGGGCGACCCTCTTCTGCTGCAGCTTCTCCAGGCGCTTCTCTGCCTCGATGGCCGCCTTCTTGAGATGGGCATTGGCCGCGCGCTGCTCGGCAGCGGCGCGCCGCTGCTCCTTGCGGCCGGCCGCTGTATGGGCGGCGGTCTCGCGGGATTTCGTCCGCTCCGCGCCGTCGTCGGACTCCGCCCGCCGCTCCTCCAGGAGCAGCTTGCGGTAGTCGTCCATATCGCCCTCGAAGGACTTCACTTGGCCGCCGGCCACCAGCCACAGACGGTCGGCGGTGAGTTCGATCAGATGCGGGTCGTGGCTGACCAGTACGACCGTGCCCTCGAAGGAATTGATCGCCTGCACCAGGGCCTGCCGCGAGTCGATATCGAGATGGTTGGTCGGCTCGTCCAGCAGCAGCACGTGCGGCGACTCCCGGCTCATGAGCGCGAACAGCAGCCGCGCCTTCTCGCCGCCGGAGAGCGCGCTCACCTTGGTCAGGGCCTTGTCCTGCTGGAAGCCGAAGCGGCCGAGATGGGCGCGCCGCTTCTCCTCGTTCGCCATCGGCGCCAGCCGCTCCATGATCTGCAGCGGCGTCGCGTTGACGTCGAGCTCGTCCGTCTGGTGCTGGGCGAAGTAGCCCACGCGCAGCTTGCCGGATTTGCGCAAGGTGCCGCTCATGGGCTTCAGGCGGCCGGCCAGCAGCTTCGCCAGGGTCGACTTGCCGTTGCCGTTGGCGCCCAGCAGCGCGACGCGGTCGTCCATGTCGAGCCGCAGGTTCAGGTTGCGCAGCACGGGCTTGCCCGGCTCGTAGCCGACCTCGGCATGGTCGAGCGCGATGATCGGCGGCGCCAGCTGGTCCGGGTTCGGGAATTCGAACTCGACCGTCTGTTCCTCGACGATCGACACGATCGGCTCCATGCGCGCCAGCATCTTGATGCGCGACTGGGCCTGGCGCGCCTTGCTGGCCTTGTAGCGGAAGCGGTCGATGAACGCCTGCATGTGCTTGCGCTGCGCTTCCTGCTTCTTCTGAGCGGCGGCGATGTTGGCGATCTTCAGCGCGCGCGTCTTCTCGAAGGTGTCGTAGCCGCCGGAGTAGACCGTCAGCTTCTGCATCTCCAGATGCACGATCTTGTCGACGACCTTGTTGAGAAGGTCGCGGTCGTGGCTGACCAGCAGCACGGTGTGCGGATAGCGCTTGAGGAAGTCTTCCAGCCAGAGGGTCGCCTCGAGGTCGAGGTGGTTGGTCGGCTCGTCCAGCAGCAGCAGGTCGGGCTCGCTGAAGAGGATGGCTGCGAGGGCCACGCGCATCCGCCAGCCGCCGGAGAAATCACGGCAGGGACGCTGCTGCTGCTCGGCGTCGAAGCCGAGGCCGTGCAGGATGGTCGCCGCCCGCGCCGGCGCCCGGTGCGACTCGATGTCGGCCAGGCGGGTATGGATCTCGGCGATGCGGTGGGGATCGGCGGCATGCTCGGCCTCGGCCAGCAGGGCGGCGCGCTCACGGTCGGCCATCAGCACGGTGTCGATCAGACTCTCCGGCCCGGCCGGGGCCTCCTGGGCCACCATGCCGATCCGGGTGCCGTTGGGGAGGGTGATGTCGCCGGAGTCGGCGTGCAGCTCGCCCGCGATCAGCTTCAGCAGGGTCGATTTGCCCGTCCCGTTGCGGCCGACCAGCCCGGCATGGTGCCCCTCCGGCAGCGCCAGGCTGGCGCGCTCCAGCAGAACGCGCCCGCCGATGCGGTAGGTCAGGTTCTCGATCGTCAGCATGGCGCGCCCTATAGCACAGGGGCTAGGGTGCGGAAAAGGAAAGCAAATTCCCCGCCGGCCGCGGCCGGGAGGGAAGCGCCGGCCCGCGGACTTCGAAGAGGATTCCCTTCGGTAGGAATTGATGCTAGCGTGCCCTGGTCTGCCCGGCGTAAGCCGGGTGGGTGGGCCGGGCTCCGCGACGCGGCCGGCGGTCGGACTAGGGGAACTTGGATTACGTGGGGGAACTTCGATGAAATGCAGACGCAAGGTAGCGCTGCTTGCGAGCAGCGCGTTCGTGTTGCAGGGATTGCTGGCGGCCCTTCCGGGGCCGGCGGCCGCCCATGACGACATGGCCACCTTCTTCTACTGGAAGGTGCCGTTGGGCGGGCCGCATCCGGGCCAGGCCACGCCCTCGTTCGGCTTCAACATGATGGAGGCCGACAATGTCTGGTTGATGCCGTCGGCGAAGAACGACGTGCAGTTCGTGCCGCCGCCGCTGGTCGATGTGCGCTTCACCGGCGGCGAGGAGCTGTCGCTGCCGTCGCTGAGCTTCTCCGGCGTCGATGTCGGGGCGGTGGTCAATGACGCCCTCTATGCAGGGCCCGGCGAGGCGCCGCACACCGGCGAATACATCCTGATCGGGGCCGGCGTGGGGCTCGGCGGCCTCATCGCCTGCGCGGGCCTCGGGTGCTTCGACGGCAACCATCACCACAACGCGCCGGTCACGGAGACGGACTAGCAGCGGACGACCGACACGCGGCGAGGGGCGTTTGCGCGCCCTTCGCCGCGGGCCTGGGCGAGACCGGAGAGGGACAGGCGACGCGATGAGCGAAGGTCTTGTCCGCTCCGACATCGAAGGCGTGCATTGGCCAGGCCTGCCCAGCTTGGCGGGCGCGCATATCCTGGCGCTGCTCCAGCAGTTCGAGCACTCGCAATGGTGGGCTCCTGCGACCATCCGCGAGCGCCAGCGCATGCAGCTGGAGAGCCTGCTGCTGCACGCATCGGCAAGCGTGCCGTTCTATGCCGAGCGCTTGCAAAAGGCCGGTTATCGCCCTGATCGGCCGCTGACTGACGAGATCTGGTCGGCGATCCCGCCGCTCGACCGCAGCGCCGTGCAAGCGGCCGGCAACGCCCTCAACAGCGCGCGCGTGCCGCCGACGCACGGCGCGATCGGTACCTGGAAGACCTCGGGCTCGACCGGGCGACCGGTGACGGTGCTGCAGACGGCCTTGGTCAGGCAGCTCCGGCGCGCCTTCACGATCCGGAACCATCTTTGGCACGGCCACGACTTCAGCGCCAAGCTCGCCGTCATCCGCAACCTGCCGGATGGCACGGCCGAGTATCCGCAGGGCATGAGCCTGCCGCACTGGGGCCACGTCACTGAGCATGTGATGATCACGGGACCGTCGGTCGGCCTCGCGGTCACCGCCAGCACCGACCAGCAGGTCGAGTGGCTGGAGCGGCAGCAGCCCGAGTACCTTCATGCGTTCGCGACGGTCGCGGTCGACCTGCTCCGGCACATCCGCGACCACGGCGGCGGGCCGCGGCGGCTGCGCTATCTGACGACCTTCGCCGAGGCGCTGGCGCCGGAGGCGCGGGCGCTCTGCCGCGAGATCTGGGGCATCGAGCTGGTCGATATCTACAGCGCCCGCGAGGTCGGCGTGATCGCCCTGCAATGCCCCGAGAACGAGCACTATCACGTGCAGTCCGA
>DATIXH010000411.1:0-22912 GCA_035518775.1 Candidatus Acidiferrum sp.
CCCAGGTCGGCATCACGCCGCCGTGGCCGTGCTCGATCCCATCCACGATGGTCGCCTTGTCGGAGCCGTAGAGCCAGATCTTGTCGGTCAGATTGGCGGAGCCGAGCTCCTGATTGCCCTTGCCTTCCGGCCCGTGGCAGACCGCGCAATTGGCGACGAACGCCTTCTGACCGGCGGCCAGATCGGCGCCTTTCTCGACCGGCAGGCCGGAGAGCGAGCGCACATAGTCGGCCACGTTGGAAATCTCCTCCGGCTTCAACACGCCGGCGAACGGCGGCATGTTGCCCTGATGCGCCTTCTCGTTGCCGGAGCGGGCGCCGAAGCGGATGGTCTGCTCGATCTGCGGGAGCTTGCCGCCCCATAGCCAGTCGTCGTCGTTGAGGTTGGGATAGCCCTTGGCGCCGCCGCCACCCGCGCCGTGACAGGGCGCGCAATTATCGGCGAAGGCGACGCGCCCCTGCGCGCGCGCGAAGTCGAGCAGCTGCGGATCGTTGACGATGTCGGGAAGCGTTGCTGCGGCGAGCTTGGCCACCATCGGCCCGCGCGAGGCGCGCAACGCGTCGAGATCGGCGACCACGGCTGCGCGCGAGTGCCAGCCGAACACGCCCTGCGTGGAGCTCGAAATCAGCGGCCAGGCCGGATAGACGATCCAATAGCCGGCGGCCCAGATGATGGTGGCGTAAAATAGCCACAGCCACCAGCGCGGCAGCGGCGTGTTGAGCTCGCGCAGGCCGTCCCACTCGTGTCCGGTGGTCGCGGTGCCGGTCAGCTCGTCGATTTGTCTTGCTTCTTCAGCCACCGGTCAGTCCTCCTTGAGCGGAATGCGCGCCGCATCGTCGAACTTCTTCTGCGCCTTGCGCGAGGGCCAGAGCGCGTAGACGAGCACGACGGCAAAAATCGCGACGAAATAGATCAGCCCCCAGCGCTGGGCAAACTCGGCGAAGGCTTGATAAGTCGGGTCCATGGCGTGTTCACCGGATGTTGGCTTGATCGCTGTAGAGCTTGAAGTCCACTTCGGTGCCGAGCATCTGCAGATAGGCGATCAGCGCGTCGGCCTCGGTGACGCGGCGGGGATTGCCGTCGAAGTCGCGCGCGTTCACCTTTGGATAGCGCTTGGCGAGGTCGGCGGCGTTCGGACTGTCATTGGTCGCCTGCGCGACCACGTCGTCCTGCGCGTGCGCGATCATGTCGGCGCTGTAGGGCACGCCGAGCGTCGCCTGCACCTTCATGTCGTCCTGGATGTGATGGTAGTCGAGCTCGGTCGAGGCCAGCCACGGATAGGCCGGCATGATGGAGCCCGGCACCACCGACTTCGGCGATGCCAGGTGGTCGCGGTGCCAATCGTCGGAATACTTGCCGCCGATGCGGGCAAGATCGGGCCCGGTGCGCTTCGAGCCCCACTGGAACGGCCGGTCGTACATGCTCTCGGCCGCGAGAGAATAGTGGCCGTAGCGCTCAACCTCGTCGCGCAACGGGCGGATCATCTGCGAATGACAGAGGTAGCAGCCCTCGCGCACGTAGATGTTGCGGCCGGCCAACTCGAGCGGCGTGTAGGGCCGCACGCCGTCGACCTTCTCGATCGTGTTCTTGAGATAGAACAGCGGCACGATCTCGACCAAGCCGCCGATCGCGATGACGATCAGGATGCCGATGACGAGAATGATCGAGTTCTTCTCGAGGACGGCGTGTTTTTGCCAGAGCGACATTGTCGTCCCCCACCCTACTCGGCCGGCGCCAGCGCGAGGCCGACCGGCTCGGCGGCTTCCGCCGAGGTCACGGTTTTCCAGAGATTCCACGCCATGATCAGCGCGCCGGCGAGGAAGAAAGCGCCGCCGACCGCGCGGATGACGTAGAAGGGATGCATGGCCTCGACCGTCTCCACGAACGAATATTCGAGGAAGCCGAGGCCGGTATAGGCGCGCCACATCAGGCCCTGCAGGATGCCCGCCACCCACATCGAGGTGATGTAGAGCACGATGCCGATGGTCGATATCCAGAAGTGCCAGTTGACCAGCTTGAGCGAGTAGAGCCTTCGGTTCCACAGCCAGGGCACCAGACAATAGACGGCGCCGAACGAAATGTAGGCGACCCAACCGAGCGCGCCGGAATGCACGTGGCCGATGGTCCAGTCGGTGTAGTGCGACAGCGAATTGACGATCTTCACCGACATCATCGGCCCCTCGAAGGTCGACATGCCGTAGAAGGCGACCGACACCACCATCATGCGCAGCACCGGATCGGTGCGCAGCTTGTCCCAGGCGCCCGACAGCGTCATGATTCCATTGATCATGCCGCCCCAGGACGGCATCCACAGAATGATCGAGAAGGTCATGCCGAGCGTCTGCGTCCAGTCCGGCAGCGCGGTGTAATGCAGGTGATGCGGGCCGGCCCAGATGTAGAGGAAGATCAGCGCCCAGAAGTGGACGATGGACAGGCGATAGGAGTAGACCGGGCGCCCGGCGCGCTTCGGGATAAAGTAGTACATGATGCCGAGGAAGCCGGCGGTGAGGAAGAAGCCGACGGCGTTATGTCCATACCACCATTGCAGCATCGCATCCTGGACTCCCGACAGCGCCGAATAGCTCTTGGCGCCGAAGAGCGAGACCGGGAGCGAGATGTTGTTGCCGATGTGCAGCATCGCGATGGTGACGATGAACGCCAGGTAGAACCAGTTCGCGACGAAGATGTGCGGCTCCTTCCGCCGCATCAGCGTTCCCAGATAGACGACGAGGTAGACGACCCAGACGATGGTCAGCCAGAGGTCGGTGTACCACTCGGGCTCGGCGTACTCTTTGCCCTCCGTGATGCCCATCACGTAGCCGGAGGCGGCCAGCACGATGAACAGCTGGTAGCCCCAGAAGAGGAACTCCGCGACCGCCGGGCCGCCGAACAGGCTGGCGCGGGAGGTGCGCTGCACGACGTAAAGCGAAGTGGCGAACAGGACGTTGCCGCCGAAGGCGAAGATGGCGGCCGAGGTGTGCACCGGCCGCAGGCGGCCGAACGTCGTCCATTCGAGACCAAGGTTCAGCACGGGAAAGGCCAGCTGAAGCGCGATGACGACGCCGACCAGGAAGGCGACTACACCCCAGAATGCCGCCGCCACGGTGAACTTCCGGATGACCGCCTCGTTGTAGCCGGCATGCTCGGCTTCGGCGCCGAGCGACAGGGCTGTAACCGTCATGGGGTGACCTTTCCGATCAGGCCGTGTCCGGCCGTTGCAACATCCGACTCGCGCTCGCCCGCGCTACCGGCCCGGTCGCGCGCGTCGAAGCCCTGCTTCATCTGCGCGAACACGTAGATGACGGCGAAGCCGGCGAGGCCCAGGCCGAAGACATAGATGCCGCGGTCATGCGCATTGGCCGCGAAGAAGAGGCCGACGACGCCGAGGATTCCGACCACGCCGCTGGCAATCCATTTCAGAGTTCCGTCCATGGGGCGATCACCGAGATGTTGACGATCAATGCGAATCGGGGGCGACGAGGTCGCGATAGGCATGCCAGCTGGCATGCCCGACCAGCGGAAGCGTCACCGCCAGGCCGAGATAGAAGGTGACGAGGCCCGCCCCCGTGAAGACCGCGATCAGCGCGCCCCACCCGATCATGACGCGCCAGTTGCGCAGGACCGCGGCGAAGCTGGTGAGGATTGCGCCGAGCACGCCGATATCGCGATCGAGCAGCGCCGGGAGGGCGACCGCGGTCATGGCGAACACGAAGGCCGCGAGCGCGCCGCCGACGGCGATGCCGACGATCAGGAACGGGATGCCGTCGATCGAGAACAGCAGCGTCGTGACCAAATGCTCCCAGGAGGGCGGCGCCGGTCCGAAGAACAGGGCGAAGATCAGGAACGCCAGCCAGATCCAGGCCAGCAGCACGAGCGTGACCACCAGACCCATCGTCGCGATCGGGCCGCGGTGGCTGCTCCAGGCGGCGAGCGAAACGGCGAGGGTCACCCGCTGTCCCTGCTCCAGCCGGCGGCTGACCTCGTAGAGACCGACGGCAATGACGGGACCGACCAGCATGAATCCGGCCGCGAGCGGCAACACCAGGTAGAACAGGCCGAAGAGCCACAGTCCCCAGGTCAGCAGGAAGCTGATCACGACGAAGGCGGCGCCATAGCTCAGGCTCACCGCCGGCACGCGGCGCAGGTCGCGCCAGCCGGCCGTCAGCCAACGCCAGGGCGCCTCGACGTCGACGCGCCGCACCGGAAGAACCAATGACTGGGACGCCCCTGCGATATCCGCCATGACCGACTGCGACAAGCCATTCGACCGGGGCGCGCCCCGGACGTGGAAAAATCCCCGTTGATCAAGAACTAGGGCGTCATCTCCGGGGGCGCTTTGATCTGTGTCAACTGGGTAAATTCCTTGTTCCCGGGATGTTCGGCGTTTGCCGGCCGCTGACCGCGCGTACTACCTTCTGCGTTCGCGTGTCCTGGGGAGGGAGTGCCGATGGCGCGAAAATCCGCGAACCGCATCGATATCGACCGCTTCCGCGTGCCCGCCGGCGGCAAGCGATTTCGCCTGAAGGACGTCGATCCCGACAGCAAGCACGGCCTGCCGGACCGCGCGCGGGCCGAACGCGACATGGCCGATGACGTCGCGCGCATCGATGTCCTGCAGGAGCTGATGTACGCGCAGGGCAAGCACGCGCTGCTCTGCGTCTTCCAGGCGGTCGACTCCGGCGGCAAGGACGGCACGATCCGCAAGGTGTTCGGCGACGTCGACCCGATGGGCATCACCTCCATCAGCTTCAAGGCGCCGAGCGCCACCGAGCAAGTGCACGACTACCTCTGGCGCGTGCACAAGGCGGTGCCCGGGCGCGGCTATCTCGGCATCTTCAACCGCTCGCACTACGAAGAGGTGCTGATCGTGCGCGTGCACGGCCTGGCGTCGCCCGCCGAGATCGAGCAGCGCTACGAGCAGATCAACACCTTCGAGAAATACCTGACGGAGAACGCCATCACGATTCTCAAGTTCTACCTCCACATTTCCAAGGACGAGCAGAAGCAGCGCCTGCAGGAGCGCATCGCCGACCCGAAGAAGCGCTGGAAGTTCAGGCCCGGCGATCTCGAGGAACGCGCCTGGTGGGACCACTACATGGAGGCCTACGACATCGCGCTGCGCCGCTGCAGTACGCCGTGGGCGCCCTGGTACGTGATTCCGGCCAACCGCAACTGGTATCGCAATGCCCTGGTGGCCCGCATCATCCGGCGGACGCTGGAGGGCATGAACCTCAAGTACCCGAAGCCGAGCGGGGATTTCTCGAAGCTCGTGGTCGAGTAGCGCCGGTCGCCCGCGGCGGCGCGCTCAGCGCGGCCGGAACGCGACGTGGTTGTCCCATTGGCCGCCGGCCAGGGCGGCGCAGTCCATCGTCTGAGCGCGCCGCGGCCCGGGGCAGCTCACGCGCTCGACCGTGCCGGTGCCGCCCGTCAGCAGGAACTCGCCGGCCCCTGACGTGCGGCTGATGCCGCAGCCGTCGGCGATGTCGATGCCGCCGGCAAAGGCCCCGCTCTCGGAATCCCAGAACAACACGACGTTGCCGCGCGGCGCCGAGGCCGCCAGCCAGCGCCCGCTCGCGTCGGCCGCGACGCTGCCGATGTACTGGCGCACGCGCGTCGCGTACTCCTCCGGCATGTCCAGCAGCCGCACGCCGCCGTCCGCGGCCAGGATCCCCACGAGCGGCACGTCGTCCGCCGGCGAACCCTGATATTGCATGCCGAAGGCGACGGCTCCGCCGGACAGCAGGGCGAGGTGACGGATCGAGAGCTGGTGCAGCTCGGGGCTCAGCCGCACCTGGCGCTGCAGCGACCCGTCGGCGGCGTCGATCAGCGCCAGCGACGGCTGCATGACGTCGATGTTCAGCGGGGCGCGCCCGCTGTCCGGGTTGATGAGGATGCCGCCGTTGGCGACCGCCAGCGTGCGCCTATCGGCCGACCACAGCAGCTCGTGCGGGCCGATCCCGTGCGTGCGGAAGTCGCCGGCGATCCGGTAGCCGTCGTCGACGGCGCGCACGGAGACGAAGCCCTCCTCGCGGTCGGCGTCGTCCTCGGTCAGCAGGAGCCGGCGGCCGTCGGCCGAGAACACGGCGTGGCCGGCGAAGGTCCGGCCGGGCATCGCGGCGAGCCGCTGTGCAACCGTGCGCTGCGCCAGATCGATGACGACCGCGAAGGTGCCGGGCCGGCGCGCCACGGCGACGCACTGCGCGCCGTCTGGCCGCACCGCGATGGCGTGGCAGCGCGCCGGCAGATCGCAGTCGACCAGGATTTCGCCGCCGCCGTCGAAGCCGACGGTCTGGTAGCGGCCCGTGCCGGCCGCCCGCCCGCTGAAGAAGGTCTCGTCCGAGCGCGCGGCCATGCCGGCCGCCGGGCCGCCCTGCGCCCCCAGCAGGACGGCCGCGGACCCCGCGAGGAATCGTCGCCGATCAATCGCCATCGAGCGCATTGAACCCCACGGTCAGGCCGATCGCGGACGGCAGCTGCTGTCCCACGAGATCGCGCAGATGCCGGATGTCGGTCAGCAGCGCCTCGACCTTCGGCCGTCCGCCGGAATCGGCCACGGCGGCGTCCAAGGGCATGGGCACCGCCGACAGCGACGACGCCGCGTCGACGAACGCCTCGATGATCTTCTCGTCCAGGCCGTCGCTATCGCCGCCCGCCGGCATGAGCGAGCGGAAGCCGGCGCTCCGGTCCTTGCCGTACATCGCCTGCGCGCTCGCGAGGTTGAGCCCGACGTTGCGCAGCGAGCGCCCGCTGCGCCAGCTCTCCGCGAGCTTCGGCTTCGGGTCCTGCAGCGACTGCCCCAGCGGGAGCGCGAGCTTCAGGTCGCCGACCAGCTGGAACAGCGTCAGCAGATCGGCGAACAGCTGCTGCGCCGTCTCCTTCGCCGAGGGCGGCAGGCCGTACTTGGCACCGGGCTCAGTGGATCTGGCCATCATCTCGATCACCACAGCCCACTCCGCCACGAGTTGGCCGGCAATCTTCGTCAGATTGTGGGCGACGGCGGAGCCATAGGCGCAGCGGTAGACGGCGGTTTGATCCGCAGACAGAAATGCCTGGTCGGGATCATCCCCGCCATACAGCAGGAGCTGCAAGGCCGGGAAACCCTGAACAGCGACGCTGGCCACGGCAATACGATCGGGTGCCAGCGCCGCGGTGTCGCCGGACTGCAACAGCGCGGCGACCTGCCTGGCCACGGCGTTCTTGCGCTCGGGCCAGAAATAGATGCGATCAATGCGCGATTGCAGCGATGCTGGACCAGTGTGGACGTGCTGCAGGGGAATCCAGGCGTCCATTGCCGTCTGGAAGGCCCATCGCAACGTGCTCACTCCCTCCGCCGAAGGATGCTGACAGAACACGGTCCAAGTGCGCTCCTGAATAGCGGTTGCCGTTAATAGGGTTGTGTAGCGCGGCAGGAGATAGTCGCGTGCCATCGCCAGGTCGAACGCCCGGTAGCGAGCGTCATCGGCGGAAGAGTCGGCCTGCGCAGAGGGCGCCAGCGCGGCAATGGCCAGGAAGAACCAAAGGTGGGGGCGCCGCAGCAATGACATCACCGAGAGACCTCACAGGGATCGCAGGAACGCCAATAGGGCGTCCCATTCGGGGACCGTCAATGCCTTGGCGCGCGCGACGGCCCGTGCCGCCTCGCCGCCGTGCCAGAGGATGGCCTCCTCCAGCGAGCGGGCGCGGCCGTCATGCAGATAGGCCTTCGGACCCGCCGCGCGCTCGATCGTGCCGAGGCCCCAAAGCGGCGCGGTCCGCCATTCGCCGGCGGCGCCCGGCGCGTCGCGCAGCCCGTCGCCGAGATCGTGGAGCAGCAGATCGCTATAAGGCGAGATGACCTGCGACCCGCCGTCCGCCGCGGCGATCGTATAGGTCGCCCGGTGGCAGGCGGCGCAGCCGATGTCCGCGAAGATCGCGGCACCGCTCGCCGCTGTCGCCGAGCCCGTCTCGAGCCTCTCTGGCGCGCGCTCGGCGCGCACGAACTCATCGAGCAGGGCGATCAGCTGCGGCGCGATCTCGGTCCCGCCTGCTGCGGCGTCGGCGCCGTGCGGCGCGCGGATGCAGTCGCTTTCTCTATTGGTGCAGTCGCCCCAGGGCGCCGGTTGCCGCGGCGTCGACATTCCGATGTCCAGGCTGAAGGCGAGGGCGTTCTGGTCGTCGACGGTCGCGGTGGCTGCCTTCCAGCCGAAGCGGCCGATGCAGCGCGGCTGTCCTGCGCATTCGGGCGGCCGGCTCGGCTCGCCGGAAACGCCCGCTGCCCTCTCTTTCGCCGCCCAGGCCAGGATGGTATCGGCGTCGATCCGCTCGAGCAGGCCGACGCCGGCCAGCGACGGCGGCACGCGCGGCGACAGCAGAGCCGCGGGATCGAGCGGACCGTAGCCGAGATCGGTGACGCGGTAGGACGGCTTCTGCAAGCGCACCACGCGGCCGTCGGCGAACGTCACGGGCATCGCTGTGTAGGAAATGCTGACCTGCCCTTCGGCGGCCAGCCCGCGCACCGCGGCCGTCTGCAGCTGCGCGCCGTAGGTGGGATCGGGCCCGGCCGCGCCCGTGAATTTGAAGACGATCGCCGAGGGCACCGCGCGTCCCGAGGCATCCGCCGGCGGGCGGCGGGCGGCTGCGGTGTGGCAGGCGGCGCAGGAGCGGGCGTTGTAGAGCGGGCCCAGGCCGTCCGTGGACTTGGTCGAGGCCGGCGCCGAGACCCAGGTGAACTCGAACAGCGCGCGACCGAGCGCGTGGTCCAGCTCCGAGGCGCCGACCAAGCTCGTTTGCAACGCATCCTCGCCGGCATGCGCGCGCAGCGGCGCCAGGGCGAGGGCCATAGCCAGCGCGGCCGTCGCACAGGCCGCGCGCATGCGGCCGTCAGGCGACGCGGACATAGCCCATCATGCCCGTGTCCTGGTGCTCGATGATGTGGCAGTGGAGCATCCAGTCGCCGGGATTATCGGCCACGAAGGCGATCTTCACGCGCTCCTTGGTGTGAATGAGCACGGTGTCCGTGTGGTAGGGCGTGACCGTCCGCTTGTTCGATTCGATCACCAGGAATGTATGCCCATGAAGGTGGATCGGGTGGGTGTGCGGCGTAGCGTTGATCAGCTCGAAGATGTAGCTGCGGCCGCGCCTCAGCGTCGCCAGCGGCGGCGGCACATGCCCACCCGCCTGGCCCGGCCAGGGCCGCTTGTTGATGGCCCAGAAGATCCGCTGGGAACGGCAGAGGAGGTCTGCAGCCGGAACATCGGCGCCGATCGCCGACTGCAGGTCGGTCAGCGCGGGCGGCAGATCGTTCGGGTCGAGCGCCGTCGCGCTGGCGGCCGAGAAGGTGAACTGCAGCGTCTCCGCGTGATCGAGGTTCGGGCGGGGGATCGGACTCGCCTGCAACGCCGGCACGTCCGCGGTCGCAGCCGACTTTGCCGGACCGATCGTGCGGAAGGTCGCCAGCACCCACGGCTCGGCGGCGAAGTTGTTCATCAGTGCGAAGGTCGCGCCCTCCCGCGCGGGCGCGCGCAGCGCCAGGTCCAAGCGCATCGCCGGTCCCATCTGCCATTCGCCGAACGCCGCCGGCGCCACCGGATTGCCGTCGATCGCGATCACCGCCGCCGCCTGGTTCGGCATCGCCAGCGTGACGATGCGCGCGTTGTCGAGGTTGAGGATGCGCAGGCGGACGAGGCCGCCGGCCGGCAGGCCGATCGCCGGCTGCGTGACGCCGTTCACGCTGTGCAGGCTGCCCATCGTGCCGGCGCGCCCGGCGCCCTCGTCGGTCGAGAAGGCGGTGAAATTGCCGCGCTCGTCGACGTGCCAGTCGCGGTAGAGGCAGACGATATCGGCGTCGAAGGGCGGATCGTCGAGATTCTCCACCACCAGCGCGCCCGTCAGGCCGCGCCCCATCTGCTCGATGCTGTTGCAATGGGGATGGAACCAGAAGGTGCCGGCATCGGGCGGGCTGAACTCGTACAGGAAGTCGGCGCCCGGCTCGACCGGCGCCTGCGTCAGATAGGGAACGCCGTCCATGGCGTTCGGCAGGCGGATGCCGTGCCAGTGGATGCTGGTGTGCTCGGGCAGCCTGTTGACCAGGCGGACGCGCAGCGTCTCGCCCCGTTTCACCCGCAGCGTCGGCGGCGGAAAGGCATCGGCATAGCCCCAGCCGGCCGTGACGACCGATGGGTCACCGGTCAGCCTGTAGGAGCGCGGCGCCGCGACGATCTGCCGTTCGTCCGGCGCCGCCGCGCGGCCGAGAGGCAGGCCGGCCAGCCCGCCACCGATGGCGAGGCCCGCCCCGAGCATGACGCTGCGGCGCGCCGGTCGCATGATCGTCCCGGCCAAGCGGGGTCCCGCGCGCTCCACTCGGTTACTGCGTCTTGACCGCAGACGGATTGTCGAGGCTGTCGGACCCTTCGAGCTTGATCTTGAGGCCGAGCGCGCCGACCACGGCCTCGACGGAGTGGGCCTGCGTCACCAGCGCCTGCACGGCGGCATCGACCATCTTGTTCCCCTCGGGATTGTCCGGGCCGATCATCTGGTCGTAGGCCATGCGGCCGCTGTCGGCCGTGTCCTTGATGACCTTCAGGGCTGCCAGGGTCTTGTCCATGTCGTCTGTGAGCCGCTGCCCCTCCGCTGGCGCCTTCGCCTTGACGTAGTCGGCGATGCCGGCGCCGCCCACCTTGGTGCCGTCGAGCCGCGTGTAGCGCCCGTAGTAGATGTTCATCATCCCGACTTCGTCGTAGTAGTGCGAGTTGTGGGTGTTGTCGCTGAAGCAGTCGTGCTCCTGCTCGGGATCATGCAGCATCAGCCCCAGCTTCATGCGCTCCCCCGCCAGCTCGCCGTAGGACAGGCTTCCGAGACCGGTCAGGATCTTGGTGAGGCCCTGGTCGGGGCCGCCTTTGGCCAGCTGCTTGCGGGCCGCGCCGCCAGGCGCCCAGTCGGCCTCCATCTCCTTGAGGTCGGAGACCAGCAGCTGCGTGGCGACGGTCAGGTAGGCCGCGCGCCGGTCGCAGTTGCCGTGGGTGCAATGGGCGACGTCGTAGTCGCTGGCCGGCCGCTCGCCGGCGCCGGGGCCGGTGCCGTGGAGGTCCTGCCCCCATAGCAGGAACTCGATGGCGTGATAGCCGGTGGCGACGTTGGCCTCGACCTCGCCGGCCTCCTGCAGCCGCTCGGAGAGGAGCTGCGGCGTGATCTTGCTGGCGTCGATCTCCTTGCCGGCGATCTTCAGGTGCGGGTTGGCGATCACGTTGGCGCGGTAATAGGGGTTCTCGTCCGACGATTCGCCGTAGCTGGGGTCGACGTAATCGATCAGCCCCTCGTCGAGCGGCCAGGAATTCACCTTGCCCTCCCAGTCGTCGACGATGGCGTTGCCGAAGCGATAGCCCTCGGTCTGCATGTAGGGCGGCCGCGCGTCCTTCCAGGCCTGGCGCGCGGCCGCCAGCGTCTCCGTGCCCGGCTTGGCGGTCAGCGCCGTGACAGCATCGAGCAGCTTCTCGGCCGCGATCCGCGCGTCGCCATATTCGGCGTACGCGATGTCCGCATAGCTGGCGAGCACCTCATCCGCAGTCGGGGCCGCCGACGCACCGGTCGCCGCCGCGGCCGACAAGCCGACGGCCAGGAAAGTCGACGCCCACAACCCCTGCCTTCGCATGGTCCCCGTCTCCAGCTTATTTTCTGAAAATGCGTGTCAGTCGCAACAACTATGCTGGCCGCTAGGCTGAAATGCAAGTGCAAATTAGTCGCATCAGCCGCCAAAGGGGTGCCTAGCGCGCTGCACACCCGCTCGGTTGTCACGCCTGCGTTGTGGACGCCGGCATTTGCAGGACCGCCCTGCGTCCTTCGACCGGCTCAGGATGAGGGAAAACCTTCGTGGCACGAAGAAAAGCCCTCATCCTGAGCCGGTCGAAGGACGCACAGCGGCGATCCCAGTCTCATGCAAACCATTGAGTCGGCTCAGTCGACTCGCAAACTTGTGTGCATGCAGTAGCGACTTTCGTCGGGGTGACAACCGAGACGTGAATTGTCTGAAGGTGCGCGCTCACACCGCCCGGGCGAGCGCGAGTTTGCGCGGCAGGCGCACGCGGAAGGCGGCGCCCTTGCCCGGCTCGCTCTCGACCCAGATGCGGCCGCCATGGTGGTCGACGATCATCCGGCAGATCGCGAGCCCGAGGCCGGTGCCCTGCGGTTTCGCCGTCAGGGTGTCGCCGACCTGGCGGAACGGCTCGAACACGGTCTCGTGGTGCTCGCGCGCGATCCCCGGCCCGTTGTCGGCGACGGCGAGGATGACGTCGTCGGCGTCGCTGGCAACCGTGAGAGTCACGCGCCCGCCCGCCCGCGGACAGAACTTCGCGGCGTTCGACAGCAGGTTCACGGTCACTTGCATCAGGCGGTCGCGGTCAGCGACAACCAGCGGGGCCGTCTCCGGGACCATGAGATCGAGCCGCGCGCTCTTGTCGTCGAACAGCTGGCTGGTGGCGGCGGCGGCGTCGCGCGCCACCTCGGCCAGATCGACGTCGGACATCTGCCAGTCGGGCTTGCCCGACTCGATCTTCGACAGGTCGAGCATCTGGTTGATCAGCCGCGTCAGCCGCTCGCTCTCCTTGACGACGATGGCCAGGAACTCGCGCCGCTTGTCAGGGGCGAGATCAGGGCTGTTGTGGAGGATCTCCGAGAACGAGCGGATGGAGGTGAGCGGCGTGCGCAGCTCGTGGCTGACGGTCGAGACGAAGTCGTCCTTCAGACGGTCGAGCTCCTTCAGCCGCTCGTTGGCGGCGCGCAGCTCGGCGCTCGCCGTCTCCAGCTCGCGCGACTTCTCCTCGAGCCGCCGGCTGTATTCGATCACCTGCGACGTCTCGTCGAGGATGCGCATGACCTCGTCGATGCCGAGCGGCTCCTCCTCGGCCACGGTCGCGATCATCACCCGCGCCGATGCCGTGCCGATGGCGCCGGCGAGCAGGCGCTCGGTATGCCGGACGAGCTCGCCATCGACGGCCAGCTCCGTGACGCCGACGCCGCGCCGTGCTGCATAATCCTGGAACGCTTCGTCGGCGCGCCCTGGCCCGAGAAATCGCGCAACGAGCTCGCGGAGGTCCGCCAGCCTGGCCGTGCCGCGCCACAGACGGCCGGCCTCGGCATGCTCGAGCGCATCGACGAATAGGGCGGCCTGCGCGCGCTCCAACGCCGATTGGCCCGTCAGCAGCGACACGCCGACAAGCGCGCCGATGTTGACGAGCATCGACCAGAACAGGCTGTGGGTGATGGGATCCAAGCCGGTGAGGCCGAACAGCGCGTAGGGCTTCAGGAGGGCAATGCCGAAGGGCCCCTGCGCGATGAACGCGCTCGACAGCCAGCCCGAGCCGGCGAGCGACGGCAGCAGCAGCGTATAGGCCCAGACGAGAAAGCCGCCGCCGATGGCGGCGAAGGCGGCGGTCGTGGTGGCATGCCGCCAGAACAGGCCGAACAGGATGGCCGGGCAGAACTGGGCGACCGCGGCGAAGGAGACCAGCCCGATCGCGACCAGCGCATAGCTCTCGCCGACCAGTCGCATGTAGGCATAGCCGAGCAGCAGCAGCACCGGGATCGACATCCGCCGGACCTTCAGCAGGAACGGCGCCAGGTCGGGCCAGTCCGCCACGCCGAGGCGGCGCCAGCGCAGCAGCAGCGGCATCACCAGGTCGTTGGAGACCATCGTGCTGAGCGCCACCGTCTCCACGATCACCATGCCGGTCGCCGCCGAGAACCCGCCGATGAAGACGAACAGCGCCAGCGCGTATTGCTGCGCCGCCATCGGCAGCGTCAACACGAGGGTGTCGGGGTCGACGCCGGCCGGCACGGTGAGGCGGCCGGCGAGCGCGATGGGCAGGACGAACAGGTTGATAAGGAACAGATAGAGCGGGAACAGCCAGAGCGCGCGGTCGAGATGACGCTCGTCGATGTTCTCGACGACGATCACCTGGAACTGGCGCGGCAGGCAGATGACGGCCGCCATGGCCAGCAGCGTGAGCGTAATCCAGCTGAAGCCGCCGCCGGTCGCCTCGAAGCGGAGCAGGCGCGCCAGCTCGGGCGCGGCGGCGGCGCGCGCGAACAGGTCGGGGAGGCCGTCGAACAGCACCGCGACGACGAAGATGCCGGCCGCCAGGAAGGCGACGAGTTTGATGATCGACTCGAAGGCGATGGCCGCGACCAGGCCCTGGTGATGCTCGCTCGCCTCGATGGTGCGGGTGCCGAACAGAATCGCGAAGGCCGCCAGGCACACGGCCGCCCAGAAGGCGGTGTCGTGGAAGGCGGAGTCCGGCCCACCCTCGACCATGCCGCCGACCGTCGGATAGTGCAGCAGCACGGTGAAGCTGGTGGAAACCGCCTTCAGCTGCAGCGCGATGTAGGGCACCACGCCGATGACCGCGATGATGGCCACCAGGCCGGCGAGGGCCGCGTTCTTGCCGTAGCGCGAGCCGATGAAGTCAGCGATGGTGGTGATCCGGTTGGCCTTGCTGACGCGCAGGATCTTCCGCAGCAGCAGCCAGCCGAGGCAGAAGACGAGGGTCGGCCCCAGATAGATCGGCAGGAAGGCGATGCCGCTCTGCGTCGCCCGCCCGACGCTGCCGTAGAAGGTCCAGGAGGTGCAGTAGACCGCGATCGAGAGCGCGTAGACCGCGCTCGAATCGATCAGGCTGCGCCCCTGGTCGGCGCGCTTGTCGCCGTAGTACGCGATGGCGAACAGCAGGCCGATATAGCCCGCCGCCATCAGGATGATGAACCAGCCGGCGACCATGCTCAGCCGTCCGCGCCGCGCCGCCGCCGCGCCGCTCGCCGCTCGGCGATCCAGGCGACGGCCGCGATCATCAGCAGCCAGGTGACGAAGATGTAGAGGTAGAGAAGCGGCAGGCCGAAGACGGTCGCGCCGCCGCCGAACAGCATCAGCAGCGGCGGATTCAGCAGCGCCAGCGCCAGCAGGAACAGGCCGATCAGGCGGTCGCGGCGGCGGACGTCGTCGGGCATGACGGTCCTAGGCGCGGCGCGCGGCGAGCAATTGACGCACGCGTTCCACCACCTCGCGATTGGAGAACGGCTTGGTCAGATAGTCGTCGGCGCCGAGGGCGAGGCCCTTCTCGCGCTCGGCGTCGCTGCCCTTCGCGGTCAGCATCAGGATGCGCACGCCTCCCCAGGCGGGATTGGCCCGCACCGTCCCGCAGACGTCGAAGCCGTCGCGCTTGGGCATCATGGCGTCAAGCACGAGCAGATCCGGCGGCTCCTCTCCGATTGCGGCCAGCGCCGCTTCGCCGTCGGGCGCCGCGCGCACGCGATAGCCCGCCTGCTTCAGAATGAACTCCAGCGACAGCACGATGTTGGGCTCGTCGTCGGCGACCAGGATCGAGGCGGGCATAGGCACCCAGGCTGCTGCTGAACGCAGAATCCGTATCTCGATGCTAGCACAGCCCTCGCCAGCCTTGACCACAGCAGCCAGAGTTCCTCTAATGTTCTAGCCAGTGGATACCATCCACCGGCTCGATCTTTGACATCGTGAATCAGACAGAACCGGCGCGGGCCCTTTGTTGGCTGCTCGGAGTGCTCCTGTAGGGCGACCCCACGTTGGTCGCCCCCGGCCACACTCGTCGCCCGCCAAGAGGGCGCCCACGCGGGGGCGCCCCTACGAGCCGGGTCATCGCTCCGCTGGGCATGGGGTCCATCGCTCAAATCCGAGGCCAGCCATCGGCCTTCACCGGCGGCCTGCCCCCTGTTCTCCGCTTGGCATGGGGTCCATCGCTCGGATCGCGTCGGGCGGGGGCAGGCCCTCGCTCCCGGCCCGGTCGTAGAGACGGTCCAAGGCGGTGCCGTAGCGCTCGCGGATCTTGTGGCGGCGGATCTTGAGCGAGGGCGTCATCATGGCGTTGTCGGTGGTGAAGGGCTCGCCGGCGACGCAGAAGCGACGGATGCGCTCGATCTGTGACAGCTTGGCGTTGACCCGGGCGACCGCAGCGGCCAGCGCCTCGTGCAGATCGGGATCGTCGACCAGCGCCGCCAGCTCGTTCGGCCGGCCGGCGCGCTGCGCCCAGCCCCTGACGAAGTCGGTGTCGGGGACGAGCAGCGCGACCAGATGCGCGCGCCGGTCGCCATGCACCATCGCCTGGGCGATCTCCGGCTCGAGGCAGAGGAAGCCCTCGACGCGCGCCGGCGAGACGTTGTCGCCGCCGGAGAACACGATGATGTCCTTCTTGCGGTCGGTGATCTGCAGATAGCCGTCGCCGTCGATGACGCCGATGTCGCCGGTATGCAGCCAGCCGTCGCGGACGGCGGCCGCCGTGCCCTCGGCATCTCGCCAGTACCCCTGCATCACCGCCTCGCCGCGCACGAGGATCTCGCCGTCCTCGGCGATCCTGACCTCGATGCCCTGGAGTGGCGGCCCCACGGTGTGCAGCTTCACCTTGTGCGGCGGGTTGACGCTCACGATCGGCGAGGTCTCGGTCTGGCCGTAGCCCTGCAGCAGGCGCACGCCGAGGGCGGTGAAGAACAGGCCGATCTCGAGGTTGAGCGCGGCGCCGCCGGAGATCATCGCCCGCAGCCGCCCGCCGAAACGCTGCCGCACCTTGTCGCGCACCAACCGCTCGACCAGGCGGTCGAGGAGCCGCTCGGGCACCGACAGGCCGCGCGGCTGCTCGTAGCGCTTGCGCCCGAGGGCGAGCGCGCGGTCGAACAGCCAGCGGCGCAGGCCCTTGGTGCGCTCGACCGAGCGCATGATGCGCTGATGCATCACCTCGTAGAGACGCGGCACCGCCAGCATCAGAGTGGGGCGGGCCGCGGCCAGGTCGTCGATCAGCTTGTCGACATGCTCGGCGTAGTAGATCTGCGCGCCCAGCGAGATCGGCAGGAACTGCCCGGCGGTGTGCTCGTAGGAATGGGACAGCGGCAGGAACGAGAGGAAGACCTCCTCGCCGAGCCCGAAATCACGCAGCAGGTGATGGCAGCCCATGAGATTGCAGAGGATCGACCCATGGGTGAGCACGACGCCGCGCGGCACGCCGCCGGTGCCGGAGGTGTAGATGAAGCAGCAGGGATCGCCGCGGCCGAGTCGTGCGACGCGCTCCTGCACCTCGCTCTCCGGCCGTTTGGCGCCCTGCGCCAGCAGCTGGGCCCAGCCGAAGACGCGCACCGGCGGCTCCTGCGCCAGGTCCAGGGCCTCCATGCTGATGATGAAGCGCAGGTCGGGGCTTTCGAGAGCGGCCGGGAGGAAGCGGCGGGCGAGCGCCTTGCCCGAGATGATGGCGCCCTTCGCCCCGCTGTTCGTCAGCACATGCAGATGGTCGGCCGGCGTGTTGGTGGTGAAGGCCGGCACGGTGATCGCGCCCGCGGCCATGATGGCGTGGTCGGCGATCAGCCACTCCGGCCGGTTCTCCGCCACCAGCGCCACCCGATCGCCGGGGCCGACGCCGAGGTCGATCAGCCCGCGCGCGAGCAGGCCGGCCTGATAGCCCGCCTCGCCATAGGTGAGCGGCCGGTAGACGCCGTCCTGCTTGCGCCACAGGAACGGCTTGTCGGCGAGACTCCGACTCTGCAGGAAGAACATCTCCGGCAGGCTGCGCAGGGCTTGGTAATCCATGACGGCTGAGGGCGGATGCGGCTGAATCTTGGGACGCCAGCTATAGCGCGTCGGCCGTCGTTGCGGAACATGCCTGTTCACTCCGCCGCACGGTTGCTAGGGTCGTCGCCAAACAAGGCGCGATTGGGGCGATTGGGGGAGGACGATGATCGAGCGCTATCTGGCGGGCCGCGCAGCGATGGTGACGGGCGGGGCGTCGGGTCAGGGCCGGGCCATTGCACTGGCGCTGGCCGAACACGGTGCCGACGTGGCCGTCGGATCGTATCTGGCGACACACGGGCCGGCAGCCGCGGAGGAGCATACCTACCTCCCGCCGCGCGGCGAGCTGGACACGGTCTGCCACGAGATCATGGCGCGCGGGGCCGGCGCCGTCGGCTGCGACCTCGACGTGCGCCGGACGGATTCGGTCGAGGCCTTCTATGCCGCTGCCGTCAACGCCTTCGGCAAGGTCGACATCCTCGTGAACGCCGCCGGCGTCGCCGCCGAGCAGCCGATCTGCGGCCATAGCGAGGCGCTTTGGCTCGACATCATCGACACGAACCTGACCGGCTATTTCCGCACCACCCGCATCTGCCTGCCCGGCATGATCGAGCGCGGCTGGGGCCGCATCGTCAACATCGCCTCGACCGCGGCCGCGGTCGGCGCCAAGGACAACCCGGCCTATTGCGCCTCCAAGTCCGGCATCCTCGGCCTGACCCGCTGCGTGGCGCTCGAGGGCGCGCCGCACGGCGTCACCTGCAACGCCATCAGCCCGGGCTTCGTGAACACGAAGATGCTGCGGGCCTCGGTGAAGCGGTGGCTGGCCGCCGAAGGCAGCAAGCGGACGGAAGCCGAGTACCTCGCCGGCATCGCGGCGAGCTATCCGCGCAAGAGCATCATCGAGCCGGAGGAGATCGGCAATGTCGCCGCCTTCCTCTGCCGCGACGAGTCCTCCGGCGTCAACGGCCAGGACATCACGGTCTCGACCGGCGCGCTGTGGTGAGCGCCATGTCCAATGTCAGGTTCGACTTCCGCGGCAAGGCCGTGCTCGTCACCGGCGGCACGCGCGGTATCGGCGCGGCGACCGTGCGCGCCTTCCTCGCCGCCGGCGCGCGCGTCGCCGTCAACGGCCACAGCAGCGAGTCGACGCGCCGCGCGGTCGATCAGCTCGGCGCGGGTGTCGTGGCCGCGCCCGGCGACATCGGCACGGTCGCCGGCTGCCGCGCCGCGGTGGAGGCGGCGCTGGCGGCCTTTGGGGGGCTCGACGTGCTCGTCAACAACGCCGGCGTCTTCCGCGAGGTGCTCATGGAGGACAGCGACGAGGCCCTCTGGGACCAGACCATCAACATCAACCTGAAGGGCACGTTCTTCGCCTCCCAGGCGGCGCTGCCGAGCCTGCGCCAGCGGCGCGGCAGTATCGTCAATGTCGCCTCGGAGTCCGGCATCATGGGCAACCCGCGCTGCACCGTGTACTGCGCGTCCAAGGGCGGCGTGGTCAACCTGACGCGCTCGATGGCGATCGAGCTGGCGCCGGACGTGCGCGTCAACGCTGTCTGCCCCGGCCCGATCGAGACCGACATGACCCGCGCTGGCGCGCCCGCCGGTGTGGACTACGCAGCCTATCATCAGGCGCTGACGCAGTACCCCTATCTGAAGCGCATCGGCACGGCAGAGGAGGTGGCCGATGCCATCCTCTATCTCGCGTCCGACGCCGCGGCCTTCGTCACGGGCGCGATGCTGTCGATCGACGGCGGCAGCACGGTGGGCCGCTGACGGCTACGACCGCGGCGGCGCAGTCGTGCCGCGGTGTATCAGGGTCGGCGCCACCACGATGTCGGCAGGCCCGTTGGCAGTCTTGTCGATGCGGGCGAGCAGGGCCTCGGCCGTGCGCTTGCCGAGCTCGCGGCTGTGCGGGTTGAGCGTCGTGAGGTCGATCCAGGGCAGGGCCGAGACGAAGATGTCGTCGAAGCCGGTCACGGACATGTCGCGCGGCACGGTCAGCCCGCGCTCGCGCAGCGCCGCCATGGCGCCGATGGCCATGAAGTCGTTGGCCGAGACGATCGCGGTCGGCGGCTGGTCGAGGGCGAGGAACTGGCCACCGGCGCGATGGCCGGCCTCGATCGAGTAGTCACCGGGCGCGATCAGCCGCTCGTCGAAGACCGCGAAGCGCCGCCGCATTTCGTCCAGATAGCCGCTGAGTCGGTCCTCGGCGGCACTCGAGTCCTTCGGCCCGCGGATGAAGGCGATGCGGCTGTGGCCGAGCTCGGCCAGGTGCTGGACTGCCGTAGCCGTACCCCGGCGGTTGTCGATGCCGACATAGTCGGTTGCCAGCGTGCGGTGGCGCCGGTTCAGCATGACGAAGGGCATGCCGCGCTCGCGCAGCACCAGGACCTCCGGGCTGTCGGCGGCCGTCGAGGCCAGGATCAGCCCGTCGAGCCGCTTGTCGACGAGATGGCGCAGATAGGCGGCCTCCTTCGCCTTGTCGTAGTCGGTGTTGCAGAGCATGAGGTTGTAGCCCCGCGCCCACAGCACGTCCTCCATGCCCCGTACCAGATCGGGAAAGAACGGGTTGGCGATGTCGGCCAGCAGCACGCCCACGGTCCAGGTGCGCTGCAGCCGCAGGCTGCGGGCCAGCGACGAGGCGCGGTAGCCGAGCCGCGCCGCCGCTGCGATGACCTGGTCGCGCGTCTTCGCTCGCACATAACCCTTGCCACTCAGGGCATTCGACACGGTCGAGGGCGCCACGCCGCAGGCCTGCGCGACATCCTTGATGGTGACAGGGGGCTGCCGAAGGTTGGTCATCTGTCGGGCCGTCCACGCTCACGCGACGATAGCATGGAAATCGATTTCCGAAATCGTTTTCTCATGATAATCTCCGCTCCGGAGAAGAGGCGGAAAACGCCGACTGCGGATGCCCGCAATTGCTGGCGCCGTACCAACGGGGAGGGAAAAAAGCGATGATGCCGAGCGATATCTTTTCGCAGCTACGCGCGGGTGGCCGCGGCCGCCGCGAGGTTCTGCGCCTGCTGGGCTCCCTCGGCCTGGCGGCAGTGAGCATTCCACTGGTCGGTCGCGGCGCGCGCGCCGACGAGGATCTCACCGTCATGGATTGGAGCGGCTACGAGATCCCGGAGCTGCACAAGCCCTACATCGCCAAGTACGGCAAGTCGCCGAGCATCACGATCTTCGCCGACGACGAGGAGGCCTACGTCAAGATCAAGGGCGGCTTCCGCTGCGACCTTGTCCATCCCACCAGCTACGCGGTCGGCCGCTATCGCGACCAGGGCATGCTGAAGGCGATCGACGTCTCGCGCCTGTCGAACTGGCCCGACATCATGCCGGAGGTCGCCAACGTGCATGGCTTTACCACCGGCGACCAGCGCTGGTTCGCGCCGGCCGGCTGGGGCTACAACTCCGTCATCTATCGCAGCGACATCGTCCAGCCGAAGGAGAACTCCTGGAACCTGCTGTGGGACGAGCGCTATTCAGGGCGCATCGCCAACGCGGTCGAAATGGACGGCTCCGTGATCCCGGCCGCGATGGTGCTGGGCATCCCCGATCCCTACAACATGAACGACGAGCAGCTGGCGCAGGTGAAGGCCTTCCTCGAGAAGCAGCGGCCGCTGCTGCGCTTCTACTGGACCGATCCGGCCGAGCTGGAGCAGGCCATCGCGTCGGGCGAGGTCGTCGCGGCCTATGCCTGGGCGGCCTCGGCCTCCACGCTGAAGTCCAAGGGCGTGCCCATCACCTACATGACGCCGAAGGAAGGCGTCGTGGTCTGGATCGACGGCTTCATCATGTTGAAGGACGGGCCGGGCAAGGAGCAGAACGCCTACGACTTCGTCGACGCCTGGCTGTCGCCGGAGACCGGCGAGTACATGCTCAACACCTACGGCTACGCCCATTCCAACCGCAAGTCGTTCGAGCGCGTGAAGCCGGAGCGGCTGAAGGACATCGGCATCTCCTCGCCGCAGGACCTGCTGGCCCGCGGCATCTTCCTGCGGGAGATGGACCCGGCGCTGCGGCAGAAGTACGTTCAGATGTACGAGAGCGTGCGAGCCGGCATGTAGAACCGGCGCCGCGAGGGGAGGATGAACGATCGAAACGCTGCGGCGCCACCGGCGCGCCGCAACGCGACCGTTGCGCAGGCGATGGCGGCGGCGCTCCGGCGCCACGGCGTGGAGCTCGTCTTCGGGCAGTCGATTCCGTCCCAGCTGCATCTGGCGGCGCCCGAGTGCGGCATCCGGCAGGTCGCCTATCGCACGGAGAATGCCGGCGCGGTCATGGCCGACGCCTTCGCGCGCGTGTCGCATCAGGTCGGCGTGGTCACGGCGCAGAACGGCCCGGCGGCGACGCTGCTGGTGCCCGGGCTGGCGGAGGCGCTGACCGCCTCGATCCCGCTGGTGGCGATCGTGCAGGACGTGGCGCGCGGCAATTTCGACCGCAACGCGTTCCAGGAACTCGACCACCTCAAGCTGTTCGCGGGCTGCGCCAAGTGGGTGCGGCGCATGCACACGGCGGATCGCGTCGACGACTATGTCGACATGGCCTTCGCGGCCGCTGCCGGCGGCCGCCCGGGACCGGCCGTGCTGCTGGTGCCGTACGATCTGTTCGGCGAAGCCGCGGGGGCGGCGCCGGCGCGGACAGCTTCGCTTGGCCGCTATCCGCTCGATCGCGTGGCACCCGACCCGGCGCAGGTGGCTGCCGCCGCCGATATGCTGGCGCGGGCAGAGCGGCCGCTGGTCGTGGCCGGAGGGGGCGTCCATCTCTCGGATGCGGCGCCGGAGCTGGCGCGGCTGCAGGAGGTCGCGGCGCTGCCCGTGGCCACGACGACGATGGGCAAGGGCACGGTCGACGAATCCCATCCGCTCGCGGTCGGCGTCATCGGTTACTTCATGGGGACGGGCGGGATGGCGAAGTTCCAGCGCCCTATGATTGCCGATGCTGACGTCGTCCTGTTCGTCGGCACGCGTACCAACCAGAATGGGACCGATTCCTGGACGCTGTTTCCGCGCGGCGCCCGCTACATCCATTGCGACATCGACGGTCAGGAGGTCGGCCGAAACTACGAGGCGCTACGGCTGGTGGGCGACGCCAAGCTGGCGCTCGCGGCCTTGGCGGACGCGCTCGAACGGCGCGATCTCCAGCAGCGGCAAGGCGCGCGCCGCGCGCTGGCGGAGCGGATCGCCGACGGCCGTCGAAAGCATCTGGCGGAGGCCGCGGCGCTGCTCGCCGCGCGCGGAAAGCCGGCGCGGCCGGAGCGGCTGATGGCAGAACTCGCGCGCCGGCTCAGCGACGAGTCCATCGTCGTCGCCGACGCCAGCTATGCCTCGATCTGGATCGCCAATTACCTGTCGGCGCGCA
>DATIXH010000412.1:0-7689 GCA_035518775.1 Candidatus Acidiferrum sp.
CATCCTGGCGCCGATCGCGGCCCAGCTCGTGCGCTTCGCCGTCTCGCGCCAGCGCGAATATCTGGCCGACGCCACCTCGGTGCGGCTCACCCGCAACCCCGTCGGGCTGATCGGCGCGCTCGAGAAGCTGGCGGCCGAGCAACAGCCCTTTCCCGGCGCCAACCGCGCTACCCAGCACATGTTCATCGTCAACCCGTTCAAGGTCTTCGGCGCCAATTCGACCGCTTTGTTCTCGACCCACCCGCCGCTCGAGCAGCGCATCCAGCGATTGCAGAATCTCGGCGTTCTGTAGGGGCGGGCCACGACCGTCGGCACCCGAGACCGAAGAGTTGAACCGCAGAGACGCAGAGGCGCAGAGGCGCAGAGAAGAAAGGAGCACACAGATAAACCCAGATAAGCACAGATAAACACGGATAAGGATTTTTGCGCCTTCGGCGCGGAGGCTTTCATCTGTGTTCATCCTTTCCTGATCCGTGTTCATCTGCGGTCTAATTTTTTCTCTGCGTCTCTGCGTCTCTGCGGTGAATCTTAGTGTCCCCCGACACGCACGAAATCCCGCGCCGCGAATCTGCCGCAGGAGAACGACGTTGAAAGAATCTCTAAGACGCCCCACTCTCACCCGTATCTCATCGACCCGTTGAAGCGTGCGCGCTGAGGAGGCTTCGCATGGACTACGTCCGCTTGGGCAGCACCGGCCTCAAGGTCTCGCGGCTGTGTCTGGGATGCATGACCTACGGCACGTCGAAATGGCGGCCCTGGGTGCTCGATGAGGAGGCCTCGCGGCCCTTCATCAAGCGTGCCCTCGAACATGGCATCAACTTCTTCGACACGGCGAACATGTATTCGCTCGGCGTCAGCGAGGAGGTGGTGGGACGCGCGCTCAAGGACTATGCCAAGCGCCACGAGGTCGTCATCGCCACCAAGGTCTACAACAAGATGGGCGAGGGCCCGAACGACCGCGGGCTGTCGCGCAAGCACATCTTCGACGCCGTCGATGCCTCGCTGCGGCGGCTTCAGGTCGACCATGTCGACCTCTACCAGACCCACCGCTGGGACCATGAGACGCCGATCGAGGAGACGATGGAGGCCCTCAACGACGTCGTGCGCGCCGGCAAGGCGCGCTACATCGGCGCCTCCAGCATGTATGCCTGGCAGTTCGCCAAGGCGCTGCAAACCTCGGAGCGCAACGGCTGGGCGCGCTTCGTCTCCATGCAGAACCACTACAACCTGGTCTATCGCGAGGAGGAGCGCGAGATGATCCCGCTCTGCCGCGACCAGGGCGTGGGCCTGATTCCCTGGAGCCCGCTGGCGCGCGGCTTCCTGGCCGGCAACCGCACGCGCGAGAAGAGCGGCAGCACGGTGCGGGCGCGCACCGACGACTTCGCCCAGCAGCTCTACTACCAGCCCGACGACTTCGCCGTCGCCGAGCGCGTGCAGGAGGTGGCGCGCGAGCACAATCGCAAGCCGACGCAGATCGCGCTCGCCTGGCTGCTGTCGCGCCCCGGCATGACCGCACCGATCATCGGCGCCAGCAAGATGGAGCATCTCGACGACGCCGTCGCCGCGCTTCAGGTTAAGCTCAGCGCCGACGACATCGAGCGGCTGGAGGAGCCCTATCGCCCGCACCCGATCCTCGGCCATTCCTGAGGAAGCGGCATGGCGACGGTGCGATACCTGGTCCGCGACGTCGATCAATCCGTCGCCTTCTACACGAAGCAGCTGGGCTTCGCGCTCCGGCAGCAGTCCGGGCCGAACATGGCGATCCTGGGGCGCGACGGCCTGACGCTCTGGCTGGCCGGCCCCGGCGCCTCGGCCGCGCGGCCGATGCCCGACGGCCGCAAGCCCGAACCTGGCGGCTGGAACCGGTTCGTCCTGGAGGTCGACGATCTCGCCGCGCTGGCCGCGACGCTGAAGCAGCAGGGCGTGCGGTTCCGCAATGAGGTCGTCAGCGGGCCCGGCGGCCAGCAGATCCTGTGCGAAGACCCCTCGGGCAACGTGATCGAGCTGTTCCAGCCGGCGTGATCAGTCGATGCCCGTCGGCAGCACGGTCTTGGTCGCCGGGTCGTAGCGCCAGCGGTCGCGCGTGAGGTGCACGCCGCCGATCCAGCGGTTGATGCCGTTGGCGGTGATGAAATCGGCGTCGCCGTTCAGCAGCTGCTCGCCGAAGCGCGTGAGCAGCGCCAGCTGCTGCCACGGCGATGAGTCCTCCGCCGGGCTGCTCTTGATGAAACGCAGGGCCGGCTCCCGCGCCTCGGCGAGGCCCTCGGCATAGTCGAGGAAGACGATGTCACCGAGATAGCGCGCCGCCTCCATATGGGTGCAGACGCGGAACATGGCCGCGAGGTCGCCGCCGCTGGTCTTCACGCTCCACAGCAGCTGCCGGCGGCTGCGCGCCAGGCCGTCCCCCTGCCAGGGATATTCCTCGAGCATGCGCGCCAGCGCCGGGCGCAGGTGCGGCAGCGGCGCGAAATCGCGCCGCAGGACCTCGACGAGCCGGCGCGGATCGCCTGCCCCGAAGGCCTCGAACCCGGCCTTGGCGAGCGCCAGCTGGCCCGCCGTCACCGGCTGCTCGCTGCCGCGCAGCGACCCCATCTGGGCCGGCGTAAGCTGGCCGAGGCCGCCGAAGTCGACGATACCAGGAAAAGAGTCGATACAGAGCATGTCGAGGCCCGCCTGCCCGCGCTCGTGGTCCGCGAACCAGGAGAGAATCTGCAGCAGCTGCAGCTGGTCGAGCAGGTCGTGCTCGAACCACAGGACGATGCGCTCGAAGCCGGCGGCCGCGGCGAGCAGGCGGTCGCGTACCGCCATCTGCGCCTGCACCGTCTCCAATTCGGCCCAGCCCTTGTCGGCGAGGAAGTGCGCGCGCAGATGCGACAGCGTCGTCAGCGGCAGCTCGGCCGAGACCGGCCCTTCATGCAGCACGTCGCGCCAGGGCAGGATCTCGCCCGCGAAGCCCGCCTGCCGCATGACGGCGGCGGCGCTGTCACCGTTGGTGATGTGGAGGGTGCCGCCCATGACTCGATTCTCGCCGCCCCCGCCTGTCGGTGCAACCCACGGCCGCCGCGAAGCGAAGAAAACGACTCGCCAGCGCCGTCACGGTAGCGCCGCACCCTGTCCCTTAATGGGCGGTTAACCATTGGGCTGATACAGCTAGCGCATGCTCAAGCGACTCCTGAACGCCTACCGCCTGGTGGCCGCCGACGCGCGCGAGGCCGTCGCCGACCGCTATCATCAGGTCGTCGATGCCGACGCCGACGGGGATGCCGCCTTCTTCGCCGTCGCCACCAAGAAGCTGTGCGCCGCCGCCATCTTCAGTGAGATCGCGATGGCCGATGGTCAGTTGGCGCCGGGCGAGCAGGACCGCCTCCGCGATCTCCTCCTGGTCCGCTTCGGCCTCAACGACGCCGAGGCCGACGCCCTCTTCAAGATCGGGCAGCAGGCCACCGCCGACAGCTCGCGCCTGCCGCGCATGACCGCTTCGGTGCGCGACCATTTCGACCACGACGAGCGCATCGAGCTGATCGAGATGCTCTTCGACCTCTCCTACGCCGACGGCGAGCAGAGCCCGCGCGAAGTCGAGGTCGTCGAGAAGGCCGGCGCCGCCATCGGCCTGCAGCCGCGCGACGTCGCCCGCGCCCGCCAGAAGATCGCCGAACGCCAGCAGATGTTGAAGGCCGGCGCGAAGCTCAGCCCGGACTACTAGGGCCGCGGGAGCTCCGGCGGGGGACGACCGCGCCAAGCGATCGACGCTCCGATGCATCCGAAACTCCGGCTCGTCCTGACGGACCCGATCATCCTCGTCCTGTCCGTCCTCTTCATCCTGCTGCTCTATCACGTCCTCGACCAACGGCACGACTCGCAGCCGACGCCCGCCGACATCGTCGACCGCCTGTCGCGGGGCGAACGCATCGACGTTCCGGTCGGCGACGGCACGACCGTCCCGATCGAGGCGCCGCGCGACGAGAACGGCAAGCCGATCGACCTCAAGCGCTTCCTCGACGCCAGCGGCCCGATCCTCGAGAAGAAACTGCAGGAGCAGGAACAGGCCTTCGGCGCCGACGATCCGCGAACGGTGGTTGCGCGCAACGGCGTCGCCGCCACGCTCGAATATCGCGGCGAGCACGCGCGCGCCAAGGCGCTGCTGCAGAAGAACTACGAGATCGCCACTCACGCCGCCGATATGCCGGCGGAAGCGCGCATGAAGGCCTTGCAGGCCTATGCGGAGATGGCGACGGAGGCGGGATCGGCGGAGCGGCTCACGGCGTATCAGGCGATCCTGCCGCAGGTGATCAACTACGCGGCCGAGGCCCCCGAACAGGCATCGGCGATTCTCGCGGGCATGGCGAACGAGCAGCTGCAGACGGGGCAGCTGGATCAGGCCGAGAGCAATGCGCGGCTGTCGCTGACGATGACGAAGGCTCGCGACCAGCGGATCCAATCGCAGTTCTTCCTGACGAGCATCCTGTTCCGGAAGCATGACTATGCCGGCGTGCGGAAGAATGCGGAGGAAATGCTCGTCAATCTGCGGACGCCGCCGGACTCACCCCAGGATCGCCTGGTCGCGCATTTCATCGCCAAGATGTACGCCGAGATGGGTGACAGCGACCGCGCCGAAGAGATCGAGCGGGAATTCGCGCCGCAATAGGGCCGACACGCTTCTCTGGATGTGCCTGGAGGGACCGGCCGGTCGCCGCTACAGACATTCCTAGTGCGCCTCGGCCCAGTTGTCGGCGATGCCGGTCTCCGCGACCAGCGGCACCGATAGCTCGAAGGTGGGCAGCGTTGCGCCCTCCATCACCTTCTTGACCAGCGCCGCGGTCGCCTCGACCTCGGCGTCCGGCACCTCGAACAGCAACTCGTCATGCACCTGCAGGAGCATGCGCGCCTTCAGCCGCGCCTTCGCCAGCGCCGGCGGCACGCGCACCATGGCGCGCTTGATGATGTCGGCGGCCGTGCCCTGCAGCGGGGCGTTGATGGCGGCACGCTCCATGAAGCTGCGGCGCGCCGGATTCTTGTCGAGGATGCCCGGCATGTGGCAGCGGCGGCCGAAGACGGTCAGCACATAGCCGTGCTCGCGGGCGTATTTCTTGGTCCGGTCCATGTAGTCGCGGATGCCTGGATAGCGCTCGAAATAGGCCGCGATGTAGGCCTTGGCCTCCGACTGCGGGATGCCCAGCTGCTGCCCCAGGCCGAACGGGCTGATGCCGTAGATGATGCCGAAGTTGATGGCCTTGGCGCGCCGCCGCACCATCGGGTCCATGCCCTTCTCGGGCACGCCGAACACCTGGCTCGCGGTCATGGCGTGGATGTCCTTGCCCTCGCGGAAGGCATCGCGCAGCGCCGGAATGTCCGCCATGTCGGCGGCGAGGCGCAGCTCGATCTGGGAATAATCGACCGAGACCAGCTTGTGCCCTTTCTCCGCGACGAAGGCGTGGCGGATCTTCCGGCCTTCCTCGGTGCGGATCGGGATGTTCTGCAGGTTGGGGTCGTTCGACGACAGGCGGCCGGTGGACGTGGCCGCGAGGGCGTAGGAGGTGTGCACGCGGCCGGTGACCGGGCTGATCTGGGTCTGCAGCGCGTCGGTGTAGGTGCTCTTCAGCTTCGAGAGCTGGCGCCAGTCCAGCACCTTCTGCGGCAGCGGATGACCGGAGGTCGCCGCCAGCTCCTCCAGCACGTCGGCACCGGTCGAATAGGCGCCGGTCTTGCCCTTCTTGCCGCCCTCGCCGAGCTTAAGCTTCTCGAACAGGATCTCGCCCAGCTGCTTCGGCGAGCCGATGTTGAACTCGGTGCCGGCGAGCTTGTGGATCTCGCGCACCAGCTCGTCGCAGCGCCCGCCGAAATCGGCCGAGAGCCGCTTCAGCTCCGCGACATCGACCTTGATGCCGGCGAGCTCCATGGCGGCCACGACGGGAATGAGCGGCCGCTCGATGGTCTCGTAGACCGAGAGCAGGCGCTCCGCCATCAGCCGCGGCTTCAGCGTGTTATGCAGGCGGAGCGTGACGTCGGCGTCCTCGGCGGCGTATTCCAGCGCCTTCTCGACCGGCACCTGGTCGAAAGTGATCTGCGCCTTGCCGGTGCCGGTGACGTCCGCGTACTTGATCGTCTCGATGCCGAGATGGAGGCCGGCGAGCTCGTCCATGTTGTGGGCGTGCAGCGCGCCTTCCAGCACGTAGGAGATCAGCATCGTGTCGTCGATCGGCGCGACCGTGATGCCGTGCTTCGCCATGATCGAGAGATCGTACTTGATGCTGTGGCCGATCTTGAGGACCGCGGGATCCTCCAGTAGTGGCTTCAGCAGCTGGAGCACGGTCGCCAGCGGCAACTGCTTCGGCGCGGCGCTGCCACCGCCGAGGAGATCGCCCGGGGCGCCCTTGTGCCCGACCGGGATGTAGCAGCCGTCGCCGGGTGTGACCGAGAGCGAGATGCCGACCAGCTCCGCCCGCTCGACCTGCTCCGAGGTCGTCTCGGTGTCGAAGGCGACCTTGCGGGCCGCGGTCGCGGCGGCGATCCAACGGGCGAGCGTCGCCTCGTCGGTCACGAGCTTGTAGTGCTCGCGGGTATGGACCTGCGGCTCGGCCTTCTCGGCGACCTGGTTCTTGATGATGCGCACGACCGGCGCGCCGCGCGGCGCCGCAGCGGGCTTCGGCTCGGCCGCCGCGCCGCCCGCGGCCTGGCGCTCGGCGAGCTTGGTCTGCACCCGGGTCAGCGTGGTGCGGAACTCGTTGGTGCGGAGGAAGGCGTAGAGCTTCTCCGCATCGAGCTCCTTGCGGGCGAAGTCAGAGAGCGTGTGCTGGACGGGCACGTCGTGCTTCAAGGTCACGAGCTGCTTGCTGATGCGGGCGAGCTCGGCGTTGGCCTGGAGATTCTCACGGCGCTTCGGCTGCTTGATCTCGCCGGCGCGCTCCAGAAGCTGTTCGAGGCCGCCATACGTGGTGATCAGCTCGGCGGCGGTCTTCACGCCGATTCCGGGCACGCCGGGGACGTTGTCGGTGGAATCGCCGGCGAGCGCCTGGACGTCGATCACCTTGTCCGGGCCGACCCCGAACTTCTCCATGACCTCCGCGGGGCCGATCGGCTTGTTCTTCATCGGGTCCCACATCTTGATGCCGTCGCGGATCAACTGCATCAGGTCCTTGTCGGAGGAGACGATGGTGACGTCTGCGCCCTCCGCGAGCGCGGCATCGGCATAGGTGGCGATGAGGTCGTCGGCCTCGTAGCCATCCATCTCGATGCTGGGCAGGCCGAAGGCGCGGGTCGCCTCGCGGATCAGGCGGAATTGCGGGACCAGCTCTTCCGGCGGCTCCGGGCGGTGCGCCTTGTATTCGGTGTAGATCGCGTCACGGAAGGTCTTGCGGCCGGCGTCGAATATGACGGCGATGTGGTCGGCATCCGTCTCCTCCAGCAGCTTCCAGATCATGTTGGTGAAGCCGAGCACCGCATTGGTCGGCGTCCCGTCGCTGCGGGTCAGCGGCGGCAGCGCGTGATAGGCGCGGAAGATGTAGCCGGAACCGTCCACCAGATAGACGTGGTGGGGCTTCACGCCGGACGAGCTCGGGGAAGTGGGCTTGTTCAATGCGCGCCGGCTTTCGCGCCGGCCTTCAGCACGAAGTGCTTGCCGCAATAGGGGCAGTCAATGGCCCCATCCTTGGCAAGGTTTAGATAGACCTTGGGATGGCCGTCGGCGCCCGG
>DATIXH010000413.1:0-8457 GCA_035518775.1 Candidatus Acidiferrum sp.
CCCAGGTCGACGATCATAGGTCGAAGCGACCTCGGCTGAAAGCAGCCAGCGGCTGGTAGTGGGTCACCCACCACGCAGCGGCTAGGTCGCACGAGCCTGGTTGCCTATCCGGAATCCCGGACGCTGCGCCTGGACCTACGGCGAAGCCGACACGCTGAACGGCGTGGTCGCCAGCACCAGATACGCGTCGTCCTGCATCAGTCGCATCTCGTATTCGCCGGCCTCGAGCGGGCCGCCGATGACGGAGTCGTCGAAGGTCGCCGAGCCCTCGATCGCCGCGCCGGTGGAGACGAAGGCGACGTAGTTCATCTGGTCGCTGGCCTTGTTGATGCGGAGCCAGTCGGGCCGGTTGCCGGCCGCGTTCCTCCAGTTCGTAGTGTCCGCTTCTGGACCCGTTCCGGACCTCGGTCCGATAGACTCCCCAACGAGGCACCCATACAATCCAGCCAACCAGCTTCTCTAATGGTCACTGTTTGCCATGGTGAAGGAACGCACCCAACGCCGTTTGGCCGCCATATTGGCCGCTGACGTGGTTGGCTACAGCCGACTGATGGAGGCCGATGAAGCCGACACGTTGGCCGCGCTCAAGGTGCGTCGCAAGGACGTCTTGGAGCCGCTGGTCGCCAAGCACCAGGGCCGTGTCTTCAAAGTCACCGGAGATGGCGTGCTGGTCGAGTTCGCCAGTGCCGTTAACGCCTTCCAATGCGCCGTCGAGCTGCAGCAGGCGATGGCGGTCGCCAACCGCGATCAACCCGAAGACCGGCATATTGTTCTCCGTATTGGCGTCAATCTGGGCGACGTCATGGTCGAGGGCAGCGACCTCTACGGCGACGGCGTCAATATCGCCGCACGCCTTGAAACCGTCGCCGAGCCCGGCGGCATCGTCGTCTCCGAGGACGCCCATCGCCAAGTCCGCAATAAGGTCGACATCGACTTCGACGATCTCGGGCCGCAATCCCTGAAGAACATTGCCGAGCCGGTCCGCGCCTATCGCATCGCCGGCACTCCGCCCGTCGTTGTACCTGCGCCGAGTCAGGCGACCCTGGACAAGCCCTCCATCGCCGTCCTGCCCTTCACTAACCTGTCCGGCGATCCTGATCAGGAATACTTCGCCGATGGCATGGTCGAAGAGATTGTTACGGCTCTATCGCGTTTTCATTGGCTGTTCGTGATCGCTCGCAACTCCAGCTTCGCCTACAAGGGCAAGGCGGTCGATGTGAAACAGGTAGGGCGTGAGCTGGGCGTGCGCTACGTGCTGGAAGGCAGCGTTCGCAAGGCGGCCAGCCGCGTTCGCATCGCAGGGCAGTTGGTCGATGCCGCAACGGGCGCGACCCTGTGGGCGGACCGTTTCGAGGGCAGCCTGGAGGACATCTTCGATCTGCAGGACCAGGTGACGGCGAGTGTGGTGGGTATCATCGCGCCGCGGCTGCAGCAGGCCGAGATCGAGCGGGCCAAGCGCAAACCGACCGAAAGCCTCGATGCCTACGACAATTTTCTGCGCGGAATGGCGGAGTACCATTTGTGGACCAGGGCAGGCCAGGAGGAAGCGCTGTCGTATTTCCGACGCGCCATCGAGCTCGACCCGAACTTTGCCTCGGCTTATGGCATGGCAGCGCGCTGCTATGCTTCGCGCAGGGCGGGCGGCTGGGAAACCGATCAGGTACGAGCTGTCGCGGAAACAATTCGCTTGGCTCGCCGAGCCACGGACCTGGGCAGGGATGACGCCCTCGCGCTGGGAACGGCGGGTTTTGCCCTGGCCTGGGTCGCGGGAGAGGTCGAAGACGGCGCCGCGCTCATCGACAGGGCCGTCCAGCTCAACCCGAATTTCGCGTGGGGCTGGCTGTTCAGCGGCTGGGCCAAGGTGTGGCTCGGCGAACCGGAGGTTGCCATCGAACACCTGGCCCGCGCAATGCGGCTCAGCCCGCGCGACACTCACATGATCAGCATGCATGCGGCGGCTGCCTGCGCGAATTTCTTCCTCGGCCGTTATGCTGAGGCTTGGACATCGGCGGAGGCAGCCATACGGGAGCGGCCGGAGTACGGCTTCCCGCATTGCGTGGCAGCCGCCAGCGCCGCGCTCGCTGGCAGGTCCGAGGAAGCGCGCAAGACCATGGCGCACCTCCGCGAGCTTATGCCGGAGCTCCGCATAGCCCAGATTAGGGATTTCTTTCCCCTCCGGCGGATCGAGCATCTAACCAGTTTTGCCGACGGCCTGCGCAAGGCCGGTCTGCCGTAGTCATCCCGACCGCGACATCCTGCGGCGCGGCGCAGCTCATTGTCCCGCCGCTGCGGCCGCGATCCTGCATGGCAGCAATCGGCACAAAGCAGGCATCGCCGTGTGTCGAATTCGGAATCCGTCGTGCTCCTCACTTCTACGGCGAAGCCGACACGCTGAACGGCGTGGTCGCCAGCACCAGGTAGGCGTCGTCCTGCATCAGCCGCATCTCGTAGTCGCCGGCCTCGAGCGGGCCGCCGATGACGGAGTCGTCGAAGGTCGCCGAGCCCTCGATTGCCGCGCCGGTGTAGACGAAGGCGACGTAGTTCATCTGGTCGGGGTCGCCGGCCTTGTAGATGCCGAGCCAGTCGCGTCGGTTGCCGGGCGCGCTCTTCCAGCTCGCCACGATCTTCTCGGTATCGCCGTAGCTCCGCTGGTCGAGGCTGACGGTCGGCCGGGCGCCCGGCTCTTCCATCCAGAAGGGCGCCCGCGCCAGCTCCTTGCCGTCGGCGTTCAGCAGCACCGCGTCATAGGCGCCGGGCTTCAGCAGCACGCTGCCGAACGTCATCACCGAGCGGCGGTCGGTGCCGTCGTTGCTGGGCGCGGACAGCAGCGGCTTCGCGGCGTCGCCGCCGGCGGCGACGATCGCGATCTTCCCGCCCTCGATGCGGCCGTCCTCGCTGTCGGCGGCGTGGAAGCGCACGGCCAGCGGCTCGCCCACCGTCAGGGCGCGGCGGTCGAGCGAGACCATGGCCGGCGCCGGTCCCGGCACGGCCTTGAAGGTGGCGACGACCGCGTGATGGTCCGAGGGCCAGGGCGTGATGCCGATGTCGATGTCGGGCCCGCCGCTCTCGCCGACGATCTGGCTGGCGACGGTCGTGGAGCTACCGAGCGCATAGATCTGATCGATGCGGTCGATCATCTCGTTGGTCTCGCGGTGCGGCACCGGATAGCCTGACGTCCAGGTGATGCCGGGATTGGCCACGGGATCCGGATGGATCTCCCGATAGGAATCGCGGAAGCCGGCATCGGCCAGCGCCTTGCTCACCGGCCATTCCAGGGGGAAGCGCAGCTGCGGCCGCGCCGCCGCGGCGGCCGCCGTCCAGTCGAGATGCGAGGGCGCGTTGAAATCGCCGCCGATGAACACGGGCACGCCGCTCGCCGCCAGCGGCCCCAGCACGCTGATGTAGGGCCCGATCTCCGGCATGCGCGTGTCCTGCTCGAGCTTCAGCACCTCCTCGGCCGTCTTGCCGTCGCGCACGGCATAGGGGCCGTAGGGATCGGAGGTCAGGTGGATGTCGGCCACCGCGACGAAGCGCCCCGGCCGCACCTCCGCGAACGCGAAATCCGCATCGCTCGTCGGCGGATCGAACAGCGGGTAGGCGGAGATGATGTGATGCCGCTCGCTGGCATAGGGAAAGCCGAGCGCGTCCGCGAACTTGCGCGTCTGTCCCTCCGGCTCCTGGAACAGCACGATATCGGGGTGGGCGGCGCGGACGGCGTCGTAGACGCGCCCGATATTCACCTGCTCGCCCCCGAGCCAGACATTGAAGATCATGACCCGCAGCTCGACCGCCTCGTCCGTCTGCGCCCGCGCCGCGGTGCTCAGCGCCAGCAGCATGACGAGTGATGTCAGAACATCCCTGATCTTCCGCATTGCCTCCCCCTCATCGCTTTTTATTTGTCACCCTCGCGAAAGCGGGGGTCCAGGGCAAGCGGCGGAGCGGCTCTCCTGGACCCCCGCTTTCGCGGGGGTGACATCAAGAACGAACTACAGATAAGCACAGATGCCTTCTATCGCGCCAAAGGCGCATCAAACCTTATCTGTGTTCATCTGTGTTCATCTGTGGTTCCAACAATCTTAGCGGCTCCGTCGTTCACCCGTATGACACCGCGATGACGGTTCGCCTCACCCCAGCATCTCTGCATTCCGCGCCCGCAGCGTCCCGTCCGCCGGCGCGGTCGGGAGCGTCGTCACCGGGCAGACCACGCGGATGCGGTCGTGGAAGTCCTTGATGGCATGCTCGTAGTCCGAGAGCGGGCCGGGCTCGTAGCCATGGTTGCGCATGCCGATCTGCACGCGCTCGCTGAGCTGCTGGTCCTCCATGCCCACCTGCGTGTTGATGCGGCCGTTGAGATAGCGCAGCACCTTCGCTTCGCGCCGGGCGTCCGGCCGCACATAGACGGGATAGCGCATGGTGCAGGTCTCGGCGCCCTGCGGCAGGATCTGGAACACGTCCATGCTATCAGGATAGATGTCGATGCCGATGTTCGGCACCATCGAGCAGAACAGCCAGGTCTTCCGCACCTCTTCCGGGAGGTCGACCAGCACCTCCGGCGCCAGCTGCTGATACATGCGCTCGGCCCAATGGCTCGAGAGCTTCTCGCGCAGCACGCTCTTGCTGTAGGCGACGCCGTAGGCGTTGATCTCTCCGATCAGGTCGTTGTCGAGCATGCGGTGATAGCCGGGATGGCCGACCGGCACGTGGTAGTTCTCGAGGTTGTTGTCGACCGCCACCTTCCAGTTGCACTGCCAGGTATCGATCCAGGGCTCGTCGACCAGCTCCATCTCCTCGAGGCGATAGGGCCGCGCCACCTCGACGAAATCGCCCCACATCTCCGCCACGCTCGGGCCCTCGCCGCAGACGCGCACGAACACCAGCCCCAGCAGGACCTCCAGCTCGATCGGCTGCAGCCCGAACTGCGCCTTGTCGATACCGCGGAACGTCTTCTCCGAGGGCACGGCGGCCAGCCGGCCGTCGAGCGCATAGGACCAGCCGTGATAGGGGCAGGTGATGCGGCTCTTGCAGGTGCCGGCGCCGTCCAGCAGCCGCGAGCCGCGATGGCGGCAGGCGTTGGCGAAGGCGCGGATGACGCCGTCCTTGCCGCGGATGACGATGACGGAATCGCGCATCATGTCGAGCGTCGCGAAGGAGCCCGGCTCCTTCAGCTGGTTGATGTGGCAGACGAACTGCCAGGACGGCCTGATCAGCGTCTCGTATTCGAGCGTGGTCAGTTCGGCGTTGCAATAGGTCCAGGCCGGCAGGCCGCGCACGAGGCTGGCGTTGCCGGCCGCGGGAAGGGCAGGGGGCTGCTGGTTCATGACGTCCGCCTCCATGCTGCTATCCGTTTGCTGAGAAATGCCGCGGGAAGATGTTGGCGAGGTAGCCGCGCGCCGTGCGCCGCGCCCGGGCGCGGTCGAAGCGCCGGCCCGCCACCATGATCTCCTGCCAGAGGTAGTCGATCGTCCCGATGAGGCCGACGGCGGCCGCCTCGGCGTCGACCTGGTCGTAGCCGCCGCGCGCCTTCAGGTCCGTGCAGATGCGCACGAGGTCGTCCTGATAGCTGTCGTCGATGGCGCCGGCGCGCTCGAGATAGACGCTGCGCGCGGCCGCCTCGCCCCAGAACGCGTACCACACGGCCACCTTGGCCGGATCGCTCACCTTGGGGTCGAAGTTGATCTCGATCAGCCGGTCGAGCGCGCCCGCGGGATCGTCGGCGGCGCCGGCGATGGCCGAGCGGCGGGCCTGATCAAATTCCTGTGCCAGGTCCTCCAGCACTTCGATCAGCAGCGCCTCTTTGCGCTTGAAGTGCAGGATCACCGTGCCGGGCGCCACGCCCGCCGCCAGCGCCACGCGCTCGACCGTGGTGCCGGACAGGCTGTGGCGCGCGATCACCTCGACCGTCGCCTCCAGGATGGCCGCCCGCGTCGGCCCGGAAATCGCCGGGCGTCGTGCGGAAAGCGCGGGAATGGCAGGGGAGCGGACCATCTAACCCTCTGAAATAGCGAAGATTGTCTGGATATTTTGAATGAATATTCATTTAGCACAAGAAGCCGCCGTTTGTCAAGCATTAGCCCCTTGGATCGGTCAGGAACGCTCGCCGATGGACCGAAAGTGGCCAGTGTCATGTCGTTGAAACTCAACGACGATTTTTTGATGCATGGGGTCGTTCTGCAGAATCGCGTGTCAGGCGATGATGTCCGGGAGCAGCTTGCTCTCGATCTGGGTCATCTGGTCCTTGAGCATCAGCTTGCGCTTCTTCAGGCGCTGCAGCTGCAGCTGGTTGAACGGCGCCGTCTGCTGCAGGCTGGCGATGGCATCGTCGAGATCCCGGTGCTCCTGGCGCAGTTCTTCGAGCTTGCGCCGCAATTCGGCCATGCTGGGAACTGGCCCGGTATCGGGAGGGGAACTCATGGTCGGAGTCTACTCTGAACCGATTTCGGCGTCACTCATTCGGACTTGTAGGTGACGCTTCGATTGCGGACACTGCAGGCGTCCATGGCAGGCATCCAGCGCATCGGCATCCTCACCAGCGGCGGCGATTGCGCCGGTCTCAACCCGGTGATCCGCGCCGTCGTCAGCCGGGCCTCCACCCTCGGCTGGACCGTGGTCGGCATCCGCAACGGCACCGCCGGCCTGCTGGCGCGCCCGGTGGAGTCGCTCGAGCTCGACCGCCGCGCCACCCGCAGCGAGATGCTGCGGCTCGGCGGCACCATTCTCGGCACCACCAACAAGGGCGACCCCTTCGCCTTCCCCACCGCGAACGGCCACCTCGTCGACCGCACCGACGAGGTCATCGACGGCTACCGCCAGTTGCGGCTCGACGCCCTCATCGGCATCGGCGGCGACGGCAGCCTGAAGATCCTGCGCGAGCTGGCCTCCAAGGGCGGCATCAAGCTGGTCGGCATCCCCAAGACCATCGACAACGACCTCGGCCTCACCGAGGTCTCCATCGGCTTCGAGACAGCCGTGCAGACCGCGACCTCGGCCCTCGACCACCTGACGCCGACGGCCGCGAGCCACAGCCGCGTCATGGTGCTGGAAGTCATGGGCCGCGACGCCGGGCACATCGCGCTCCAGGCCGGCATCGCCGGCGGCGCCGACGTGATCCTGATCCCGGAGATCCCCTACAAACTCGCGCGCATCTGCGCCAAGATCGAGGCGCTGAAGAAGGAGGGCCGCAACTTCGCGCTCATCATCGTCGCCGAGGCGGTGGAGACCGAGGACGGCCAGCCGCTGATGACCCAGCACACGGGCGGGCAGGCCACCTACGGCGGCATCGGCCACTACATCAGCGAGCGCATCGCCGAGCTGACGGGCGCCGAGACGCGCGTCACGGTGCTCGGCCATGTCCAGCGCGGCGGCACGCCGGAGCCGGGAGACCGCGTCATCGCCTCGGCCTTCGGCATCCACGCGGTCGAGCTCATCGCCATGGGGCGCTTCGACCGCATGGTCGCCTGGCAGAACCGGCGCGTCGTCGACGTTCCTATTGCAGAGGCCATCGCGCACTATCAGGCGGTCGACGCTGGCGGCACCCTCGTCGTCACCGCCCGCGGACTCGGAATCTCCTTCGGCGATGAGGCCGGCCTATGAGCACTGGCGGCGACGGCACCTTCTGGACCTTCACCCTCGCGCTCTACGGCAAGCCGGGCGTGGCGCCTGCCCTCATCGGCCTGCAGGACCGCCTCGGCCTCGACGTCAACATGCTGCTCTATTGCTGCTGGGCCGGCGCGGGCGGCCGGCTGCTGTCGCCGGAGGACCTCAAGGCGGTCGAGTCCGTGGCCGAACCCTGGCAGAGCGAGGTCGTGCGCCCGCTGCGCGCCCTGCGGCGGCGCCTCAAGGGCGGCTTCGCGCCGATGCCGGCCGACCGGGTCGAGACCTACCGCAAGCGGGTCAACGAACTGGAGATCGAGGGCGAGCACATCGTGCAGAACGCCATGGGCCAGCAGGCCCGCGGCGCAGGCGGCAACGCCTCCGGCGCCGCGGTCGCGGCCAACCTGAAGGCCTATCTGAAGCTGCGCCACGCGCCGGTCGAGGCGGCGGAGCGCGCCGACCTTACGACCATCCTGCGCGCCTGCTGCCCCGAGGATCTCAGCGCTTCCTTCGCTTAGACCGCGTGTCCGCCTCGCCGTCCTCGTCCGGCGGCTCGCCCCAGCGCCGCACCAGGTCGGTCTCCAGGCCGAAGAGGTCGAGCACACGGCCCACGCTGTGATCGACAATGTCCTGGACCGAGTCCGGCTTCGCGTAGAACGCCGGCACCGGCGGCGCGATGATCGCGCCCATCTCGGAGAGCGCCGTCATGTTGCGCAAGTGCCCCGTATGCAGCGGCGTTTCCCGCAGCATCAGCACCAGCCGCCGGCGCTCCTTGAGGGTGACGTCGGCCGCCCGGGTCAGCAGGTTGGAGGTCACGCCGGTGGCGATCTCGGCCATGCTGTGGACGGAGCAGGGGGCGATCACCAT
>DATIXH010000414.1:0-4995 GCA_035518775.1 Candidatus Acidiferrum sp.
GCTGCTGGCGGCCCTGGAAAACGGCGTCAGCCAGGTCGACGAGCATGCCGGGCGCTTCCCGATCGTCTCGGGCCTGCAGGTGACCTTCGACCCGCGCCGCCCGGTCGGCGACCGCGTGCTGACGGCGGTGGTGGGGGACAAGCTGCTCAAGCTCGACCACACCTATGCGCTGGCCGTGAACGGCTTCATCGCCAAGGGCGGCGACGGCTATCAGGGGCTGATCAAGGCGCCGCGGCTGATCGACCTGCCGGCGGCCGAGTTGCTGGTCGGGCAGGTCGCCGACTACATCACGGCCGCCGGCGCGATCGACACCACGCTCGCACCGCGCGTGCGTTCGACGCCGGCGAATTGACTCCTCGCGCGCCGGTCGAACCGCCAACAGGTCTGATTTCGAAGCGACAGCAGGCATGCAGGCAACGCGGCTCACTCGGCCGCATGTGACCCACAGCGGTCCTCGCTAACCGGCCATCAGTAGCAATGCTCATGGAGCACCTTGGGGCGAGCGCCCTAAGACGCGGACTCGCTCTTGTCCAAACCCATTCATGGCAGCAACATCAGTCCCAATGGGTCCGGTGGGATGTCGGCTCTGCTGGGTCCTACTCCAAGTTCGACTTTGTGTGGGGGATGTCGATGAAGAAGGGTATCGCGGAATTGCTCGGGACCTTCGCCCTGGTGCTGTTCGGCTGCGGAGCGGCCGTGATCGCCGGGCCCTGGATCGCTGGCCCAACCACAGTTGGCGTTCTCGGCATCGCCTTCGCATTCGGCTTGGCAATTGTTGCTATGGCCTACGGCATCGGTCCGGTCTCGGGCTGCCACGTCAATCCAGCAGTCAGCCTCGGCGCTTTCATCGCCGGACGCCTCTCGGCCAGCGACCTCATAACCTACGTCATCGCACAATGCCTGGGTGCCATCGCGGGCGCAGCGGTACTATGGCTCATCATGTCCGGTAAGGCATCCGGTTGGGGCGGTGGTCTCGGCGCCAACGGCTGGGGCCCGGGCTATCTCGGCGAATACAATCTTCTCTCGGCAGCAGTTTTCGAAGTAGTGGCTACGTTTCTGTTCGTGGTCACCATCCTCGGGGTTACACAAAAGGGAGCACCGTCGCAGCTGGCCGGGCTGGTCATCGGACTGACGCTTGCCGTCATTCATATCGTCGGGATCAACGTCACCGGCGTTTCAGTAAACCCGGCGCGGAGCCTGGGTCCGGCATTGCTCATGGGCGGGACTCCGCTGGCACAACTCTGGCTGTTCATCGTTGCCCCGCTGGTCGGCGCGGCGGTCGCAGGCTTGCTCTTTCGTGCGAAGGTGCTGTCGGCGGAAAACTAAGGTCGCACACGGCGGCTAACCTGGAAGGGGTACGACGGCTACCAGGGGTAAAGCAGATACGCTGCGGACATAATGGGGAGGGCCGCCCGTGACCCCAAGCTGACATGCAACGCGCGGAATGGTGGTTGCGGTTTGCTGTCCTGTTTCTGAAAAGGGTGCATCGAATGTTGCAGCCAGTCGTCATAGAATCGGCCCAGGTCGGGATATCGCTCACGCTTTCTGATCCCGAATTTGAGAAGCACAGTTATGACTACGGGCCGGAATATTTCCGGGTGACCGCGGCGGGACCGGGGTTCTCTGGTGTTCTTCGCGTCTATGGAGACGCGAGTGGTGGACTGCCTGCTCTTTTCGAGGAGTTGGCGCGTAACTGGCGCGGCTTCGATGGCAAGAAGTCCTGGTCTTCGCTGGAAGGAGAGTTCTCACTCCGCGCTAGCGCGGATAAGCTTGGACATACGTGGCTTGGCTTCACCTTGAACGAGCCGACGTACGGCTGGACGCTGGAGGGTGGCCTGGTGCTTGAGGGTGGGCAACTCGAGCGCATCGCTCGACACGTGCGACGCTTCTGGGACGGAGATGTAAGCTAATCAGCAGTTGGAGGGGGGCGCCAAACATCTTCGCTGTTTGGTTTCCGTCGTGCTTCGCGCGCCGGCACTTCCTCAACCGCAACGCCAGCAAGTAGCCGGGATTGCGTCGATGCATGATGTGCTGCTCGCTTCCGTTGCTCCCCCGAACTCAGATGCATCAGTCGTCCGGTTCCGGCCGACCACAGTCGTCTCCTCATGGCACTTCTCAGACAACCAGGACCTGAGCGGGGAACGACCGCATAAGAGGGTAAGCCGACATGGTGCGGTCGGGGCCGGTGCGGCGGCATGTGACCCGAAGCTGCTATTGGACACACTGAGCGGGGCACCTTGTCCCGTGGAACTGGGCGCCGCCCTCACCGGCGGAGTTTTTCTGGAAACCTTTTCCGCGCTGTTACGCAAGAAGGCCGAGATCGTGCAGCGGCCGACTTCGACTGACAGCGCCGTAGGCGCTCCATAAAGAGGGCCGGCGAGAGACGCAGCTCAGCATCAAGATGGGCCTAACCTCGCCATCACCGCCACACCGATGACACAACATGGACTGCCGATAACACGTCGTTCCCACAGGCGTGGTGCTCTCCTGTACCGCCCTCCGAGAGGGTGCGTATCGACTGGATGCGCCGACCCCCGCGCGGCGCGCCTTAACGGCAAAATGCTTTTGTTGGAGGAGAACCCCAATGCATACCTCTCAATTCAGACTCAGTCTGGCGCTTTCGAGCAGCGCCTTCGCCCTGATTATTGCGGCAGCACCGGTGGCTCCAGATGCCCATAGCGGCTGGCTTAAATCCACGGCCGCGCTCGCCGCATCGGCCAGCGCGCAGTCCGACAGCCACTCCACTGCAGGCGGCAGTTCGGCGGGTACGTCATCGCACTCCGAAGCCCACGGCACGGGCACCGGAGCAACCGGCTCTGCCAATGGCAGCGCCTCCGCTCACACCGACGACGGTGACGGCGCCACCGCCGATTCCTCGGTGTCGACGGGTGCCACCGCGGCCGGCGGAACCGATCCGACGACCGGCGACGATACGACCCAGGACGCCACGGCAGACGGCTCTACCAGCGCCTCTTTCGTTCATGCCCCTGACACCCCCGGCCAGGCAGAGGCCGCGGCAAGTCTCACGACCGTCGGGGCCGGCGCCACTGCCTCCGGCTCCGCAGCCGCCGACGTCACGACTGACGACGGCTCGACTGCGCATGCCGACCTGACCGGCTCGTCGACCGGCGATGGCACAGCGACCGGCCATGCCTTCGCCTCCGGCACGAGCGATGCCTCGGCGGATGTGAGTTCGGCGACTTCATCGTCCGCAGCGGACGCCGACGTCGAGCTGTCGACGACCGGCGGCGGCTCCATCAGCGGGACGGGATCGGCCGCCGCCGCCAGCTCGATCACCAGCACTGATGGTACGGCTACGGCGTCGTCCTCAGCGAGCGTGGACGTCGGCGCCACCTCCGTCGGCACAGGGTCCGCGTCGGCCTCTGCACATGTTGATGCCGATTCGAACTCGGCCACTGATGCAACGGACGGGACTGCCGACTCCAATTCGTTCGCTGAAGGCAACGGCGAGGCCGACAACGATGGCTCGGGCACGTCGGCAAGCTCGAGCGGCCTTGGCAATGCTGCTGCCGAGGCGGGAATCGACGCCAACACGGCGAGTTCGTCGGCGAGCGTGAATCCGGCGATATCGGTTTCCACCCCGTGATGGAAGACCGCGCAGTAAAGCTGGAGTAGGCTCGAACGTCATCGCGACCGGGTCACGCCGCGAAGTGGGGCCCGGTCGCGAGCGGCTCGCGCGGCTGCGCCTATGATCAAGACCTCGAGGCCTATGGCACTTTCTCGCGTCCGATTTACGCCTGGGTCAGGGGACTATCCCAACGCAGCGGACTTGGAATCGCTGACCTCCTCCAAGGTCACCTAGCCCCGCTTCATACGCGGGGCTTTCTTTGAATCGGCACCGCAGCCTGGCATGCTTCTCGTTTGCCGCTTGTTGAGTGTTGGCGGCATCAGGCGGCAGTGCAAAGGAACGCTGCGAGCAAGTGCCCCCTACCCTCCGTCACTTCGTGGGAGCGGGATCGGGTCGCCAGACCGCGCAGGCTGCTTCTTTGCCGCGGCGAGATAGGTGCTGAGGCGGTCGACGGCGGCGGCGGTGAGGCGGAGGCCGAGCTTGGTGCGGCGCCAGAGGATGTCGTCGGCGGTGCGGGCCCACTCGGTCTCGATCAGGAAATCGACTTCGCGCTGGTAGAGGTCGGCGCCGAAGGGGGTGCCGAGGTCGGTCAGCGCGCGGGCGCTTCCGAGGAGGGCGCGGGCGCGGGCGCCGTAGAGGCGGGAATAGCGGCGCAGCTGTGGCTCCAGGAGCCAGGGGAAGTCGCGCTTCAGCGAGGCCTCGAAGCTTTCCACGTCGGGGCCGAGGTCGCCGCCGGGCAGGACCTCTTGCGCGGTGGCGCCCGGGCGGGGCGGCCGCAGGAAGGGGGCGAGCTTGGCGAGGGCGTCTTCGGCCAGCCGGCGGTGGGTCGTCAGCTTGCCGCCGAAGATGGTGAGCACGGGCGTGCGGCCGTCGCGGTGGTCGATGTCGAAGGAATAGTCGCGGGTGAGCGTCGAGAGATCGCTGTCGCGGGCGCCGCCGACCTCGAACAGCGGGCGCACGCCGGCATAGCTCCAGACGACGTCGGCGCGCTGCACCGGCTTGCGGAAGTAGCGGTTCACCTCAGCGAGCATGTAGTCGATCTCGCGGTCGGCGATGCGCACGCGCTCGGCCGGCTCCTCCCACGGCTGGTCGGTGGTGCCGATGGAGGTGAAGTCGTCCTCGAACGGGAAGGCCTCCATGGTGCGGCCGTCGCGGGTCTGCAGGTAATAGCCGTGATCGCCCTCCCATTGCCGGGGCACGACGATGTGGCTGCCCTTCACCAGGCGCAGGCGGCGCTTGAGGCCGACGCCGTCGATGGCAGCGCCGGCCGCGATCACCCAGGGGCCCGCGGCATTGACGAGGGCGCGGGCGCGCAGGGCGAGGCGCTCGGCGGTGATGGCGTTCTCCAGCTGGATGTCCCAGACCTCGCCGTCGCGGCGCGCGGCGACGAAGCGGTGGCGCGCGAG
>DATIXH010000415.1:0-9498 GCA_035518775.1 Candidatus Acidiferrum sp.
GGCTTCGCCAAGGCTTCGGAGGGCTGTTTCGCGTTTTGAACGATGAGGATGCCGATCCTGCGAAGCGCGGCGCGCGCGAAGCAAAATGGCGGACCCGGCGAGATTCGAACTCACGACCTCTGCCTTCGGAGGGCAGCGCTCTATCCAGCTGAGCTACGGGTCCGGCGGCTGAAAAAGCCCTTGCAACATACTGTAATCCCGCTATTGAGGTAAAGGCGGGAGCGGCGAGCCCGCCGCTCAGCCACGGTTCATCTGGGATCGGGTACGACAACGCCGCGTTGGCGGCGGCTTGATCCTGTCGCCGATGAGCCCATCTGTGTGGAGGCGAGGCCACAGCCCTCGTTCTCGCCCTTTTGGGCCGCTCGCCCGTAACGTTGGTAGATCAAGAAAGGCCTCGCATGCTCGATGTCCTGCGCGGCCGGTCGGGGATGGCGAATCGCGCTCTCGACCGGTCCTTTCGTTGTTTGATTCTCGCTTTCATGCTGGCGGCGCTGGGCGCCCATGACCTGCGCGCGCAGGAGGCGGCGCCGCGCGCCGTCGTTTCGGGTTTTCAAGACACCCTGCTCGCCACCATGAAGGAGGCCGGCCCGCTCGGCTTCGAGGGCCGCTATCAGCGCCTGCAGCCGGCCATGGAGGCGGCCTTCGACCTCGAGCAGATGACCCGCATCGTCGTCGGCACGCGCTGGGCCAAGCTCAGCGACGCCGAGCACCGGCAGCTGGTCGACCTGTTCCGCCGCTTCTCCGTCTCGACCTATGCCCGCGAGTTCTCGGGCTACGACGGCGAGCAGTTCGAGGTCGGCGACGACCGCGCCCAGCCCGGCCTCGGCACCGTCGTGGAGACCCGCATCGTGCTCAAGGACGACAAGCCCGTGGCCCTCAACTATCTGCTGCGCCAGACGTCGCAGGGCTGGCGGATCGTCGATGTCTATCTCGACGGCACCATCAGCGAGCTGGCCCGCCGGCGCGATGAGTTCTCCAGCATCATCCGCACCCAGGGCGTCGACGGCCTGATCGCGCTGCTGAAGAAGAAGAACGAGGAGCTGGCCGGCAGCTGACGCCGGCCGCCTAGCGGCGCTCCGGCACCGGCCCCATGAGGGCGGGGAGCAGCAGGAGCGAGGCCAACAGGATGTGGCCGAGGCCGATCGTCAGCAGCCAGCCCATGGCGGCCGTGCCGAGATGGGCCGAAAGCGACAGGCTGCTGAAGGCGGTCGAGGTGGTGAGGCCGCTGAAGAGCACGGCGCGGGCCGTGCTCGACTGCAGGGGACCGGGACGCCCGGCACGCCAGTTCACGACGAAATAGATGCTGAAGGCAACGCCGATGCCGAACAGCAACGGCAGCGCTATGACGTTGGCGAAGTTGGCGGACAGATCGAGCAGGATCGCGGTTTCAGCCGTCATCAACCCGGCGAACAGCAACGGCGCGATCACCAGCACGACGTCCCACAGGCGGCGCAGCACGAGAATCAGCACGAGGACGACGCTTACCAGCGCGAATCCGATGGCGAGCTGGAAGGCGTGCCACACGGTGCTGCCCGATTCCTGCAGGCTGAGGGCCGTACCCGTAACGTTGGGGGCCACCTTCTGCACCGCGTCGACGAAGCGCTCGAGGGTGACGTTGTCGTTCGAATTGCCGCGGGGATAGACCTCGACGCGGGCGCGGCCGTCGGGCGTCAGCCACTCCCGCTTGAGATCGGCGGGCAGGCTCTCGAAGCTGACGGGCGCGGCGGAGAGCGCGGTCCGGAGTGCCGCGAGCTGGCCCGGCAGCCCCGTGATCAGGGTCTTCTGCATGATGGCGATGCCGTCACCGCCCTTGGCGGCGAGACGGCGCAGGACCTCCGTCAGGCGCTTGGCCGCCGGTGTCGCGTCCGGCAGGGCCGTCAGCTTCTCGATGGTCTGCGCGATCGTCTGCCGGGTGACCTGCAGATCGGCCGTCGGCGTCGCCGCGCTCGGCGACAGGCTTGGCAGGAGCAGGAGGCCGGCGTCGCCGAGAATGGCCAGCTTCTCGTCCTGGTCGGTCGGGATGAAGGAGCGGATGGTGAGAACCTGCCTCACCTCGGGCAGCGTCTCCAGCCGCGTGGCCAGCGCCGCCGCCGCGTCAGCCGAAGGAGTCAGGATCTCCAGCGTGTTCGGCGTCGTCACCTCGTTGCGCATGAGCTCGAGCAGCGTGGCGACCGACTCGGCGTGCGGGTCCTTCAGGTTCAGCGGGTTGAAATCGAACTTCTGGAACGGCAACAGGGCGAGGCCGCCGAGCGCGAGGATGCCGGCCAGGGTGAGCACGCGCCAGCGGTTGCGCAGCAGAAAGCGATCGATCGGCGCCGCCCAGGGGAAGCCGACACGCTCTTCCTCTCCGACCGGTTTAAGAATCATCAGCAGCGCCGGAAGCAGCGTCAGATTGAGGACGAACGCGATCAGCATGCCGACGCCGGCAATGACACCCAGTTCGGAGACGCCTTTGTAGGCCGTGGGCCAGAAGGCGAGAAAGCCCACCGCGGTCGTGATGGCCGCGAGGAAGAGCGGCGCGCCGATGGTGCGGCCGGTGCGGCGGAGCGCGATCTCGAGGTCGCCGTGCCTGTGGCGCTCATCGCGGTAGCGCACGCAGACCTGGATCCCAAAATCGACGGCGATCCCGATGAACATCACGGCGAAGGCCACCGAGATCAGGTTCAAAGGCCCGAACTGCAGGCTTGAATAGGCAAGCGTCCAGATCAGTCCGACCACCAGCGTGCAGGCGATCGCGAGCATTGGTTTGAACGAGCGAAGGGCCAGATAGAGCCAGCACAGGACGAGGATGAATGATTCCACGAAGGCAAAGCCGATACCCCTCTGGATGCTGCTGAATTCCTCATCGTTGAGAGCGACGATGCCGGTCAGGCGAACACGCACGCCATTGGCTTCGGTCAGGCCGAGTTCGGCCGCCGTGCTGCGCACGAAATTGCTCGCGCCCGCCCCTGGGGAGAGCTTGGTGTTGTCGAGCACGGGCTTGGCGATGATGATGCGTTGCAGCTCCATGGGCGTCGGCTGACGGCCCGTCAGCAGGCGCTGCCAGGACAGCGGCGAGCCGCGACCGGCCTCCGCCGCCTGCAGGCTGTCCGCGATGGCGGCGAAGGCGGGGTCAAGCTCGGCCGGATCCATCTGGCCGGCTGCGGCGCCCTCCAGGGCCAGGTTGAAGGCGCTGAACAAACCGTTGACGCTGGGATCCGCGGCCAGCGCCGCGATCAGCGGCTGTGCCTTGGCCAGCGCATCGGTCAGTTGCTCGACCTCGGCGGTCGTCAAGAGCAGCAGCAGGCCGTTGCGGCGCAAAAAGTCGGAGGCATCGGGCCGCCGCACGGAATGGAACATGTCGGCGCGGGCCAGCAACCGTGCCGCCAGACGGCCGGCGGCATCGTCGGCCAGCTCGGGCGTCGCGCCGTCCACGACAATGACGAGCGTGTCCTCGTTCTGCGGGAACAGGCGGTCCATCTCGGTCTCGGCCTTGCGCCAAGGGAGGTTTGGATCGATCAGATGGTCGGTGCTGGCATCGATGCCCCAGTGCGTGGCGTAGTACCAGCCGAACAGCACCGTGAGCGCGAGGCAGACGGCCACGACGGCGCGGGCGTGGCGACGCGAGAAGTCGACGACCTGCTCCGTCACGGCGGCGATGCGCGGCGCGACGGCGTCCTCAGGCGAGGTCATCCCGGTGTCTCTATTCATCGTGACGGCGTGAACGGTGGCAGGACGGGGGCTTATAGCCAACCGTCATGGGTCTGTCATGGCCTTGCTTGCGGCCCCCCGGGCCGCCGGCGCATCACTGCCCGGCGATGGCCGGCAGCTCGGCCTTCAGGCTGTCGTCGTCGTCCGCGGCCAGCACGTGTTCCGCCAGGGCATCGCCGCCAGAGGGCAGGGGCGCCGCCGGATCGGCGATCCATGCCACGATGTCGTCGCGCACCACCTTGGCCTCGAGGTCGCGCAGCAGCATGTGGTAGCCCTTCTGGTAGAGCGCGATGCGCGGCCGCTCTCCGGCGCCCCCGGGCAGGTGCCGGAGCGTCGCAAGCACGGCGCTGCCGGGCATGATGTCCTCGCGGCTGCCGTAGAGAACGAGGATGCGGCCGTGCAGCCGCGGCGCCGCCGCGTAGGCCCGATCCATCAGGTTCACGAGGCCCCAGATGGCGTCGACGCGGGTCTCCTTGATGACCAGCGGGTCGCGCCCGAGCTGGCGCAGCATGGCGATGTTGTCGGACGGATGGATATGGAGGCCCTCGCCGGTCAGTTCCGCCCAGGGCACGGTGTGGGCGGCCAGCCAGAGGGCGCCGCTCTGGATAGGCCCCTGGGTCTCGCGCCCCCAGATCGCCGGCGCCGCCAGGATCAGGCCGTCGGACGGCGGCGGGTCGGTCGAAGCCGCGGCCGCCATGATCACCGCGCCGCCCATGCTCTCGCCCAGCAGGTAGAGCGGCGTGGCCGGATAGCGCTCGCGCAGCAGCGCCGCGGCCGTGCGCAGATCCGCCATCATGCGGTCCTCGCCGGCCCACAGGCCGCGATAGGGCGTGGCGCCGAAGCCGCGCTGGTCGTAGGCGAAGGTGGCGACGCCGGCCGCCGCCCAGTCCTTGGCCGGCGCGTCGAACGAGAAGGAGTAGTCGTTGAAGCCGTGCAGCGCGAGGATCACCGCCTTGGGCTCGCCCTTCGGCTGCCATTGGCGCAGCGGCAACGCCGCGCCGTCGCTCATGACGATGCGATCGGCGAGCAGCTGCGGCGCCGCGCTCTGCGTGCTCGGCGGCTGCAGCTGCGGCGCGCAGGCGCCGAGGAGCAGCAGAAGCAGGAGGGCCAGGCGCTTCATGCCGCGTGGTCCGTTTCGGCCGTGTCGCGGCGCGTCAGCTGCAGGAAGATGTCTTCGAGATCGGCTTCGAGCGTCGTCATGTCCACGATGTTAAGGCCGGTAGCCTGGACCGCCGCCAGGATTTCGCCGATGCGGGTGCGGCTCGGCTGATAGCGCAGCATCAGGCGGCGGGGGCTCTGCAGCTGCGCGTCGAAGCGGGCCAGCGGCGCCGGGACGGCCGCCAGATCGTCTTCGACAATGAATACCAATTCCTTACTGTCGAGCCGACGCAGCAGCGCAACGGTGGGCTCGCAGGCGATGACGCGGCCGTGATTGATTATGGCGATGCGGTCGCACAGCTCCTCGGCCTCCTCGAGATAGTGCGTCGTTAGCAGGACGGTGGTGCCGGCGGCGTTGAGCTGGCGCACATAGTTCCAGAGCTGCTGGCGCAGCTCGACGTCGACGCCCGCCGTCGGCTCGTCCAGCACCAGCACCGGCGGCGTGTGCACCAGCGCCTTGGCCACCATCAGCCGCCGCCGCATGCCGCCCGAGAGCGTGCGCGCATACGCCTCCGACTTGTCGGCGAGGCCGACGGCATCGAGGATCTCCATGGTCCGGCGCTCGGCCTTCGGCACGCCGTAGAGGCCGGCCTGCAGCTCCAGCAGCTCGCGCGGCGTGAAGAACGGGTCGATGTTCAGCTCCTGCGGCACCACCCCGATGGCGGCAGCGGCAGTGCGCGGCTCGCGGTCGATGTCGATGCCCCAGATCGTGGCCGTGCCCGAGGTCTTGATGACCAGCTGGGCCAGGATGTTGATCAGCGTCGACTTGCCGGCGCCGTTGGGGCCGAGCAGGCCGAACAGGCTGCCGCGCGGGATCGCCAGGTCGATGTCGATCAGCGCCTGCTTGGCCGTCCCGCTCTTGGCGCGATAGGTCTTGTTGAGCTCGCGCACGGCCACGGCGTCATCCGGCAGTCCGGAGGGCGTGGCGGCAGGCATGGGGTCTCTGTGGCCCAGGGCGAACGACATGCGGTTGATTATGGCTTGGGCGCATGGGTATCATCCGCGCCGCCTCGCCGCAAGCAAAGCCGGGTTAACGATGCCGATCGAACCGCCGGAAATCGTGGAAACAGACAAAGAAACCGTGTCCTGCGACGGCAGCGGGGACGCCCTCGGCCACCCCCGCGTCTTCCTCGCCATCGGCGAGGAGGGCTATGTCGACTGCCCCTATTGCGACCGGCGCTTCGTGCTGAAGGCCGCCGCGGCCGCCCACTGAAGGCGCTGGCGCCCGTTCTCCCGGGCGGCCGTCGGTCAATATTTGGGGCCGTGCTCTGCGAGCTTGTCCCGCCGCTCGGCCTGCTGCTGCAGATAGAGCGCCCGCCCGGTCTCGGTGTCATAAGGCTGCTTCGCCCAATAGCCGGCGCCGACGCTGGCGCCCAGCTGCCAGGAGGTGCCGGTGAAGCAGAATTCGACGCCGCTCTTCTTCAGCACCTTCTTGCTGTAGGCAAGGTCGGGCCCGCTGAAGATGAGGCACTGGGCGCCGCCGTACGCCGCGGCGGAACTGATCGATCCCGGTCCTTCGAACTTGTCGATGTCGACGAGCCCGAAGGGGACCTCTTTCGGCGTATAGTCGGTCGCGGGCGTGCTGAATGACACCGGCAAAAATTTCGGCGACCAGCCGGCATTCGCGCCGGTGTAGACGTAGAAGGCAGACTTGCCGGTGTTGGGGTTCTTGATCTCGATCTCCAGATAGTCGACACCCACGACCTTGAGGCCGGCGCCGAACTGCCCCCAGCCCCGAAACAAAAGCTGACTGGTGAGTTGTCCCGTATACTTTGCTGTGAACAGCAACGGCGGCATGCCGACGTTGCTGCGGGCCTTCGTCGAGCGCAGGACGATATCGACGCGGCGGTCGGCGGCGTTGTCGCCGGTCGGCGCGTTCTCGCCCTCGCTCGTGGCCTTGGAGCTGTAGCGGAAAAATGCGCCGATCGGGCCCACGTCGCGCTTGATGCGGGCGGAGACATAGCTGTCGACGACCTGTGCGCGCTTCAACGCCAGCTTGTCGTTGTAGCTGGCGGCGCCCCGGGGGTCGGCATGTCCGACGAACTCGAGCTCCACCTTGTTCAGCTGCCCCAGCTCGAACTGGAACCATTTGATCACGGCATTGAGCACGACCCGGTCGGAGACTCCGTCGAGCGCCGCGTCGGCCGTCGGGAAGAAGATCTGGCCGACGAGCGGGTTGCCGTCATAGACGTAGGGTGACGCCGGATCGAACCAGCTTAGATATTGGGTGCGCTGATTGGGCTGAATCTTGCGCAGCTTGTAGGAGGAGCCGGCGGGCGCGTGCCCGTCATGGGCGCCGATCTCCACCAGATGCGCCATCGCCGGGCTGCCCTGATAGCCCCTGCCGACCATTTCATAGATGTCCGTTCCCATTGCCTGCTCCTGTTTCCTGTTGTCGGTGGGCGGTTCTCGTTCGCGATGCCGTCCTCGTTGACAGGAATACAGTCATGGCCGACGCCCTATTCGACGCGCGCCAAGCCGATCTGGTGGTCTTGTGATCGCGATCACGGCCAATCCGTCGGTGATCGACGCGGTAGTGACGACCATCACGCGACGCCTGCCCGGCTGCGTCGCCGGCGTGACGGCGATCACGCTGCAATTGTGCCGCCGGCTTGATTGAATCGTGCCGGAGATGCCTCCGGCCCCGCTCCGAGGGCCTCAGATGTTCCCTCGACTCCGGGAGGACAAAGCGGCATCTTCCGTCCGCATGACCGAAGCAACTGTCCCCAAGCACGTCTATCTCGTCGACGGCTCCGGCTACATCTTTCGGGCCTTCCACGCGCTGCCGCCGCTGACACGCGCCGACGGCACGCCCGTCAATGCCGTGCTCGGCTTCACCACCATGTTGATGAAGCTGATCAGCGAGACCAACGCCGACCACATCGCGGTCATCTTCGATGCCGCCAAGAAGAGCTTCCGCAACGAGATCTACGACGACTACAAGGCGAACCGGCCACCGCCGCCTGACGAGCTGATTCCGCAGTTCGGTCTTATCCGCGCGGCGACGCGCGCTTTCAATATCCCGGTCGTGGAGATGCCTGGCTACGAGGCGGACGATCTCATCGCCACCTACGCGCGGCTAGCCAAGGCAGGTGGCGCCGACGTCACCATCGTGTCGTCCGACAAGGACCTTATGCAGCTGATCAACGATCGCGTCGTCATGTTCGATCCGATCAAGAACCGGCCGATCGGTGCCGCCGAGGTCGAGGAGAAGTTCGGCGTCGGGCCCGACAAGGTGGTGGAGGTGCAGGCCCTGGCCGGTGATTCCACCGACAACGTGCCGGGGGTGCCGGGCATCGGCGTGAAGACGGCGGCCGAGCTGATCAAGACCTACGGCGACGTCGAGAACCTGCTGGCCCACGCCGCCGAGATCAAGCAGCCGAAGCGGCGCGAGGCGCTCATCCAGAACGCCGAGAAGGCGCGCATCAGCCGCAAGCTCGTGCTGCTGAAGAACGACGTCGCCGTCGATCATCCGCTCGCCTCGTTCGCGCGCCGCCAGCCGGACCGCGACGTGCTCATGGCCTTCCTCAAGGACAACCAGTTCCGCTCGGTGATCGCGCGGCTGGAGGGCCAGGCGCCGCGCGAGGCCAGGGCCATCGTCGACAGCACGCAGCACGGCCCGACCGAGCGGCCGCCCGTCACCGGTCCGGCCTTCGACCGGAAGGGCTACGAGCTGGTGCAGACGGCTGCGGCGCTCGACGCCTGGATCGCCCGCGCAACGGAGGCCGGCGTGGTCTCCTTCGACACCGAGACCACCGCGCTCGACCCCATGAAGGGCAAGCTGTGCGGCTTCTCGCTCGCCGTCGGCCCCGGCCAGGCCTGCTACGTGCCGCTGGCCCATCGCGCGGCCGGCAGCCACGGCAGCCTGACCTTCGGCGACGCGCCGGAGCAGGTCCCGCTCGAAGACGCGCTCAGGCGATTGAAGCCGCTGCTCGAGGATCCCGGCGTCCTCAAGGTCGGCCACAACATCAAATACGACATCGCCGTCATGGCGCGGCTCGGCATCGCGATCGCGCCGTTCGACGACAGCATGCTCATCTCCTACGTGCTGGAGGGCGGGGCCCACAGCCATGGCCTCGACGACCTGGCCGAGCTCCATCTCAACCACAAGACGATCCGCTACGAGGATGTCTGCGGCACCGGCAAGTCGCAGGTGACCTTCGACTGCGCGCCGCTCGACAAGGCCCGCGACTATGCCGCCGAGGACGCCGACGTCACCCTGCGGCTCCAGCATGCGCTGCGCCCGCTGCTGCTCGCCGAGCGGCTGGTCACGGTCTACGAGACGATCGACCGGCCGCTCATCCCGGTGGTCGCCGCCATGGAGACGGCCGGAATCAAGGTCGATCGCAACGAGCTGAAGCGGCTGTCGGGCGATTTCGCCGAGCGGCTGGCGGAGCTCGAGAAGCAGATCCACAAGCTCGCGGGCCATCCCTTCAACATCGGCTCGCCCAAGCAGCTGGGCGAGGTGCTGTTCGACGAAATGGGGCTGGATGGCGGCCAGAAGGGCAAGACCGGCGCCTACGCCACCGGCGCCGACGTGCTGGAGACGCTGGCGGCGCAGGGCCACGACCTGCCGGCGCGCGTCCTGGATTGGCGGCAGCTTTCCAAGCTGAAGAGCACCTATGCCGACGCGCTGATCGAGCAGATCAA
>DATIXH010000416.1:0-2400 GCA_035518775.1 Candidatus Acidiferrum sp.
CGCTGATCTGGTGCACGAAGGACAAGGACGCACGCTACACCTTCAACTACGCCGCCATGAAGGCGCTGAACGACGAACTGCAGATGCGCAGCGACTGGGTGATCCCCATCTGCAGCGGCGGCGAGCGGCTTAAGGACGGCGGCGGTCGCAAAACCCATCCGACGCAGAAGCCGGAGGCGCTGCTGCATCGCGTGATCCTGGCGGCGACGAAGCCGGGTGACGTCGTGCTCGATCCCTTCTTCGGCACGGGCACGACCGGCGCGGTCGCCAAGCGGCTCGGCCGCCGCTTCATCGGCATCGAGCGCGACGAGGACTACGCAGCCGCCGCCCGCATGCGCATCGCCAAGGTGCGGCCGATGGAAGACCCGGAGATCGTCGCCATCGCCTCGAAGCGCGACGAGCCGCGCATCCCCTTCGGCTGGCTGGTGGAACGCGGGCTGCTGCATCCCGGCACGGTGCTGGAGAGCCCCGACGGACGCTGGACCGCCAAGGTGCGCGCCGACGGCACGCTGATCGCCGCCGAGCATCGCGGCTCGATTCACCAGGTGGGCGCGCTGGTGCAGGGCGCACCGGCCTGCAACGGCTGGCAGTTCTGGTGCGTGCAGCTCGAGGGCAAGCGGGTGCCGATCGACCTGCTGCGGCAGAAGCTGCGGGCGGAGCTCAACTGATTCCATAGCGATGGCCGACGCGGCGTTCGAGCGGCTGACCTCGGAGCGGCTGGTGCTGCGTCGCTTCCGCGCCGGCGACATCGCGGCCTTCGTGCGCTATCGCGCCGATCCCGCGATCGCCCGCTTCCAGTCATGGGAGAATTTCACGGCCGCGGACGGCGAGGAATTCTTCGCCGCGATGAGCCGGCAACATCCGGACACGCCGGGCGAGTGGTTCCAGCTCGCCATCGAGTTGGCGGCGACCGGCGCGATGATCGGCGATTGCGCGCTGCATGCGCTGGCGGAGAGTCCGCGCACGGCTGAAATCGGCTTCACGTTGGCGGCGGAATTTCAGGGGCGTGGCTACGCGACGGAGGCCGTGGCGTGCCTGCTCGACTATGCGTTCGGTCCGCTCGGCAACCAGCGCGCCGTCGCTGTCACGGACGTGCGCAACGCTGCGTCGATCGCGGTGCTCGAACGGCTCGGCTTCACGCGCGATCCTGCGTTGCGCGAGTCCATCATGTTCAAGGGCGAGCCCTGCAACGAATACCTCTATGACCTCCGCCAAGAGGACTGGCTGACGCGGCACCGCGTCCACCAGGCACCGTAGGGCGACCACGCGGGGTCGCCCCTACAGTGTCATTGATTCCGCTCGGTTGGAGCGTGATAGCATTGCGCCGTGACAAACGATGAGGAACGCCATGACGGTCGAACAGGCAGTGGCGCAGCACTACACGCATGGATCGCTCGAGGCGGCGATCCTCGGGGGGCTGCGCAGCAGCGGCAAGAATCCGGAGCGCATCGACCCGGACGATCTGGTCGCGGTCGACGAGTTCCATATCGGCGGGCGGCAGGCGACGGTGGAGTTCGCCGATCAGCTCGGGCTGAGGCCGGGCATGGAGCTGCTGGACGTCGGCAGCGGTATCGGCGGGCCAGCGCGCTACTTCGCGCATCATCGCAAGTGCCGGGTGACCGGCATCGACCTCACCGACGAATATGTGCGCGTCGCGACCTCCCTGTCGCAACGCACGGGACTCGCGGCCCATGTGACGTTCGTGCAGGGCAGCGCGCTCAACCTTCCCTTCCCGCCCGCGAGCTTCGATGGCGCCTACATGCTGAATGTCGGCATGAACATCGGGGACAAGGCGACCTTGTTCGGCCAGGTGAAGCGCGTCCTGAGGCCAGGCGGCTTCTTCGCCGTCTATGACGTCATGCGCACCGGCGCCGGCGACCTCGCCTTCCCGGTGCCGTGGGCGCGCACGGCCGAGAGCAGCTTCGTGGCCGCGACCGACGACTATCGCCGGCTGCTGCGTGATGCGGGCTTCGCCGTGCAGGCCGAACGCGAGCGGCGCGCCTTCGCCATCGAGTTCTTCAAGAAGATGCAGGCGCGCGTGGCCGAAAGCGGCCTGCCGCCGCTCGGCCTCCACATCGCCATGGGCAGCGACTTCCGCGAGAAGGTGAGGAACCTGGTCGCGAACCTGGAGAACGGGCTGCTCGCGCCGACCGAGATGATCGCCCGCGCAACCTGACGTTGCAGCAGCGCGGCGCGGCGGTCGTGTAACAGTCTGTTACAGACGCGCCGACGGCAACAGCCCGTTACACTTGCGCCGCGAGCCGACATCGCGCCGTTACACAGCCATCGTTGACTGCGCGGCGAAATGAGCGAGCCAAGGGGGGTCCCTCGCCGTTTCCCACTCATGGCTAGAGCGACTTCCCGACACATCGACATGTCAGGAGAATTCATTATGTTGCG
>DATIXH010000417.1:0-10237 GCA_035518775.1 Candidatus Acidiferrum sp.
ACGACGTCGAGCTCGGTCTCCAGGCTCTTCGCCTCCTCGACCGTGATGACGCCCTCGTTGCCGACCTTCTGCATCGCCTGGGCGATCATGTCGCCGATCGAGCGGTCGCCGTTGGCGGAAATCGTGCCGACCTGCGCGATCTCCTCGGAGGTCGAGACCTTCTTGGAGCGCTTCTTCACGTCCTCGACCACGGCGTCGACGGCCACGTCGATGCCGCGCTTGAGGTCCATCGGGTTCATGCCGGCGGCCACGGCCTTCACGCCCTCGCGGACGATGGCCTGGGCCAGCACGGTCGCCGTCGTGGTGCCGTCGCCGGCGAGGTCATTGGTCTTGGACGCGACCTCGCGCACCATCTGGGCGCCCATGTTCTCGAACTTGTCGGCGAGCTCGATCTCCTTGGCGACGGTGACGCCGTCCTTGGTGATGCGGGGCGCGCCGAACGACTTGTCGAGCACGACGCAGCGGCCCTTCGGGCCCAGCGTCACCTTCACGGCATCGGCCAGAATGTCGACGCCGCGCAGCATGCGCGACCGGGCATCGCCCGAAAATTTCACTTCCTTCGCAGCCATGTTTCTAGATTCCTCCTAATTGATTGCGTCTGGGGGCGATGGTTAGGCGGCGGCCTTCTTCTTGGCGCCGGCACCACCCTCGATGACGCCCATGACGTCGGACTCCTTCATGATCAGCAGCTCCTCGCCGTCGATCTTGACCTCGGTGCCCGACCACTTGCCGAAGAGAATCCGGTCGCCCGGCTTCAGATCGATGGGGATCAGCTTGCCGGACTCGTCGCGGCCGCCCGGGCCGACGGCGATGATCTCGCCTTCCATCGGCTTCTCCTTGGCGGTGTCCGGGATGATGATGCCACCGGACGACTTCGACTCCTGCTCGACCCGGCGGACCACGACCCGATCGTGCAACGGACGGAACTTCATTGCGCAACCTCCATTATAGGACTGATGTTGTTGAAGAAACTGGGTTTCCCAGTGAGCCGCCCAGGGGTTGTTAGCACTCCCGGACGGCGAGTGCCAGGGGTGTATTCGGAAAGCCCCGGAGAGTCAAGCGTTCTCTGAACGCTTTATTAAGGAGTTGGCCCTCACCGGCTCTGGCAGCACTCTCGCGCTCACGCTGCTAAGTTATTGTTTTTATTGATTCTTAACCCAGCTATGCCAGCATGGTGAACGAGTCTTAAGGCAGTACGATCGAAGACAGAGCGTGCAACATGGGTGACTTCATCAAGCAACTGCAGAGCTATCGGCTGACGACAGCCGAGATCCTCTACCACATGCCCGACCACCCGAACCTGCTGCAGACCTATATCTGGCAGGAACTGGACATCGCGCCGCGCTTTCCCGTGCTGTGCCGGTTCCTCGACTTCTGGTCGCGCACGCTCGATGGCAAGCTGCATTCGGTGCGCGTTGCCTCGGTTGGGCTGATCAAGCCGGCCGAGTTCCGCTTCGCCAACTCCAGCTTCACGCTGCAGTAGCCGGCCCGCGCCGAAACGCCGCGCCCCTTGCTGAGCCGCAGGGGCGCCGGTAGAACGCCGCTGTCGTGTGCATTTCCATCGCGGGCCAAGCCTCGCGATGACACGCTTCCGCACCGCTGCATCGGCATCGCGCGTCCTTCGACAGGCTCAGGATGAGGTCCAGTCTTACTGGCATAAAGAACGAACCTCATCCTGAGCCTGTCCAAGGACGCGGGGTGCCCGTCCGAGCTTTCGAGCAACACGCCGCCGACCGCGCGGTCGGCCTCTGGCTGCTGGTCTGTTGCGCCATGATCCTGGTGATGGTGAGCATCGGCGGCATCACGCGGCTCACCGAATCGGGGCTCTCGATCACGGAGTGGCGGCCGGTCAGCGGCATCGTGCCGCCGCTGTCCGCGGACGATTGGCAGCGGGAGTTCGCGCTCTACCGGCAGATTCCCGAGTTCCAGCAGCTGAGGCCGGACATGACGCTGGAGGAGTTCAAGGGCATCTTCTGGTGGGAGTACGTCCATCGCCTGTGGGGCCGGCTGATCGGAGTCGTCTTTGCTGCGGGGTTTGGCGTGCTCCTGCTGCGGCGCCAGATCCGGCGGACGCTCGCGCCGCATCTCCTGGCCATGTTCGTCCTCGGCGGGCTGCAAGGCGCGCTCGGCTGGTTCATGGTGCAGAGCGGACTGAGCGTGCGGACCGATGTCAGCCAGTACCGGCTCGCCGCCCATTTCCTGGCCGCGCTGGCGATCTATTCCTACATGTTCTGGATCGCGTTGACGCTGTTGCGGTCAAGGCCTGCGGACGGCTCCGGCCGACGGCTGCGTCCGCACCTCCTGGCCATCGTCGGCGTGCTCATTCTCACCCTGGCCTTCGGCGCCTTCGTGGCCGGGCTCAACGGCGGACTCGTCTACAACAGCTTTCCCCTGATGGGCGGAGCGCTCGTCCCCGGCGACGTCTTCCGGACGGCCTGGAGCGCGTTCGAGGATCCCGTGACCGCCCAGTTCATCCATCGCTGGCTGGCGATGACGGTGGTGGCGCTGGTGCTGGCGCTGTGGCTGCGGCGGCGCGGCTTGGCGCCGGCGGCGGCGCGACCGATCCATGCGCTCGCGGGCATGGTGCTGCTGCAGGCCGGACTCGGCATCAGCACGCTGCTCCTCGTGGTCCCGGTCCCGCTGGCGGCCGCACACCAGGGGGGGGCGGTCATCCTGTGGACCCTCGCCTTGTGGAGTCTGCACGCAACGCGATAACCTGCGCCCCCTACGAACAAGACGCAGGGGAGAGCGCCATGCAGCCGGTGAACTGGGGCATCATCAGCACGGCCCTGATCGGGACCGCGAAGGTCATCCCGGCGATGCAGAAGAGCAAGCATTGCCGCATCCAGGCGATCGCCTCGCGCGATCTGGCGCTGGCCAAGAAGTGGGCCGCGAAGCTGGGCATCCCCAAGGCCTACGGCTCCTACGAGGAGTTGCTGGCGGACCGCGAGATCGAGGCGGTCTACAACCCGCTGCCCAACCATCTGCACGTGCCCTGGTCGATCAAGGCGGCCGAGGCCGGCAAGCATGTGCTGTGCGAGAAGCCGATCGCGCTCGACGCCAAGGAGGCGGAGCAGCTGGTAGCGGCGCGCAACCGCACAGGCAAGCTGATCACCGAGGCCTTCATGGTGCGCAGCCATCCGCAGTGGCTGCGGACGCGCGAGCTCGTGCGGCAGGGCAAGATTGGCGAACTCAGGACCGTGCAGGGACTGTTCACCTATTTCCTTACCGACCCCAAGAACGTCCGCAACATGGCCGATATCGGCGGCGGCGGGCTCTACGACATCGGCTGCTATCCGATCGTCACCTCGCGCTTCCTGTTCGAGGCCGAGCCGACACGCGTGGTCGGGCTCGTCGAATACGACCCCGTGATGAAGATCGACCGGCTGGCGAGCGCCATCCTCGACTATCCGAAGGGTCAGGCCAGCTTCACCTGCGCCACCCAGCTGGCGCCCTATCAGCGCATGCAGATCCTGGGCACGAAGGGCCGGATCGAGGTCGAGATTCCCTTCAACGCGCCACCCGACAAGCCTTGCCGCATCTTCATCGACGACGGCAGCGAGCTGGGCGATGCCTCGGCCAAGGAAGAGACGTTCCCGGTCTGCGACCAGTACGCCATCCAGGGCGACCTGTTCTCCGAGGCGATCCGCAGCGGCAAGCCGGTCGAGTTCCCGCTCGAGAATGCCGTGCAGAACATGCGCGTCATCGACGCCATCTTCCGCTCGGCCAAGACCGGCGGCTGGGAAAAGGTGTGAACGCACTTCCGTCTTGTAGAAGCGGCCTTCGGCGCGCTAGCCTTTGACCAAACGATCAAGAATCGACCGAATTCAATCAGAATAAGACAGGCAAGGAGGCTCTCCATGAGACAGAAGTCATTACGGCTCTCCACGATCGCGGTCGGTGCCGCCATTGCCGGCGCCGCCCTGACGACGGCAAGAGCCGACATGATGAGCAGCGTCGGCAAGGGCGAGGGCGAGGTCGCCATCGTCGCCTGGGCCGGCTACATCGAGCGCGGCGAGACCGACAAGGCCTATGACTGGGTCACCGGCTTCGAGAAGCAGACCGGCTGCAAGGTGACGGTCAAGGTGGCCGCGACCTCGGACGAGATGGTCTCTCTGATGAACGGCGGCGGCTTCGATCTCGTCACCGCCTCGGGCGACGCCTCGCTGCGGCTCGTGGCCGGCGGCACGGTACAGGAGATCAATACCTCGCTGGTGCCGAGCTTCGGCACGATCGATCCGCGCCTGCAGAACGCGCCCTGGCACACGGTCGCCGGCAAGCACTACGGCGTGCCCTATCAGTGGGGCCCGAACGTGCTGATGTACAACGCCAAGGTGTTCGAGAACGCGCCGCAGAGCTGGAACGTGGTGTTCGAGCCGATGAAGCTGCCGGACGGCAAGTCGAACAAGGGCCGCGTCCAGGCCTACTATGGCCCCATCTACATCGCCGACGCCGCGCTTTATCTGGCGAGCGCCAAGCCGGAGCTGGGCATCAAGGATCCGTACGAACTGACCCAGGAGCAGTTCAACGCGGCGGTCGACCTGCTGAAGGGACAGCGAAGCATCGTGCAGAAGTATTGGAGCGACGCGACGGCGCAGACCGAGGACTTCATCAACGAAGGCGTGGTTGCGGCGCCGTCCTGGCCCTATCAGGTGAACCTGATCCGCGGCGGCGGCAAGATCCAGATCGGCAGCACGGTGCCCGCCGAGGGCGCCACCGGCTGGGCCGACACCACGATGATGCATTCGCAGGCGCCGCATCCGAACTGCGCCTACATGTGGCTGGAGCATTCGCTGCAGAAGGACGTGCAGGCGAGCGTCGCCGCCTGGTTCGGCAGCGTGCCGGTGGTGCCGACCGCCTGCACGGGCAACGCGCTGCTCGGCGACAGCGGCTGCCAGACCAACGGCATCGCCAACTTCGCGCGCATCCATTTCTGGAAGACGCCGATCGCGGATTGCGGCGACGAGCGCGGCAAGACCTGCGTGCCCTACAAGGACTGGGTCAGCGCCTATCAGGCGATCCAAAGCGGCACGTGATAATGCGAGGTGGACCCGCATCGTCGCGGGTCCACCTGCTTCGGTTCAAGAGCAATGTTGGCTTGGATCAGCATCGCGCGTCCTTCGAAAGGCTCAGGATGAGGGCCGTTTTTCGTGCCACAAAGGCCCTCCCTCATCCTGAGCCTGTCGAAGGACGCACGATGCCACTGCAGTCCTCTATGGCGCTAAATGTCTGATACGCATTCCCCCGCCGTCGCCTTCCGCAACGTCAGCCGGCATTTCGGCGAGGTGCGTGCCGCCGACGACGTCAGCTTCGAGATCGAGGACGGCGAGTTCTTCGCGCTGCTGGGGCCGTCGGGCTCGGGCAAGACGACCTGCCTGCGCCTGATCGCCGGCTTCGAGCAGCCGACATCAGGCGACATTCGCATCCACGGCAAGCCCATGGGGGGCGTTCCGCCCTATGAGCGCGACGTCAACACGGTGTTCCAGGACTACGCGCTGTTCCCGCACATGACCGTCGGCGAGAATGTCGCCTACGGCCCGATGATCCGCGGCGTGCCGAAGGCGGAGCGCGCGGCGCAAGCCAGCAAGATGCTGGAGATGGTGGCGCTCGGCGGCCTGGCTGAACGGCGTCCGAGCCAGCTCTCGGGCGGGCAGCGCCAGCGCGTGGCGCTGGCGCGCGCGCTCATCAACCAGCCGAGCGTGCTGCTGCTGGACGAGCCGCTCGGCGCGCTCGATCTCAAGCTGCGCGAGCAGATGCAGGTGGAGTTGAAGGCGATCCAGCGCCAGGTCGGCATCACCTTCATTTATGTCACGCACGACCAGGGCGAGGCGCTCAGCATGAGCGACCGCATCGCGGTCTTCAACAGGGGCCGCATCGAGCAGATCGGCAGCCCGACCGAGGTCTACGAGCATCCCGCAACGGCCTTCGTCGCGGGCTTCGTCGGCGTCTCCAACCTGCTGGACGGCGCGGCGGCGGCGGCCATCACCGGCTTCGCCGAGCCGTTCTCGATCCGCCCGGAGAAGATCGTGATGCTGCCGGCGGGCTCTGGCGTCGGCGCCGAATCGCTGGCCGCCGACGGCACGATCGACAGCGTGCTCTATCTGGGATCGAGCACGCGCTACAACATCGCCCTCGCCCGTGGCGGCGAGCTGACGGTGATCGACCAGAATCGCGAGAGCCCGGAGGCCGACGGCTGGCGCCGGCAGGGCAACCCCGTGCGGCTGGTCTGGCAGCGCGAGCACATCCAGCATATCGGTCCCGGCGGCGGAGCGCGCTGATGGCGGCGGCGGTGACGGCGGACGGGGCGCCGGCGCTGGGGATCCTCGGCCGGCTCTCGACCTTCCTCTATCTGCGCCCGCGCGTGATGCTGCTCCTGCTGCTGGTGCCGCCGCTGCTGTGGCTGGGAGTCATCTATCTCGGCTCGCTGTTCGCCCTGCTGGCGCAGAGCCTGTTCCACATCGATGACTTCAGCGGCCTCGTCGTCTACGAGCCGGGACTCCAGACCTACGCCGAGCTGTTCACGCCGGCCAACCTCAGCATCATCACGCGCACCGTGGTGATGGCGGCGATCGTGACCGTGATCTGCGGCGCCATCGCCTTCCCGCTCGCCTACTACATGGCGCGCTACACCAGCACGCACAGCAAGGCGATCTTCTACATCGCGGTGATGCTGCCGCTGTGGTCGAACTACCTCGTGCGCGTCTATTCCTGGAAGCTGATCCTGGCGAAGGAGGGCGTGATCACCTGGCTGTTCGACCTGGTCGGGCTCGGCGGCGTGCTCGACTGGATCCTGGAGCTGCCGGTGATCGGCGGCCCGTCGCTCTCGGTCTCCTACATCGGCACCTGCGTCACCTTCGTCTATATCTGGCTGCCCTACATGGTGCTGCCGGTGGAGGCCGCGCTCGAGCGCGTCCCGCGCTCGTTCATCGAGGCGTCGGCCGATCTCGGCGCCCATCCCGGCGAGACCTTCCGCCGCGTGATCCTGCCGCTGGCGATTCCCGGAGTCGCCGCCGGCTCGATCTTCACCTTCTCGCTGACGCTCGGCGACTACATCATCCCGCAGCTGATCGGCAGCTCGCGGCCCTTCATCGGCATGGCCGTCTACCAGCTGCAGGGCACGGCCGGAAACATCCCGCTTGCCGCCGCCTTCACCATCGTACCCATGGTGGTGATGGGCATCTACCTCACTATCGCCAAGCGCTTCGGAGCCTTCGATGCGCTCTGACGGACGGAGCGGCCGCCCGGCCGGCTGGACCCTGCGCATCGCGGCCTTCGGCGGCGTGCTGTTCCTCAACCTGCCGCTCGCCTTCATCCTGCTCTACGCCTTCACGACCGACGACCGCGCCTACTCCTTTCCGCCGCCCGGACTGACGCTGCAATGGTTCGCAGTCGCCTGGGGCCGCGACGACGTGTGGGAGGCGCTCTTCCTCTCGGTGCGGGTAGCGGCTGCGGCGACGGCGCTGGCCATGATGCTGGGGACGCTGGCGGCGGCGGCCATGTATCGCTTCCGCTTCTTCGGCAAGGAGGGCATCACGCTGCTGATCCTGCTGCCGATCGCGCTCCCCGGCATCGTCACGGGCATCTCGCTGCGCTCGGCCTTCGCGCTCGGCGGCATTCCCTTCAGCTACTGGACGATCGTGCTGGGGCACGCCACCTTCTGCATCGTGGTCGTGTACAACAACGTGATCGCGCGCCTGCGGCGCAGCTCGCCGGCGCTCATCGAGGCTTCGATGGACCTCGGGGCCAGCGGCTTCGAGACCTTCCGCTACGTGATCCTGCCGAACATCGCCACCGCGCTGCTCGCCGGCGGCATGCTGGCTTTCGCGCTGTCGTTCGACGAGGTGATCGTCACCACCTTCACGGCCGGCCAGCAATCGACCCTGCCGATCTGGATGTATCAGGAGCTGCAGCGCCCGCGCCAGCGTCCCGTGACCAACGTGGTCGCCGTCTTCGTGATCGCCGTCACCTTCATCCCGATCCTAGTCGCCTACTACCTCACCCGCGACACCCACGACGCCGCCGGCAGCGGGAAGTAGCCCGCCTCAGAACGGCAGCGTCTCCTGCGAGCGCGAGTAGTGCAGGTAGCCGATGTTGGCGCCGGCGCGCAGGCCGACGCCGGTGCGGATCGGCGCCAGGATGACGTTGCCGCGCTGCTGGTAGTTCACGCCGAAGCCGCCGACCACGTAGACGGTACCCTCGACGCCGGGGTAGCGCTGGAAGATCTGGCCGGAGTCGCCGATGTTGTAGACCAGCGTGAACACCTTGGCGGCGTTGGCGCCGAGATCGAAGCCGAGCGACGGACCCTGCCAGAAGACGCGCATGTTGCCGGCCGTCTTGCGGTGCAGCCAGCCGTTGCCGTAGCGCACGCCGACGGCGATGGCGCCGGCCGCCTCCTCGCCGGTGATGTAGGCGTTGGGCTCGCCCTCGTCCTTGAAGATCTTCTCGATGATGGTGGCGAGGTCCTTCGAGGTGTCGCCGAAGAAGCCCTTGGTCGCCGTCAGAATCTCGTCCTGGGTGTACTTGTCGGTCGTGTTCTCCTGGGCCGACAGCGGCGCCGGAACGGCCAGCGCCAGCGGCAGCAGGCCGGCGCCCGCGGCAAACAGGCGGCGAGACAGCACGATCATGGACTTCCTCTCTCCTCTTTCTTGCGCCAACGAAGGCGCGCTGTCGTTGGCGCGGCGGTCGCATGGCGTGACTGCAGATGCGTGGACGGCGATGTAAGCACGTCCGATCCCGTATTCAATGCAGGCGGAGCACGCCGGTTCCGGCGCCGGCCACATATTTGTCACTGGTCCGCGCCAACCTCCCGATCGACGCTTGCCGGGCGCGAGGGGAGCGCTGCGGGGGTATTTCCCTAAAATACATCAAGTTTTTACCTCTATTAATCTTCGGTGAAGAAGTAACCGAATATTAATAGAGTTACGAAATACTAACCTTCATTTCCTGAATACTAACAGCGACGGAGACTGTTCGTGGCCCAGACCGCCTACGAGCAATACCTGATCGAACTCGTCAACCGCGCCCGCCTCGATCCGGCGGGGGAAGCGGCGCTCTACGGCGTCGACCTCGGCACGATCTCTCCGGCCTCGAAGCAGCCGCTGGCGGCCAACGACCTGCTGCTCGCGGCGGCCGAGGGTCATAGCCAGTGGATGCTGGATACCGACACCTTCTCCCATACCGGGGCCAACGGCTCCGATCCGGGCGGCCGCATGGCCGCCGCCGGCTACGTCTTCACCGGACAGTGGGCCTGGGGCGAGAACATCGCCTGGCAGGGCACGACCGGCACGCTCAACCTCGTCAGCGCCATCGATGCCGCGTATGCGGCGCTGTTCCGCAGCGACGGCCACCGCGCCAACATCCTGGACGACACGTTCCAGGAAGTCGGCATGGGCCTCGAGACCGGCCAGTTCGCCTCCAACGGCAAGACCTACAACGCCGCCATGGTGACGCAGGATTTCGCCAAGAGCGGCAGCAGCGCCTTCCTGACCGGCGTTGCCTATACCGATACCGACGGCAACGACTTCTACTCCGTGGGCGAGGGCCGCGGCGGCGTGCAGATCGCCGCGCAGCTGGTCGGCGGCGCCACCACCACCGTCACGACGGACGCCCCCGGCGGCTACGACAGCAAGCTCGGCCCCGGCACCTATACCGTGACGATGTCGGGCGGCGGGCTGTCGGCCGCCCTCGGCATGACCATCACGATGGCGAACCGCAACATCAAGCTCGACCTGCTGGGCACCACGGCGGTGGCCTGCTCGGCGAGCCTGATCATGGGCGCCAATCTCGTCGGACTGACGCTGCTGGGGACCGAGGATCTCTCGGGCACGGGCAACGCCCTCGCCAATGTCATCGAGGGCAACAAGGGCGCCAACCTGATCGACGGCGGCGCCGGCGCCGACACCCTCACCGGCGGGGCCGGCAACGACACCTTCGTCCTCAAGGCCGGCCAGGCGAACGGCGACGTGATCGGCGACTTCACCGGCAACGGCAGCGCCGCCGGCGACAGCATCAAGTTCGACGGATTCAGTTCGGCCGCCACGCTCTCGAACACCTCCGGCAATCACTGGCAGATCGTCGACGGCAGCACGATCGAGAGCTTCACGATCAATGGCGCCGTCAATGCCGCCGACTACAGCTTCGTTAACGTCGGCGCTCCGCCACCGCCGCCCCCGCCGCCCGACCCCACCGGCAACGAGACCCTCGTCGGCACCGACACCTCGGAAACCTTGAGCGGCGG
>DATIXH010000418.1:0-2998 GCA_035518775.1 Candidatus Acidiferrum sp.
GGCGCCTGCTCGCGGCCTACGCCGGACCGGAACCCGGCGCGGTCCCGCGGCTGGCCGCGCCGGCGAGGACCTCCGACGATCCGCAGGACTTCTACGAGAGCGCGCTCGGCCCGCGGCGGCCGGCGCGCAACTGAGAACCAAGCGTCTAATGGCATGACCGTGGACTACAAAGCGACCGTCTTCCTGCCGAAGACCGACTTCCCGATGCGGGCCAACCTGCCGGAGCGCGAGCCCAAGATCCTGGCCCGCTGGCAGGAGATGAAGCTGTTCCAGCGGCTGCGCAAGGAGTCCAAGGGGCGGCCGAAATTCGTGCTGCATGATGGCCCGCCCTACGCCAACGCCGCCATCCATATCGGCCACGCCCTCAACAAGATCCTGAAGGACGTGGTCAACCGCTCGCAGCAGATGCTCGGCAAGGATGCCAACTACGTGCCGGGCTGGGACTGCCACGGCCTGCCGATCGAGTGGAAGATCGAGGAGAAATACCGCGCCGCCGGCAAGGACAAGGACGCCGTGCCGATCGTCGAGTTCCGCCGCGAGTGCCGCGAGTTCGCCGACTACTGGGTGAACGAGCAGCGCAAGGAGTTCAAGCGGCTGGGCGTGGAGGGCGACTGGGACAATCCGTACCTCACCATGTCCTACGCCGCCGAGGCGCAGATCATGCGTGAGATCGGCAAATTCCTGATGAACGGCGGCCTCTACAAGGGCGCCAAGCCGGTGCTGTGGTCGATCGTGGAGAAGACGGCGCTGGCCGAGGCCGAGGTCGAGTATCACGACCACGTCTCCAACACGATCTATGTGCGCTTCCCGGTCCTGCGCTCGCCGCTGGCGGCGCTGGCGGGCGCCGCGGCGGTGATCTGGACGACCACGCCCTGGACCATCCCCGGCAACCGCGCCATGGCCTTCGGCGAAGACATGGACTACCTGCTGCTGTCGGTGACGGCCGTGGCGGAGGGTGCGGCCGCGCGCGTCGGCGAGAAGCTGCTGGTGGCCGCGGACCTGCGCGCCACCTTCGAGAAAGACTTGGGGATCACCGGCAGCGCGGTGGCCTGGTCCGGCAAGGGCGCGGCGCTGGCGGGCACCGTCACGGCGCATCCCCTGCGGGGCAGGGGCTACGACTTCGACGTGCCGCTCCATGCCGGCCATTTCGTGACGACCGAGCAGGGCACCGGCTTCGTGCATATCGCGCCCGGTCACGGCGCCGACGACTGGGAGCTCGGCATGGCCCACGGCATCGAGGTGCCGCAGACCGTGGGCGAGGACGGCTCGTTCTATCCGCATGTGCCGCTGTTCGCCGGCAAGCGGGTGCTGAGGCCCGACGGCAAGAAGGGCGATGCCGACCCGTCCGTCATCGCCGCGCTGAAGGAGGCGGGGGCGCTGCTGGCGCAGGGCAAGCTCACCCACAGCTATCCGCATTCCTGGCGCTCGAAGGCGCCGCTGATCTTCCGCAACACCGCGCAGTGGTTCATCTCCATGGAGACGAACGACCTGCGCAAGAAGGCGCTCGCGGCCATCGACGCCACCCGCTTCGTGCCGCCGCAGGGGCGCAACCGGCTCTATTCCATGATCGAGCAGCGGCCGGACTGGTGCGTGTCGCGCCAGCGCGCCTGGGGCGTGCCGATCGCGGTGTTCATGAACAAGGCGACCGGACAGCCGCTGCGCGACCAGGCGGTCGTGGACCGCATCGCGGCCGTGTTCGAGACGGAGGGCGCCGACGCCTGGTACAGCAGCCCGCCGGCGCGCTTCCTCGGCAACGATTACAATGCCGACGACTTCGAGCCGGTGAAGGACATCATCGAGGTCTGGTTCGAGAGCGGCTCCACCCACGCTTTCGTGCTCGAGCCGCGCAAGGACGCGGATCTAGCTTGGCCGGCCGACCTCTATCTGGAGGGCTCCGACCAGCATCGCGGCTGGTTCCACTCCTCGCTGCTGGAATCCTGCGGCACCCGCGGCCGCGCGCCCTACGAGGCCGTGCTCACCCACGGCTTCACGCTCGACGAGCAGGGCCGCAAGATGGCCAAGGCGCTCGGCAACGGCGTCGCGCCGCAAGACGTGATGAAGCAGCATGGCGCCGACATCCTGCGGCTGTGGGTGGTCTCCTCGAACTACGTCGAGGACCAGCATATCGGCCCCAATATCCTGAAGGCGAATGCCGAGAGCTATCGCCGCCTGCGCAACACGCTGCGCTATCTCCTGGGCGCGCTCGACGGCTTCGACCCGAAGGAACGCGTCGAGCCCGCGGCGATGCCCGAGCTCGAGCGCTGGGTCCTGCATCGGCTGGCGGAACTCGACGAACTCGTGCGGCGCGCCGTCGACGAGTTCGATTTCGGCACCCTGTTCACGGCCGTGCACAATTTCTGCGCGGTCGATCTCTCGGCCTTCTACTTCGACATCCGCAAGGATTCGCTCTATTGCGACCGGGCGGACGATCCGCGCCGGCGCGCGGCGCGCACGGTGTTCGACCAACTGTTCAACTGCCTGACGGCGTGGCTGGCGCCGATCCTGTGCTTCACGGCCGAGGAGGCCTGGCAGTTCCGCCACGGCCGCAGCGAGGCGCAGGCCTGGACCGACAGCGTGCACCTGCGCGTCTTTCCGGGGGTGCCGCAGAGCTGGCGCGACGAGCCGCTGGCGGCCAAGTGGGACAAGATCCGCGAGCTGCGCCGTGTCGTCACCGGCGCGCTCGAGCTGGAGCGCGCCGACAAGCGCATCGGCGCCTCGCTGCAGGCGCATCCCACGGTCTATGCCAACGGCGCCTATGTCGAGGCCTTCCGGGGCATCGACCTGGCGGAGATCTCCATCACCTCGGCGGCCACCCTGCAGCACGGCGCGCCGCCGGCCGGCGCCTTCGCCCTGCCGGACGTGCCGGAGGTCGGCGTCGTCGTCGCGCTGGCGAACGGCGAGAAGTGCGAGCGCTGCTGGCGCGTGCTGCCGGACGTCGGCGGCCATCCCGAGCATCCCGGCACCTGCGACCGCTGCGCCGACGCTGTCGGCGCGGCGG
>DATIXH010000419.1:0-3000 GCA_035518775.1 Candidatus Acidiferrum sp.
CCGCGCGCCCGCGCGCGATCCATGGCGCCGCGTTCGACATGGCGGCTGACGCTGCCGCCGGCCACCATGCTGTTCTTCAGGGCCATGCCGCCGAAGGCGACCACGATCTCGCTGTGTTCCGCCACCTGGTCCCAGGAGACGTTATTCATGGTCAGATTCACGTAGTCGCCGAGGACGTGCGGCACGATCACGGAGGCGGCGCCCGAGCTGTAGCTGTTAACGGACTTCACGTAGCCACCGAGCGCCGTGTTGAGGAAACGGTGGACCTGGCTCTGGGCGTGATGGAAGCGGCCGGCGCTCGCCCAGCCGTAGGAGCCGCCGAACACCGCGCCGGGACCGTGGGTGTCGCGAACGCGGCGGAGCTCGGCGCCGAGCAGGTCGAGCGCCTTGTCCCACGGCAGCGGCACGAATTCGTCGCGGCCGCGGCGGTCGTCAGGCCCGGGTCCGCGGTCGAGCCAGCCGCGGCGGACCATCGGCTGCGCGACGCGCGCGCGATGATGCAACGCGCCGGGGAAATTCTCGATGATCCGGTTGGGATCGGGATCATCAGGATGCGGACGGACCTCGAGCCGCCCCTTCGACCAGCGCGCCGAGAACACCCCCCAATGCGACGTATGCGGCCGGAACGGCGCTTCGGCTTCCGGACCGGAGCCTGAAGACGGCCTGTCGATCACGTCGCTCATCGGGAACCTCTCATGCCTCGCTCGGGCCGGTCGGGTCGCGATGGGCCTCCTCCGGCGCGGGCCGCATGATCTGACATGGGAGCCGGCATTGCAAAGTGCATTCGCGCCGAATCGCCACACAGGCTGCGCGGTTGGCTGGAGCCCGCCTTAACGCTGGGGTTGTTCCCTGCGTCAGATCCGGTTCAGCGCCTGACGCCGACCATCCGTCTATGCGACGGCGAGGGAGCGGATCTCGCCTTGCTCGATGAGCCGGCTGCGGGGGAACACGATCGCAATCGTGGTGCCCACATCGATCTGGCTGTCGATGACGAAGGAGGCGCCGTGCGCCTCGCTCAGATGCTTGGCGAGCGGGAGGCCGAGGCCGGTGCCGGGCCGGCTGCGCCCGAACTCGCCGTCGACCCGGCCGAAGTCCGCCAGCGCCTTCGGCAGATCGGCGTCGGCGATGCCGATGCCGGTATCGCGCACGACGACGCGCAAGCCTTCGCCCGCGAGATTCGCCTCGAGCATGACCCGCCCCCCTGCCGGCGTGAACTTGATGGCGTTGGTCAGCAGGTTGAGCAGGATCTGTTTCACCACCCGCGCGTCGCACAGCAGCGCCGGCAGGGCGGATGCGACGCTGCATTCGAGGACGACGTCGGCGTCGCCCGCCTGCTGGCGAACCATGGCGGCGCTTTCGGTTGCGATGTCGGCGATGTCGGCGGGCGCCTCGTTGAGCGAGATCTTCCCGGCCTCGGCCTTCGACAAGTCGAGGATATCGTTGATGAGCGCCAGCAGGTGGTTGCCGCTCATCATGATGTCCTGCAGATATTCCTTGTACAGCTCGTTGCCGATCGGGCCGTGCGCCTCGGACCTTATCAGGTCCGAGAAGCCGATGATCGCGTTGAGCGGCGTGCGGAATTCGTGGCTCATCAGCGCCAGGAACGCCGATTTTGCGCGATTGGCGTTCTCCGCTGCGGTCTTCGTGCGGATCAGCGCGACCTCCGCCTGCTTGCGCTCGGTGACGTCGAAAATGGCGCCGTCGAGGTGCCGCGGCTTGCCGTCCGCGCCGAACATGGCCCGGCCCTTGTTGTGCACCCAGCGGATGCTGCCGTCCTTGTGCACGATGCGGTATTCGGCCGCGAAGGGCCGGCGCTGGGCGACGGCCTCCCGGATGACGTCCTCGACCATCGCGCGATCGGCGGCATGGATCATGCCGGCGAGGCCGTCCCCGTGCGGCGCGGCGAAGTGGCCGGCGGGACGGCCGCACAGGTCCTCGATCGCGTCGCTGATGAACTGCACCGTCCCGTCGGGATCGCTGTCGCACCGGTACACCGCGCCGGGAAAGTCTGCGACCAGCGAGCGGAACTTGTCCTCGCTCTCCTGCTTCTCCTTGAGCGCCCGGCGCAGCTTCGTCTCGGCCTGCATCTGCTCCGTCACGTCGGTGCCGGTGCCGCGATAGCCCTGGAAGCGTCCGCGCTGATCGAAGAACGGGCGGCCCGACACCTTGCGCCACCGCAGCTCGCCGCCCGGCGTCTTGTCGAGATAGACGAAGTCGCGGAATGGCCGCTGCTGGCTCATCGCATCGCCGTGGCGCGACCAGCCCGCCGGGTCGAACTCCGTCCTCACGGTTTCGTTCCACGCCTTTCCGATGAACCTCGCGACATCGGCGTCGCTCAGTCCGGGGAGCCGGTTGCTGACGAATGTGAATCGAAGATCCGGCCCCATTTCCCACAGCCAATCGGACGAGGCTTCGACCATGTCGCGCATCCGGCTTTCGGCGACCGTCAGGGCCACGGAGGCGATCCGATGTCGCCAGGCGAAGTGCAGCACCAGCAGCGCGATGATCGGAAGCAGGCCCGTCAGGATTGCCGACGTTGCGACGCGGAACCAGCTCGCATTGCCCGCGATCGGGTTGGCCTCGTTGGCAATCACCATGACCCAGCTGCCGACAAGCAGGCCGGCGAACAGGATCGCCGCGGTCCAATTGCGCTCCTCCCAGACGCGCTGCAGCGCCCGCAATGCGGGCCTGGACGAGCCGCTCACGGCTGGCCGCTCGGCAGTCGCGTCATTCCCGGTCTTGGGTCTCATCTGGCCCTCACCACCCATTTGAGCGCGGCCTTAACCATACGGTCGGTCGCGCATTTGCAGGTCAGTGCGTACGGCCCAAGTGTGCTTGCGAATCCGTTAAAGCCCAGTAATGATTTTTCGTAAATTTCGATGCGATCTTGTATCGATCTTGAATCGAATGCGCATCCGCCCGCCGTTGGCGCATCGGTTAACCAGCGGGAACCGGTCTTGCGGACACAACGGGGGTTCACCGCTACACTTTGTCCGCGGC
>DATIXH010000420.1:0-7452 GCA_035518775.1 Candidatus Acidiferrum sp.
TCGGCCAGCTCGGCGCCGGTCCAGACCTCCGGTCCATCGAGGGGCTTACGCATGGTCAGGCCACGCTGGCAGCGCCCGGCCCGCCGGTCAAGACGCCCGACAGAATCTGGTCGCGATTGTTATGTCGCACCCCCGATTCCCGCTGCGAACGGCGGAGATCGGCCAAAAACGGACCGAAACTGGTCAACGTCATGTCTTTGAAAAATAAGACCGATTTTTTGATCCATAGGGTCGTTTTGCAGAACCGCGTAGTTCCGGTTTTTCCAACCATGCGTAAGGCTCACTTGGGCGGGTAGCGCCGCCGCACCTCCGCCGCCTGCTCCGGCGTCAGCCAGCGCGTCTTCTCCCGCCGCAGCAGCAGGAAGAGCTTGGCCGTCTCCTCCAGCTCCTCGATCGCCCCCACCGCCGCCTCCAGCGAGTCGCCGGCCACCACCGGCCCGTGGTTGGCGAGGAGGACGGCATGGTGCCTGCCCGCCAGCTTGCGTACGGCCTCCGCCAGTGCGCGATCGCCGGGCGGGTGGTAGGGCACCAGCGGCAGGCTGCCGACCCGCATCACGTAGTACGCCGTGACCGGCGGCAGCACATCCGCCGGGTCGACCTCCGCTAGGCACGACACCGCCACCGAGTAGGTCGAATGCAGATGCACCACCGCCCGCGCGCCCGCCCGCTCGGCATACATGGCGAGGTGCAGGAACGCCTCCTTGGTCGGCGGGTCGCCGGAGAGCTGCTTGCCCTCCGGATCGAGCTTCGACAGCCGCGCCGGGTCGAGCCGGTCGAGCGCCACGTTGGTCGGCGTCATCAGCCAGCCGTCGTCGCTGCGCACGCTGATGTTGCCGGAGCTGCCGAAGGTCAGCCCGCGCTCGAACAGCGAGCGGCCGAACCGCACGATCGCCTCGCGCTGGATGCTCTCGCTCATGGCAGCATCGCGAACGCCTTGGTGAAGAAATCGGGCGCGCCGAAGTTGCCCGACTTCAGCGCCAGCGCCAAGGCGGGCTCGCCGACCGTCGCGGTCCAGGGGACGCCCGGATCGATCTGCGGGCCGATGCGCAGGGCCTTCACCCCCAGCCGCTGCACCACCGCACCCGCGGTCTCGCCTCCCGCCACGATCAGCCGCCGCACGCCCCCCGTCACCAGTTCCGCCGCGATCTCCGCCAGCGCCTGCTCGATCAGCGCGCCCGCCCGCTCGCGGCCCAGCCGCTCCTGCGTGCGCGCCACCTCCTCCGGCGGCGCGCTCGCATAGATCAGCACCGCACCGCCGCTCCGCTCGCGCGCCCAGGCAAGCGCGCGACCAACCACATCCTCGCCCGCCGCCAGCGCCAGCGGATCGACCGCAAACGCCGGCCGCGCCTGCTTCATATGCGCGATCTGCGCCAGCGTCGCCGCCGAACAGCTGCCGGCAATCACGGCCGCCCCGCCGCCGACGCGCGGGAGGGTATCGGCGCCGCCCGTCGTAGACAGCGCCCCCCGCCGCCGAAAGTTCTCCGGCAGGCCGAGCGCGATACCGGAGCCGCCGGTCACCAGCCGCATCTCCGCACAGGCTGCGCCGATGTCCAGCAGATGCCGGTCCTCGACCGCGTCGACGATGGCGTAGCGCACGCCGGCCGCGCGCAGCCGCGCGAAGGCCTCGGCGATCGTCTGCGCGCCCCGGTTTACGACGGCAAGCGGAACGAGCTCGACCTTGCCTTTCGTCTGGCGGCCGAGCACCCGCACGAGGTTGGCGTCGGTCATCGGCGTCAGCGGATGGTTGCGCATGCTGGAGTCGGAAAGCAGCAGGTCGCCGACGAAGAGATGGCCGAGATAGATCGTGCGCTTGTTCTCCGGGAAGGCCGGGCAGGCGATCGTGAAGGTTTCCCCGAGATCGGCAAGCAGGGCGTCGGCCACCGGCCCGATGTTGCCGGCATCCGTCGAGTCGAAGGTCGAGCAGTACTTGAAGAAATACTGCCGCGCGCCGGCCGCCTTCAGCCGCTCGAGAGCCGCGCGCGACATCGCCACCGCCTCGGCCGCCGGGATCGTGCGCGACTTCAGCGCCACCACGATCGCGTCCGCCTCCGGCAGGGGCTCGCCCGCGGCCGGCACGCCGATCACCTGCACCGTGCGCATGCCCTGCCGCACGAGGGTGTTGGCGAGATCGGTGGCGCCCGTCAGGTCGTCGGCGATGCAGCCGAGGAGCAGCGCCACCGCCGGTTCACTTCCGCGCCGGCGCCAGCTGCGCTACGGCGTACGGCCCGAGCTTCACGCTGCCGGCGCTGCGCAGCTTCTTGCCGGGCTTCTCGAGCCAGGCCGGATCCCCGGTGGCCGCCTGGAAGCTGTCCTCGTCCAGCAGGTGCAGCGCCATCGCCGCCTTGCCGAGGCCGCCGATCTTCACCGCCTGCTCCTCGCCCGTGAGGTTGGCGAGCCAGAGCACCGGCCCCTTGGTGTCGCGGTAGGCCAGCGCCGCGACCTTCGCGGGCTCGGCCGACTTCACCGCCATGAGCTTGTGGCCGAGCGCGCGGCCGAGGCCGGCGATCACGTGGTAGAGCGGATAGACGGCCGGGCCCTTGAGATCGTCGAAGTAGGGCTGCGGGTAGTCGGTGCGGCGATAGATGATGCCGGCCGGCCCGGTCGGCGCGCCCATCGTCACCACCTCGATTCCGCCATAGGCGAAGGCCGCGATGTAGCCGAGCGTCCAGGCGGCGCCGAACAGGCCGCGCTGCCGTGGGTCCATCTTGGCGAGGCAGACCCGCTGATTGTTGGGGTTGGCTGCCGCCGCTGCGCCATAGGGATTGTCGCGCGCCGGAATGGCGCTCGGGCCGACGCGGTAGGGCGTGCGGCCGATGAAGGCGCGTGTCGACTGGATGACATAGGGCAGCGCCTCCAGCGTCTCCATCACCGAGATATCGTCGGCGGCATGCACGATCGGGCTGCTGGTATGGGTGACGAAGTCGAGCATATCGGCCGGCGGCCGCTTGCGATTCAGCTCCGTGAAGAACGAGAACATGCCGCCGCCGAGCGGGATGCCGGGAAAGGCGGCCCGCGCCGCCCGGTAGATGTCAGCGAGCTCGGGCACGCGCGGCCCGCGGCTGCCCGGCAGCACGCCCTTCAGGTCGACCGCCGGCGACACCGCGATCGCCGCCGGCACCACGCCGCTGTCGTTCACGTCGCGCGCGATCCGTCCGAGCTCGATCTCCGGCGCCTGCTGCCCCGGCAGGATGATCTCCAGCACGACGTCGGCGCCGGTCGCATCGGCCAGCCGGCGGTAGCGCCGCAGCACGCTCAGGCCGTTGCCCTGGCGGCCGTCGACCTGGCAGACCAGGATCTGCGGCTCCGCGCTCTTGATGAGCTCGGCGGCGCCGATGGCGGCGTCCGCCTCCTCGGCGCTGACGCCGAGGCCGATCTTCGGCAGGCCGAGATTGCCGGCGCGGCCGACATCGACCGCGACCGCCTTGCCGCCCGCGGCCGCCTTCGGTTTCGGCAGCTTGCCCGCGAAGCTCAGGCTCACCGATTGCTTGATCTCGCTGCCCGCCGGCAACGTGTAGGGCCAGGGCAACGCCAGCGGCCGCACGTAGGTCTTGAACGAGGCGTCGCTCCAGTTGCGGTGGTCCTCCATCTCGAAGGTGTCGCCTTCCATGCGGCAGGTCGCCCACACGCCCGGCGCCGCCTCGTGGCTGAGGGCGCGGATGTCGTAGAACGGCTGCACCGGATTGACGATGGCGGGAAATTCGTCCTTCACCTTACGGCCGTCGACATGCAGGACCTCGACCGGGCAGCCGGCCACGCCCTTCAGCGGGTGCAGCACGACGAAGCCGGTCCGGTTGGTGAGGAAATCCGTGTGCGGCAGGGCCGTGGCGTCGAACCGCAGGCTGCCCTCGGCGGTCGCCGTGATGTGGGCCTTGTAGGTGAGCGCGCGCTTGGCGTCGGCGCAGCGCGCCTCGTAGCTCACCTCGAAGCCGTTCTTGCCCTGCTTGACCTGGAGATTGGCGATCTCCGGGTTGAAGGTGCCCCAGTTTTCGTCGCGCACGAGGAAGGCGATGGCGCGCAGCACCTCCACCTCGTTGAGACGGACGTAGCGCAGGGCGCCGTTGTCGAGCACTGCCGACAGCGGCCCGGCGCGCAACAACCTTCCCTTGCTGTCGGGCACCGCGGTCCCGAACAGCTTGATCGCCCGATTTGGCTTCTTGGCTGGCATGCCTCCCTCCCCGACACAACCGCCGCGCGAATCGTCAAGCGCCGGTCATATTACCCGATTCGTGTCGGGATCGATCAGGACCGCGCGGTTCAGGTCCAGGTCTATGTCTATGGGGTCCCCCGGCTTCTGCACGTCGTGCGGCTGGACCTCCGCCATGACGGAGGTTCCGCCCAGCGGAAACGTTATGTAAGTCCTTGATCCTGTTGGCTGGATCAGCTCCACTACCGTCGCCAGCCGGACGTGGCCGTTGGCCTGCAGGCCATCCCGCGCCCGGCCCATATGCTCGGGGCGGACGCCGAGCACCACCTTCCGCCCGACCATCCCCGCATAGCGCTGCCGGCTGCCTTCCGGTAGCGCCAGGCCCCTGCCGTCGCCGAGTTGCAGGCCGAGGGCGCCTCCGGACTCGACGGCCGTGGCCAGGATGAAGTTCATCTTGGGCGACCCCAGAAAACCGGCCACGAAGCGGGTGGCGGGCCGCTCGAACAGGTCGAGCGGCGTGCCCTGCTGCTCGATCTGGCCGTCGCGCATGAGGACGATGCGGTCGGCGAGCGTCATCGCCTCGATCTGGTCGTGGGTCACATAGATCATGGTGGCCCCGATCTCCTGGTGCAGCCGCTTGATCTCGCTGCGCATCTCGTCGCGCAGCTGGGCGTCGAGGTTCGAGAGCGGCTCGTCGAACAGGAACAGCTGCGGATTGCGGACGATGGCCCGGCCGATGGCGACGCGCTGGCGCTGGCCTCCCGAGAGCTGGCGCGGCAGCCGCTCCAGCAGGTCGGCGATGCCGAGCATGGCGGCTGCCCGCTTCACCCTGGCGTCGATCTCGGACCGGGACAGCTTCCGCGCCATCAGGCCGAAAGCGATGTTCTTGTAGACTTTCATGTGCGGATAAAGGGCATAGTTCTGGAACACCATGGCGACGTCGCGGTCGGCCGGCCGCACGTCGTTCATCACCTCGCCGCCGATCTCGATCGTGCCGTCGTCCGCCTCCTCCAGCCCCGCGATGGTGCGCAGCAACGTCGTCTTGCCGCAGCCCGAGGGACCGACCAGCACGGTGAATTCCCCGTCGGGGATGTCGAGATCGACGCCGCGGACGGCATGCACGCCCCTGAAGTGCTTGTGCAGTCCGGCGATCTTCAGCTGCGCCATCGCCCTCTCCTCCTCAGCCGCGTACCGCGCCCAGCGTCAGGCCGCGGACCAGATGGCGCTGCACCAGCATGCCCAGGATGATCGACGGCACGAGCGAGACGATCGCCAGCGCGCTCGCCTCGCCATAGGACGAGGCCTGAAAGCCAAGGAAGCCGCGGAAGATCGTCGGCAGCGTGTAGGCGCTGCGCGAGGTGAGGATCAGCGCGAAGAAAAACTCCGTCCAGCAGAAGATGAACGCGAACACGGCGGCCGCGATGATGCCCGGCAGCGCCAGCGGCAGGGCCACCTTCCACAGAGCGCCCCAGCGCCCGTAGCCGTCGACCAGGGCAGCCTCCTCGAGCTCCGCCGGCATCTGGCGGAAGTAGGCGAACATCATCCAGGCCGACAGCGGCAACGACGTCACCGTGTAGATCAGGATCAGCCCCAAGCGCGTGTCGTTGAGACCCAGATTGCGATAGAGCAGGAAGACCGGCAGCACCACGGCGACCGGCGGCAGGAAGCGCTGCGACAGCACCCAGAAGGCGAGATGCTGGCCGCCGGTGTTGAAGCGCGCCAGGCTGTAGGCCATCATCGTGCCGAAGACGGTCGACAGCACGGTCGAGGCCGAGGCGATGATCAGGCTGTTCACCAGCGCCTGCAGCCCGCGATAGGAGAAGAGCGCCGCGGTGTAATGCACGATGGTCGGCTGCGCCGGGAACCAGACCGGCGGCACCACCAGATAGTCGCTGGTCGGCTTGATCGAGGTGATCACCATCCAGTAGAGCGGCAGCAGCACGAACAGCAGGAAGAGCGCCAGGAACGCGATACGAAGCGCGTCGAGGCCGGGATTGCGCCGTGCGCTGCGGCTGCGTCGCGTCGCCATCATGCCTTCTCCGCTTTCAGGAGGCGCCGCACCAGAGTCATGATCACGATCGAGAGCAGGATCAGGAAGATCCAGCTCCCGGCGGTCGCGACCGAGAGGTGAAACTGCTGGAAGCCGATCTGATAGAGGTAATAGGAGAGGGTGTAGGTCGCGGTGCCGGGGCCGCCGCCGGTCATCATGAAGATCACGTCGAAGAGGCGCACCGCGTCCAGCAGGCGGAAGGTCACCGCGAGGACGATGATCGGCCCGAGCTGCGGGATCGTGATGTAGAAGAAGGTCTTCAGGGTGGAGAGCCCGTCGAGCTCGGCCGCCTCGTAGAGATGCGCCGGGATCGCGGCGAGGCCCGCCAGCAGGATCACGAACATGAACGGCGTCCACTGCCAGACGTCGGCGATCACGATGGCGACGTAGTACCAGGGCGCGTCGCTGAGCCAGCTGATCTCGACCGGGCGGCCCAGCAGCAGGCCGAGGATATAGTCCGCCGGCCCGAACGGCCGCTGCAGGAAGAGCGCCCAGGACTGGCCGACGATCACCGGGCTGATGAAGAGCGGTATGATCAGGATCGACATGACGACGCCGCGGCCGCGGAAGGTCTTCACCATGGCAAGGGCGAGGCCGAGGCCGAGCAGGAACTCGATCGTCACGTTCACGACCGAGAACGCGACCGTCAGCAGCAAGGCGGACTGCGCGATCGGATCGGTGGCGACGGTGGTGAAGTTCAGCAGGCCGACGAAGTCGTGGCCGGGAATCTCGAAGTCGTAGTTGACGAAATCGACCCAGAGCGAGAACAGCAGCGGATAGATCGACAGCGCCAGGATCAGCAGCACCGCCGGCGCCACGATCAGCCACTTGAAATGCCGCTCGGCCCATTGGGACAGCGGCGTGTGTCGGAGGGAATCGGCGGTCGAAGGCATTGCGGTCGGTCGTCGGTCCGGTCGGTCGCGGGCGGTCGGTCAATCGGCGATGGAAGACGCCGCCGCGACCCGCGGCTGCCGATTCCGCGGGTCGCGACGGTCTTTCAGGCTGCGTCAGTCGAGCTTCACCGACTGGCCGAGCTTGTCGATCGTGTTGTCGGCGTAGGAGCCGGGCAGCTTCTTGAACTGCTCGTAGGCCGCCTTCTGGATGTCGAGGCCGAGACGCTTGTTGGTCGCGTCCCACTCGGATGCCGCTTTCTCCAGCGCCGCCTTCGGATCCTGGCCGCCCCAGACCGCCGAGCACATGCGGTCGAGGGAGAGGGCGAAGTCCTGCCAGCCCGGCATGATGATATCGACCACGCCCT
>DATIXH010000421.1:0-8410 GCA_035518775.1 Candidatus Acidiferrum sp.
AGCTCGGCATCGACCGGCAGCCAGTATCCGCGCCCGCTCTTTTCGTCGAGCGTGCCGTGGCCTGCATAGTAGATGATCAGATTGTCCTCGGCCGTAAGAGTGGACCGCAATTTCGCGAAGGCGGCGAAGACATCCGAGCGCTTGCCGTCGAGCAGGAGCGTCACCTCGAATCCATACTCGGTCTTCAACACGTCGGCGATGGCGCGCGCGTCGGCCACCGCCGTTTCGAGCGGCCGCAGGTACTGGTAGGCATTGCTGCCGATGATGAGCGCGTGGTAACGGCCGAAATCCAATCCGGCGACACTGATTGCCCGCGGTTCGGGAGCGAGCCCGGCCGTCTGTTGTGCCGGCGCTGGGGGCGATGTCGGGGCGATCGAATCCGTTGCCGCGGCCGGACTTGGCGCAGCCGGAGTCTGCTGCGCGTTCGCTTCGCCCGGGGGAGGATATTGCCCCGTCAGGCTGAGGCGGCAATCGCGCTTTCCACGCTTGCCCTCGCCCACCAGCTCCTTCCCCGAGATCTTGGCGTCATACCAGGCCTCTCCCGCCCGCGACTCGGAGCGATAGGTGCCGTGCAAGGTCAGCGATCCATCCGGTTCCACGTCGCCGGACATCTGGTCGCTTTCGTTGCTCAGAGTGACCTTTCCACCAGTTATTTCGCCGGAAATCGACCGGGTGAATCCTTCGGACACCTGCCCATGGTTTCTTACGGAGTCGCAATCGAGATGGCCGGACCACGTGGAGTCGGGGACCTCTGCGGCGGCGGCGGCGATCGCTTGAATCAGCAGGACGCCCGTCATGATCGCCAGAAAAGGCCGCAGCATGCAGATCAGGACTGGTCCCACGCGCAGACGCAACTTTCGGCCCCCGGTTCGATCGCGGTCTTTCAGGGTAGTGTATTTGAGCGTGTGTTGGGGAGAAAGAGGGATGAAGCCGCCGCCGCGACACGATGCTGCCGGCAGTCCGTCTCAGGACGCGAGCCGGGACTACGGTGATGGCGGACCCGGATCTTTGAACGACCCCTCTGCTGCGATAAGGTGGGTGTGGCCCGAGGCGGCGGCCCGCCGTGATACCGGCGGTTTTGCGGCAGGAGAAGAACGGCAATGGCAGAGAGCGATTGCGGCAAGGAGCATTTGTCTATCGAGGACGCCATTCACCATGCCCGCATCAACCTGGGAGGACGCGACGTGGAACCCTTCTGGGGCGGGATGGCGAATATCAATCCGGGGCGGGTGGTCGGCTATCAGGTAACCTCGCGCAAGCGCTGGCGGCTCGACTTCGACCCGAGCAAGGGCGTGCACGTCAACGAGGAGAACTTCGACGCGCCGGCTTCGAAGCAGAAGGTCGTCCATATCGTCAGGCCCGCAGCCTTCGACGCCAGTGGCAAGCCAGTCGTCAACGATGCGCAGGTGCGCCTCTACTGGAACAAGTGGACGACGCGCTATGGCACGCCCGGGCGCGGCATCTTCTGCACACGCTGCCAGAACTGGCATATCAATGGCCGCTGCCCGTTCTAGCCGCGCCAGTTCCGCATCGCTCGGACAAGACGCGGACAGGTCATGACAGAATTTAGTCTACTCTGACCCCGATACTTTTTTGTTGCGGGAAATCGGCGGAGGACGGGTGTCATCTTTTTTCCAAATCAGGGCGATAATGCTTGATGATCCGGTGGAAGCCCGAAGGCGCATGGGCTTCGAATGCCAGCGCCTTCGGTGCCGCGAATGGAGGAATGCGCGATGATCGAGCATATCTCGGTTCCCGTGTCGAACGTCAGGAAGTCGAAGGCCTTCTACACCAAGGCGCTCAAGCCGCTCGGCTACGCGCCGTGGATGGCGTACGCGGATGCCGTCGGGTTCGTCGAAGGCGGCCATGCGCGCCTGTGGATCGGCAAGCAGGAGACCGTCGTGCCCCTGCACGTGGCGTTTCTTGCCCGGAGCCGGAAGGCGGTGCATGATTTCCACGCCGCGGCGCTCAAGGCCGGGGGCAAGGACAACGGCAAGCCGGGCTATCGCGACTACAGCCCCGATTACTACGCCGCGTTCGTCTACGATCCGGACGGCAACAACATCGAGGCCGTCTGGTACGACCCGGCCAGGAAAGAGACGTGAAGACGAAAGAGGAAAGGGGATGCTTCGATTTCTCCATCCCGGAAAAGGGAAGCGTCCGCTTTTCCAGGCTTGCCGATCGGGCGAGAGCCGGTGCTAGACTGCAGCCATGGCCCGATCTTCTGCCTCCCGACCTGTTGCGGTGGTTCTTGCGATCGGCCTTGCCTGCAGCAAAGGCTTCGTCGCCCTCGTCGACCTCGCCCGCGAGCTGCCCGTGATCGGCGCCGAGGCGCGCGCCGCCGGGACGGAGGCCGAAGCGGCGGCTGCTGCCGATGCCGACGCCTCGCAGGCTGCCGCGCGCGTGGAGCAGTACGACGCGTCGGGCCAGAGCGGCGAGATGCCCGGCGGCCGGCCGGACGATGACAGCGAGCGGCGCGTCGAAAAGCCGATGATGCCGCCCGTCATGTCGGCCAGGCTCGAGAATGGTCGGCCGAGCGCGCGGCATGCGTTCGCGTTGCCGCCCGAGCTGCAATAATTCGAATCGGGCATGTCGCTGCCCGGCGGGCGCCCTGGCTGCGCATCGCTGCAATGCAGGGTTGTCATGGCGCCGGCTCCGGAACATGCCTGACCCGGCACCGTTGATTCTGCATGGTCAAACGATTGAAGAAGCGGGCCGTCGAGGCGCCGCCGGCAGAGGAGTTGCCGCCCCCGGTCAACCGGAACTTCATCGCTGCCCAGCGTGAAGCATTCGAGATCAAGATTCTGGCGCAAGAACTCGGGATTACGCCCGCTCAGGTGCGCAGTCTCCGGCTTGCCTACGGCAAGGACATGCCGAAGATCCGGCAGGCGGCAGAACGATTGAGGCGCGGCTAGCGTGCGCTGGATCCCGCTGCTTTCGGCGCTCCTGCTGGCGGCCTGATCGATGACGCCTCGGCATGACCAAGAGATCGGCTCGGAGATCGTCCCGGCCGTCGCGCCGAGCGCGCCGGCGGATGCTCCGGCCGATTTCATGTCGCGGCTGGCGCGCATCTGAGATGAGCAGGTCTTTGCGTCTCTCCAATCGCATTGCGGCGACGCCCGTGCTAGCCTGCCGCGATGATCGCAATGCGCCGGCTTGCCATCCTCGCCCTGTTCGGCCTTGCCCTCGCTGCGTGCGGCAATGGTTCCAGCGGTACCGTAGACACCGGGTACGGTTCCGATCCGTACCCGAAGCGGACGGGGACGTCGACAATCGAGGACGAATGGCATCGCGACCTCCCGCGTTACTGACGTCGCGGCGACACGACAGTTCGGGAATTTAGTCCGCTCTGACCCCGCATCAGATGGGGACATAGTACAGGACCCTGGTCGCCGGCTGGAGCTGCGAGAGGAGGTCGAAGTCGGCGACGTTGGCGGTCAGCAGGACGAGGCCGTTCTTCAGGGTGGTGGCGGCGATGAGCGCGTCGTTGAGGAGGCGCCGGCGATCGGCGGCCGCGACGTTCTGCGTTCTCGAGAGGATGCCGGTCGCGATGCTGGCCTCCATGCAGGCATCGTCGTCGGGCGCAACGATCCGGTGCGCCGGAGCGCGGCGCAGAACGTCGGTCAGGTAGGAAGCGGCGGCCCGCGCGCCCGGGTGCCGCGGATCGAGGTAGCCGAGGGCGAGCGCCAGCTCGCCCAGGCAGACGATGCAGTGGTGCGCCTGGCTGGCGGCGAGGAAAGCCTGGGTCGGCGGCGCCAGCCGGCCTTCGCCGGCGTGGATGTAGACGGTCGTGTCGAGCAGCAGATTGCGGGCGGGCGGGGTGCCGGCGTCGACGAAGGGGAGCGCCGAGGGGCGCCGATAGGCGAGCCGGACCGTGCGCTTCCCCGGCTTCAGCCGGCGCAGCGACCGGTCGATGTCAAAGGCCAAGATCGAGGTCTTTGCGGAGGCGGCCCGCCTGCGCGACCAGCCAGCGGCCGAACGCGTCGTCCGTCGCCAGCGTCAGGAGGCCGGCTTCGATCAGGTCGCTGTCGGACCGGATGCCGGTCTTCTGCTTGGCGAGCCTGACCAGCTTCGGGCTGATGCGACCACCGATCCGCTTGCTCTTCTTGTCCCGAGCGATTCCGGCGGCCAGCTTAAGCACGGCGAAGCGCTCGGTGTTTCGCAGCGGCATGGCGATCCGGTCCGGACGGGTCGATCCCGCCTTCGGTTTCGCAGCGCGTTTCGAAAAGCGGGTCTTGGACGTCATCTCCGTCTCCAACCGGTATGTCAGACACGGTAGCATGAGATGTCTGACAGCGGAAGCGGCTATCGCCGCGACGACGGGCGCTTTAATCCTATTTTAATGTCGAACAGATAGGGTGGACAGTTGGAGTCGAGGCGGCGGGGCCTGCGACCATGAGCAATCGCAAAATTCTGCTCCTTTCCGGACTCGCCATGCTTGCCGCATGCGAGCCGCAGCTGCCGTCGGGCCAATACAGGCTTGCTCTCGATGACGCCTGCGGGCGTCTCGCCAAGGGCGATTTCAAGGGCGCTTCTTGATGGACCCAATGCGCCCTCTCAAGCGGCTGGCCTTGTTCGTCGCGATCATCGGCGGCGTGATCGCCTTCGATTTCATGCGCGAGGGCGCCGAAGACTTCGACGTGCCGGTGGGCCAGGCGCATGACCTTCTCAAATCGGCGCCTTTGCCGGATTACGTTCTCGGCGATGAGCCGAAGACGTTCGATGTGGACTCGCGCGACCCCCGCAAGATCGTCTGGATCGTCAAGGACGGCGGCAAGGAGGCGATGCGGTTCGCGGCGCTGCTTTCGCCCGTCGACGCCGGTTCGACGGAAGTCAGCGTCGAGGTCAGCGGTCCGACGTCGGGTCCCTTCGGCGACGTGCAGCGCCGGCTGTCCGAACACTTCACCATTCGCCACCTCTACGTGATGGCGATGCAAGAAAGGGTCGCCGCCACGCTGGAAGGCCGCGACTTCCGCGTCGTCGGGTTGATACCCGCGGCGACGATCGCGACGCTCTCCGCCGTCATGCGAGCGGCGGTGTCGAACGTATTCGGTGATTCCAGCGAGAGTACGATCAATTGATGGCCCGGCCGCCGGTCCAGCGGAGCTGCCGGTCCGGTCATTCGCTCTGAGATGCTGACGCGCGTTCAGTCGTACGCTCCCCCGCGCAATTGTGCGCACGCCACCGATCCCCTAGCATCGCGCGACCGCGAGAGGGGAGGTGGGCCATATTCATCCGCACGCTGGACGAGCTCGAGCGGCTCGGCCGCATCCGGTTGCCGGTGGGCACCGATGCGTTTCGCTCGGCGCGCTTTCTCACCGCCGCCGACGGCATGGGCTTCTCGTACAACGAGAACCGGGTCAGGAAGGGCGTGGACGTGGTGGTCTGGCTGAAGCACCACTGGGAGGCCAACTTCATCATCGCCGGCAAGGGCGAGGTGACGGATCTGACGAGCGGCGAGCGGTGGCCGCTCGCGGCGGGCGTGCTCTACGTCGTCGGACCCAATGACCGGCATCGGCTCCTCCTGACGGAGGACTCGCATTACGTCAGCATCTTCTGCCCGCCGCTCCGGGGCGACGAACGCTTCGACAAGGACGGCGGCTACGAGGCCAGCGGCCCCATTGCGAAGACCGAGCGGCGCATGTTCGTCAAACGCGCCGACGCGATGCGCCGGGCCGGGACGGAGATGAGCGCGGCCGGCGGCCAGGCGCGCACGCTGCGCATGCTGACCAGGGCCGACGGTCTCGGCTTCGGGTTCTCGGACGTGCACCTCGCCGCGGGCGCCGAGGCCACCCTCTGGTACAAGCATCACTGGGAGGCGAACCACATCATCTCCGGCACCGGCGCGGTGACCGACCTCGCCAGCGGCCAGACCTGGGCGCTCGCGCCCGGCGTGGGCTACAACGTGGGACCCAAGGACCGGCACCGCCTGCGCGCCCACACCGACGTTCATCTGGTGAGCATCTTCTGCCCGCCGCTCGCGGGCGACGAGCAGCACGACGAGGACGGGGCGCTGGCCGCGAGCGGGCCGGTGCCGCCGGGCCCGCCGGGCTATTGAGGGACAACGAGGAGCGCCAACCCATTCCGCCTGAATGGGGGATCTAAAGCCTCGGCGAGTGGTATACTCCGCCGTCCCTTCGTGCGGACCGAGGATGAAGGCCCGCAGGGGTATTGGATTGCAGCTGCGCAGAGGACGGTGTCGACCATGACCCTCAAGGAAAGATTGGAAGAGAACATCGTCGTTCTTGCCGTAGCGGTCGCGATTGGGACGGGCGGAACGGTCTATGGGGTCTCCGCCTATTTCTGCCAACAGCATATGGACAGCGCGGCTCTCGCGCATCAGAACGACATTTCCGCCCTGACCAACAAGAGCGATGAAGAGATCAGGCATATTCGCCATGACTATGACGAGGCCATCACCGAGCTGAAAACCCGCGTCTCTTCCATCGAGAGACGACTGGGGGGCGAGAAATACCTGGATGTGAACTCCTTGTTTCGATCGAAACAGGAAGAGCAGACTTCAAAGTACACGCAATATTTTCCGGACGGACAGTTTTTCGCGCAAAAAGACAGCGAAAAATGGAAATTTCAGAAGACCGACGAACTCGCGCTGATGTCGGAGATCGTGGGAGGACTCAAGGAAGGCGATCTTCCCGACAAAGCGGGTAAGGCTCTCAGCGGTCTGCCGATGTACGTTTGGCGAGGGCAGGGCGCCTTCGACTTGCAGGGCGTCTCCGTCGCGAGGATCTTCCCGTTCATTGCCGTCGAAATCATCGATCACGACAAGCTGTCCAGCGTCGGCGGCATATTCGAATCGGATGACAAATCCGCGGAAGAGGCCAGCAGGTTTCTCAGCTCGCAGCTTCGCAACGATGCGCCGAGCGTGTTTCTGAGCTCATTCATATCGCTGCAGATGCAGATGAGCTCGATGGACAACCACATAAAATTCTACATCCGGAACATCCAGAAGGTCGGTCGCGTCATGTACGTGCAAATCGTCATGACGTTCGAGAACATCAAGGTCAACGGCGTCGACACGGACAAGCTGTTCCTGATCAAAGAGCTGTTCTGCATCTCGGATTCGCAACGAATGGTGCTGCTGCAGACAAACGTTGTCTCGGAGTCGCCGAATTTTGCGGGCGGCGATTTCGACGACATAAACCTTTGGCTGGGCGATTTCCGGCTTGCCGAGCAGTAGAATCGCATCAAGATCGCTTCAGCTTCCGTTGCTGCCGAGGGCGCGGCTCTGCCGGCCAGAATCGGGCCCCGCGCCGGCATGAGACGCCCGCGACGCGATTTGGACATTCTTGATGCAATCCGACGCAAAGGGCTCATCCCGCCCGCCGACATCCTTCTTTTGTCGGATGCGGTTCTGATAGGGTGCGCTGCGAAACGCCCGTCGTTCGGGAGCGCTCTATCAGGAGGGGAACCATGGTTGCGGAGCCTTCATCGGCTTCCTGGCCGTTACGATCCGTCGCAGGCGCGGCAGTTGGCTTGGCGCTCGCCCTGGTGGGCTGCATGGCCTATGCGCAGCAGGACAAGTACAGCTTGAAAGTGCCGGGCGGGCTCGCGTTCTCCGAGTTCAGGGGATACGAAAGCTGGCAGGTCATCGCCACCAGTCAGAACGACAAGGCGGTCGCCGTGATCCTCGGCAATCCCGCGATGATCGCGGCCTACCAGGCCGGCATTCCCGGCAACGGGAAGCCTTTCCCCGACGGCGCCATGATGGCGAAGATCCATTGGATCCCGGCAAAGAACGAGTACTTCCCGGAGACGACGGTGCCGGGCGCCCAGCACGACGTGGACTTCATGGTGAAGGACAGCAAGCGGTTCGCGGACAGCGGCGGATGGGGATGGGCCGAGTTCGAGTATGACGCCGCGTCGCAGACGTTCAGGCCCGGCACGGTGAATGACGAGCCGCCGCAGGAGAACGACGCCAAGTGCGGGTTCGCATGCCACACGATCGTGGAGAAGAAAGACTACGTCTTCACGCAGTACGGAGCGAGGTAATGCCCCTGACGTGAGCGCGACTCGCCGAGGGAGCACGACCGGTCTCCGCCGCTTCCTGGATCCCCGGCAGCAGCGCGGGTGGATGGAGGGCAAGGCGATCCTGCGCGACGCCGACGCGCGCGCGGAGTCGCCGGAGCTGCGTCTCAAATACGCCGCGCGCTTCGAGAAGCTGCTGCGGCGGCCGCAGGCGCGGGAGGTGCTCGAGATTCTCCGCCGCTACGGCCGCGACTGCCTCCCGATCCCGCGCCGGACCGAGCGGCACTACTGGTCGGTCTCCTGCCTGCCCTCGACCCCGGGCAAGGCGCTCGTCCGCGTCAATGCGAGCTGGATGGAGCTGTTCGCCCTCTATGCGGAGGGCGAGGGCATCCGGGCAAAATTCCTGGTGCATCTTTCGGATTTC
>DATIXH010000422.1:0-57732 GCA_035518775.1 Candidatus Acidiferrum sp.
CGGCAGCCGCGCCGGCGCGGGCTCGTTGCGGAAGCAGGCGGTCATGCCGCAGCTGTCGCAGCTGCCGGTCGCGTCGCCGGCATCGATGTCGAGCGACGGTGCGCTTCGCACCGCCGGTGCCGAGGCGGTGGCTGCCGCGTCAAGCGCGCGAAACGCCACGGTCAGCCGGTCGCGATCCAGCGTCACCTCCAACTGGCAATCCACCGGCGGCCGGAAGCGCAGGTCGACATAGTTCCAGAAGATCGTGGCGTCGCGGCCGAGCGCCGCCATGGAGCCGGGCAGGCGCCGCGAATGGGCGTGCCGCTCCACGATGGCGCAGCCGGCCGTAAGCGCGGCGTCATAGAGCGCGTTGCTGAGCTGGCAGAGGCCGCCGCCGACGCTGGCGATCACGCAGCCCTCGCGCAGCTCGCGCCCGCGCACGAAGCCGAGCCGCCGCGTCGGCCGCGGCACCTGCACCCAGAAGCTGAAGAGTTCGCCAGCCGGGATGACGAGACCGTGGAGATAGCGCGTCGCCACCCGCAGGTTCTGCACCTTGCCGGCCTGCAGCGCCTGCTCGGCCGTCGCCCCGCTCCCGTAGAGCGCGCTGTAAGACACCGCCAGCCGGCGACCACCCGCGACGAGCAACTGCCGCTCGAGCCGCCGCGGACGCGCGCCCGCCGGATCGCGCAGCCGGCGCTGCATCCGGAAGCACCAGGCCTTGCCGACGAACAGCGCGGCCTGCCGGCGCGTCGGCAGCACCCGTTCGGCCTCCACCGGCCAGGCCGCCGGTGTCCGTGCGGCACGGCGCCCGCTCAGCTCGTCCAGTTGGACCATGCGATGTCCGATTGAGTCCGGAATGGCCGGTTCCCACCCATGAAAGGCGGGAACCGTTTAAGCCTTCGTTGCATCCCCTGAGACCAGCATATGTCCGCCATTGCACACTATGACCGAGGCCACATGATGGCGGAATTCGATTGACGCTTTGGCAGCTTGTTCTTATAATGTTCGAGTTGACGTGCGAACGCGCCGGCTCGGTCTTTGACATCGTGTATCAGCTCAAACCGGACTCGCCGAGGGAACCTCGGCGAGCAACGGAGAAGCCCGTCTCAGCGCCAGGGAACCAGGCCAGCGGACTACGCGAAATGCGATAGCATCGTAGGGGCGGCCCCACGTGGCCGCCCATTGGGCCGCCGCTTGGCATGGGGTCCATCGCTCGAATCCGTCAGCGTCCCCGGAACACCGCCTTCCGCTTCTCCGAGAAGGCCCGCACCCCCTCCTTCGAGTCCTCGGAGACGAGCGCCCGCTCATATGTCGGCAGGCGGCCGCTGCGGATCACCTCGAAGCCCTCCCGGATGCCGCGGCCGTCGATGGCCTTGAGGGCCTCCTTCAGGGCCTGGATGGTGAGGGGGGCGCCGCCGGCGATGGAGTCGGCCCACTCCCGCGCCGTCTCCATCAGCCTCTCCTTCGGCACCACGGCGTTGACCAGGCCGTAATGCTTCGCTTCGGCGGCGGGCATGCGGCGGCCCAGCAGCAGCATCTCCATGGCGATGTTGTAGGGCAGCCGGCGCGGCAGCCGCTGTATGCCGCCGGAGTCCGGGAGGATGCCGATCGGCAGCTCCGGCATGGCGAACTCGGCATGGTCGGCGGCGATCAGGAGATCGCAGGCGAGCGCCAGCTCCAGCCCGCCGCCCAGCACATGGCCGTTGAGGGCGGCGATGACGGGCTTGTTGAGGTCCCACAGCTCCGTGAGGCCGGCGAACTTGCCGGGGCCGTAGTCGAGGTGCCACCACTTACCCACCTCCTCGGCGCCATGGGCCGCCTTGATGTCCCAGCCGGCCGAGAACACGCGCTCGCCGGCACCGGTGACGATCCCCACCCGCAGCTCCGGATCGTCGCGCAGCCGCACGAAGGCCTGCCCCAGCAGCCGGCTGGTGGCGATGTCGATGGCGTTCACCTTGGGGCGGTCGAGCGTGACTTCCAGCACATGCCCCCGCTGCTCGACCCTGACCGGTTCACTCATGGTGCTGCTCCCTCTCCCGACGAGGGCGCCTCGGTAGCACGACGGGAATGGGCCGGAAATCCAGCGACCGACCGCGCTTGGCCGGCCTGCGCCCCCTCAGTCCACCAGCTCGTAGGCGGGGAGCGTGAGGAACTCGACGAAGTCGGCGGCGGCCACCTGCTGCTGGAACAGGCGGGCGGCATCGTCGAAGCGATGAGACTGGACCCTGGCCGCGGCCTTGTCCCGCTCCTCGCCGATGATGCGTTCGACCAGCGCCCGGTCGATCGTGCGGCCGTCCTGGAGCTTGGCGCCGTGCTTCAGCCACTGCCAGACCTGGGCGCGCGAGATCTCGGCGGTGGCGGCATCCTCCATAAGGTGATGCAGCGGCACACAGCCGATGCCGCGCAGCCAGGCCTCGATATAGCCGAGCCCGATGTCGATGTTCGTGCGCAGGCCCTGCTCGGTGATGGGGCCGCTCGGCACCTGCAGCAGGTCAGACGCCGTCACGTTCACGTCCTGGCGCTGGCGCGGGATCTGGTTCGGCTCCTTCATCAGCTTGTCGAACACGGCCTTGGCGACCGGCACCAGACCGGGATGGGCGACCCAGGTGCCGTCATGGCCGTCGCCGGCCTCGCGCTCCTTGTCGGCGATGACCTTGTCGATGGCCGTGCCGTTGGCCACAGGATCGTCCTTGATCGGGATCTGCGCGGCCATGCCGCCCATGGCGTGGACCTTGCGGCGATGACATGTCTTGATCAGGAGCTGGCTGTAGGAGCGCAGGAAATGCGCCGTCATCGTCACCAGCGCGCGGTCCGGCATCACCGCCCAGGGCTGGCTGCGGAACTTCTTGATGAAGCTGAAGATGTAGTCCCAGCGCCCGCAATTGAGCCCGGCCGAATGCTCCCTGAGCTCGTGCAGGATCTCGTCCATCTCGAAGGCCGCGAGGATGGTCTCGATCAGCACCGTCGCCTTGATGGTACCGCGCGGCAGGCCGAGATGCTCCTGCGCGTGGACGAACACCTCGTTCCACAGCCGCGCCTCCAGATGGGACTCCATCTTCGGCAGATAGAAATAAGGGCCGCTGTCCTTCGCGAGCAGCGCCTTGGCGTTGTGGAAGGCGTAGAGGCCGAAGTCGAACAGCGAGCCCGACATGGGGCGGCCGTCGACCACCACATGCTTCTCCGGCAGATGCCAGCCGCGCGGCCGCACCAGTAGGACCGCAGTCTTCTCGCTCAGCTTGTATTGCTTGCCGCTGGCGGGATCGCTGAAGCCGATGGTGCCGGCCACCGCGTCGCGCAGGTTGATCTGGCCCTCGATCAGGTTGGCCCAGGTCGGCGTGCACGAGTCCTCGAAGTCGGCCATGAAGCAGGAGGCGCCGGAGTTGAGGGCGTTGATCACCATCTTCCTGTCGGGCGGCCCCGTGATCTCGACCCGGCGGTCAAGCAGGTCCTTGGGCAGCGGCGCCACGGCCCAGTCGCCGTCGCGGATGGATTTGGTCTCCGGCAGGAAGTCGGGCTTGGCGCCGGCATCGAGCCGCGCCTGCCGCTCGTTGCGCAAGGCGAGCAGCCGCCGCCGCTCGGCATCGAACTTCCACTCGAGGTCGACGATGAAGGCGAGGGCCTGCGGCGTCAGGATGGTCTCATAGCCCGGCCGCATGGCCCCCAGAATCTGCACGCTCTTCATGTCAAGCCGCCGGTGCCTCCAATATGACCTCGCCCTCGCCGAAGAAGACCTCGTCGCAGTTCTCGCCGGGACCGCCGCGATCGATCACCAGGAACTCGCCCGGCGCGCCGAGCGCGATCAGCGGGTGATGCCAGGTGCCCCGAGCATAGTTCACGCCCTGCCGCCCATCGGTGACAAAGGCGTGCAAATCGCCTGCCAGCGGCGCCTTGCCCGGCGCGGCCACGACCACGAGGAACGGCTGCCCACCCATGGCCACGAAGGCCTGGCTCGAAAGCGGATGGCGCTCGACCATGCAGATCGGCAGCGGCAACGCGCGCGGCAGGGCCTGGAAGATATTCACGCGCAGCTGCCCCTCGCGCTCGCTGACGTCGATGTTGGCAAGATCGCTGTAGCGCTCGGCATAGCCGTCATTGATCGTGTAGTGCGGATTGCCGGCAGTCTCGATCACCTCGCCGAAGGGCGTGAACAAGCCGCGCGTGAGCGGCGCCGGCCGGAGGCGAACGATGCTCGTCGTGGCCATGCGCTACTCCGGCAGGCCTAGAAGATGGAGCCGCATCACGCCCCCGTCGGGAATCGCATTCAGTCGAACGTGAGTGACCGGGCCGAGATCTGCCACGTCGCGTTCGAAGACATGAACGTGATCGGCCTGCAGCTTCTGCTCGGGCAGCAGGGTGCGCCAGAACATCGACTGCGTGACGGCGGATTGATCGGTGCCGCCCCTGAGATAGCCGGCCTGGATCGAGCAGCGGTCGGGGTAGTTGCCCTTGTACAGATGCGTATCGACCTCGACGCGCTTGATGGTGCCGGGATGGCCGAGCTGCAGGATCGCCCATTCATTGCCAGGCTGTCGGCGCCGCGCCGTTTCCCAGCCGTCGCCCATGGTCTCGCCACGCCCCGGCAACAGCAGCGCAGACGGACTTCCGTAGTGGGCATCGCTGCAAGCGATTGCGCGGCCGCCGTTAAGCGCGGCCGCCAGATCGATCGCCTTCGACTTGTCGACCTTGCTCCAGTCCCGATGCACGCGGCCATAGACGCGCAGCCGCGCCACGCCGCCGTCGGGATAGATGTTCAGCCGCACATGACTCCAGATGCCGTCGCTGCTGAGCGCGAGCAAATGGTGCGCGTTGCCGCCGAGGCCCGTCGACGGCAGTACTTCGGTCCACGCCGTCTTGTCCGTCGGATCGCCCTCGCAGAGGCAGGCGTCGAGCGAGGCCGCGGGCGGGTAGTTGCCGGTGAAGTGGCTGGTGTCGATATCGACGCCTTCGATGCGGCCGGGCAGCGCCAGGCGGACGATGCAGTGGTCGTAGCCCTCCACGCGCTTGCGACGCGATTCCCAGCCGTCCATCCACTTGCCGTGATCGTCGTACTTGCCGGGAATGAACTGCGCCGGCGCCGGATCGAGGAGGCGCTCTTTGGGCGCGAAGAAATCGTCGGTCGCATAGATCGCAGCGGCGCCCAGGCGCGGGTCGGCAAGGTTGGTGCATCGGGTGGCGAAATCGCTCATGCGTCAGGCCTGCAGAGGATGATGCTCGTGCCAATGCCGCGCGATGTCGATGCGGCGGCAGATCCAGACATCGCGCCGTGGCTTCACGTAGTCGAGGAAGCGCGCCAACGCCGCTGCCCGCCCCGGGCGGCCGACCAGCCGGCAATGCAGCCCCACCGACATCATCTTCGGCGCCGTCGCGCCCTCGGCATAGAGCAGATCGAAGGAGTCCTTCAGGTAGGCGAAGAACTGGTCGCCGGAATTGAAGCCCTGGCTGGTGGCGAAGCGCATGTCGTTGGCATCGAGGGTGTAGGGAATGACCAGATGCGGCTTGCCGGACTCTGTCACCCAATAGGGCAGGTCGTCGGCATAGCTGTCGGAATCATAGAGGAAGCCGCCCGCCTCGACCACCAGCCGGCGCGTGTTCAGGCTGCAGCGACCCGTGTACCAGCCGAGCGGGCGGCTGCCCGTGACGCGCGTGTGGATCTCGATGGCCTTCTGCAGATGGGCTCGCTCCTCGGCCTCCGCCATCGAGCCGTATTCGATCCAGCGATAGCCGTGGCTGGCGACCTCCCAGTCGGCCTCGAGCATGGCCTGGACGGCGGCGAGGTTGCGCTCCAGCGCCATGGCCACGCCGTAGACCGTGACCGGCAGGTTGCGCTCGGTGAACAGGCGATAAAGCCGCCAGAAGCCGGCCCGGCTGCCATATTCGTAGATCGACTCCATGTTCGGGTGGCGGGCGCCCGGCCAGGGCTGCGCCCCCACGATCTCCGAGAGGAAGGCCTCGGAGGCCAAATCGCCGTGGAGGATGTTGTTCTCCCCGCCCTCCTCGTAGTTGATGACGAACTGCAGGGCCAGGCGGGCATGGTCCGGCCAGCGCGGATGCGGCGGCCGCCGGCCATAGCCGACCATGTCGCGGGGATAGGCGCTGCCCGTGGCTTGCATCTGCGCGCGAGACCGTTCCGAAAGGGCGTGACCGGCCATTCATAGCCGACCGCGCCTGGATATCAAAGGTCGCCCAGCCGCAGCAGGGCGATCTTGTGGACCTCGTTCAGGGCCGTGCGGAACTCGGCATCGGGCGCGTTGTGGATGCGCTGCTCGAAGGCCGCCAGGATCTCCTGCCGATTCTTGCCCCGGACGGCCATGATGAAGGGGAAGCCGAACTTCCCTGTGTATTCGGTGTTGAGAGCCTGGAACCGGTCGAACTCCTCCATGGTGCAGGCGTCCAGCCGCGCGCTCGCCTGCTCGGCGGTCGAGGCCGGGGTGAGCTCGCCGCGGATCGCCAGCCGGCCGGCCAGGTCCGGGTGGGCGCGCAGGAGGGCCAGCTGCTGCTCGCGCGGCGCGGTCTCGACCGCCTCGACCATGGCCACATGGAGCGCCTTGACCCCATCATGCGCCGGCCTGAGACGGGCGGCATACACGGCCTCCGCGATCCAGGGCGAATGCTCGTAGACGCCGCCGAAGCGCTGGAGGAACTCCGGCCGGGTCATGGCGGTCGGTCGCTTGCGGAAGAACTGGGTGGCCATCGACAGGGACTCTCGCAGGGGACGGGGAACGGCAATAATACCTTGATACGGGCCGAAAATCGCCGACAATGGGTGGTTCTGACCGATCGAAACGGGACCCATGGGACGCTTGACCACGCACGTCCTGGACACCGCCCAGGGCCGGCCGGGCGCCGGGATCAAGATCGATCTCTACCGCGTCGGCGCCGGGCGCGAGCGGCTGACCCAGGCGACCACCAACGCCGACGGCCGCTGCGACAAGCCGCTGCTCGAGGGCGAGGGCCTGACGGCCGGCGCCTACGAACTGGTCTTCCACGTCGGACCGTACTTCGCCGGGCAAGGCCTGACGCTGCCCGAGCCGCGCTTCCTGGACGAGGTGGTCATCCGCTTCGGCATTGCGCGAACGGAGGAGCACTACCACGTGCCGCTGCTGCTCTCGCCCTACGGCTACAGCACCTATCGGGGAAGCTGAGCGGGCAAGCGATGGCGCAAGACTACATCTGGATGCTGCGCGGCACGGATCTGGTCGGCTTCAGAGGCCTGGCGCCGACCATGACCGTGCTGCAGTTCCTCCGCGGTACCGAGGGCGGCTATTGCATGGGGACGAAGGAGGGTTGCGCGGAGGGCGACTGTGGCGCCTGCACGGTCATCCTGGGTGAGCTCGACGGCGACCGCCTCCGCTACCGCGCCGTCAATTCCTGCATCCAGTTCGTGCCGACGCTCGACGGCAGACAGCTCATCACCGTCGAGGACCTGAAGGCGCCGGACGGCCGCCTCCATCCGGTCCAGCAGGCCATGGTGGAGACCCACGGCTCGCAATGCGGCTTCTGCACGCCCGGCTTCGTGATGTCGCTGTTCGCCCTGTTCCACGACGACAAGCTCCTCGATCGCGCCGGGATCGACGACGCGCTCGCCGGCAACCTTTGCCGCTGCACCGGCTATGGGCCGATCATCGCGGCGGCTGCGCGAATGCGGGAAATCGGGGCGCGCGACCAATTCGACGAGGCGGCGCCGCGGACGATCGAGACCCTGCGGAGGCGGAGAGAGGAAGGGACCTTACAGCTTGTCGGGATGGGGGCAGACGATCGGCGATACTTTGCGCCCACGACCGCCGACGAATTGGCTGAGCTGTTGCGGGAACACCCTAGTGCGTGCCTCCTGGCCGGCGGCACGGATGTCGGGCTATGGGTGACGAAGCAGCACCGCCGCCTCGATCCGGTGATCTATCTCGGGCGAGTGCGCGAGCTCCTGCGGCTGCAGGTCGTCGACGATCAGATCGAGATCGGCGCCGCCGTGACCTACACTGATCTGCATGAGCTGATCGCCCGGCACTATCCAGACTTCGGCGAGCTGATCCGCCGGCTCGGCTCGAGCCAGATCCGCAACGCCGGAACCATGGGCGGCAATGTCGCCAATGGCTCGCCGATCGGCGACAGCCCGCCGCCGCTGATCGCCCTTGGCGCGACGCTCGTGCTGCGCTCGGCGGCCGGCCGGCGTGAGATGCCTCTGGAGCACTACTTCATCGCCTATGGCAAGCAGGACCGCCGCCCTGGGGAGTTCGTCGAGTTGATCCGCCTGCCGCTACCGCAAGCCGGCTGGCAGTTCCGCTGCTACAAGATCTCCAAGCGCTTCGATCAGGACATTACGGCCGCGCTCGGCACCTTCAACATCAAGCTCGCGAACGGCATCGTCGAGGATGTTCGCATCGCCTTCGGGGGCATGGCGCCGACGCCCAAGCGCGCCCTCGCCTGCGAAGCGGCGCTGAAGGGCAAGCCGTGGACGCGCGCGACGGTCGCCGAGGGACAGCTGGCGCTGCGCCAGGACTACACGCCGATCACGGATATGCGGGCGTCGAAGGACTATCGCAGCCTCGTGGCCGAGAAGCTCCTGCTGAAGTTCTTCCTGGCGACGACCGAGGGCGACGCCAACACCAGCGTGCTTGAGCGGAGGCTGGCGCATGGATGATCGCGCGCCGGGCCGTGCGGCCGCGGCCGCCGTGAAAGGCGGCGTACACAACGCCGTCGCCCATGACAGTGCGCACAAACATGTCAGCGGCGCAGCTGTCTATGTCGACGACATTCCGGAGCCGCCGGGCACACTTCAGCTCTATGCCGCGCAATCCGACCGCGCCCACGCGCGCATCCGCAGGATGGACCTGTCGGAGGTGCGAGCGGCACCCGGCGTGGTCGCCGTCCTGACGGCGGCGGATATCCCCGGCAGCAATGATGTCAGCCCGATCGGCAAGCATGACGACCCGATCTTCGCGACCGGCCTGGTCGAATTCGCGGGGCAGGTGCTGTTTGCCGTGGCGGCCGAGACGATCGACGCCGCCCGGGCGGCCGCCAAGCTGGCAATCGTCGAATACGACGACCTCGAGCCGATCCTGAGCGTCGAGGACGCGCTGACGAAGCAGAGCTTCGTGCTCGATTCCTACGAGATGCGCCGCGGCGATGCGGCCGGCGCGCTCGCGTCGGCACCGCACCGTCTCTGGGGCCGGATCGACATCGGCGGCCAGGACCATTTCTACCTCGAAGGCCAGGTGTCGCTCGCGATCCCGATGGAGGATGGCGATGTGCTCGTGCATTGCTCGACCCAGCATCCGAGCGAAGTACAACATCTGATCGCCCACGCGCTCGACCGGCCGAGCAACGCCGTGACGGTCGAGGTGCGACGCATGGGCGGCGGCTTCGGAGGCAAGGAGACGCAGGCCGCGCAGTGGGCCATCATCGCCGCGCTCGTCGCCGTCAACACCGGCCGCGCGGCCAAGTTCCGCCTCGACCGCGACGACGACATGATCATGACGGGCAAGCGGCACCCGTTCCGCGTCGACTACAATGTCGGATTCGACGACACCGGCCGCATCCGGGGCATCGAATTTGTGCAGGCGGCGGACTGCGGATTCTCAGCCGATCTCTCCGGCGCCATCGCCGACCGCGCGATGTTCCACGCCGACAACGGCTATTATCTCGACAACGTCCACATCACCTCATACCGCTGCAAGACCAACCTGGTGTCGAACACGGCGTTCCGCGGCTTCGGTGGGCCGCAGGGGATGATGGGCATCGAGCAGGTGATCGACGCCATCGCCCGTCGTCTGAACAAGGATCCGCTCGAGATCCGCAAGCGCAATCTCTACGGCAAGGGCGAGCGCAATGTGACGCCCTATCACATGACCGTCGATGACAATATCCTGCCCGAGCTGATCGCCGCGCTCGAGACGTCGTCGGAGTACTGGGGGCGCCGCGAGCAGATCAGGGCCTTCAATGCCGCCAGCCCCTATCTGAAGAAGGGATTGGCGCTGACGCCGGTGAAGTTCGGCATCTCCTTCACTACCACGCATCTGAACCAGGCCGGCGCCCTGCTCCACGTCTACACCGACGGCAGCGTGCATCTGAATCATGGCGGCACGGAGATGGGCCAGGGACTGTTCATCAAGGTGGCCCAGGTCGTGGCGGAAGAGCTGCAGATCGACCTCGACCGCATCAAGATCACCGCCACCAATACCGGCAAGGTGCCCAACACCTCCGCGACGGCCGCCTCTTCGGGATCGGACATCAATGGCATGGCGGCGCTGGCAGCGGCGCGGACGATCAAGGAGCGGCTGACTGCGTTCGCAGCGGAAAAATTCGGCGTGCCCACTGCCGAGGTGGCGTTCCTGCCCAACCGCGTGCGGATCGGCGCCGAGGAGATGCCATTCGCGGACCTGGCGAAGCAGGCATGGATGGCGCGCATTTCCTTGTCGGCGACCGGCTACTATGCGACGCCCAAGATCCACTACGACCGCGCCACGGCCTCCGGGCGGCCGTTCTACTACTTCGCCTACGGCGCCGCGGCCAGCGAGGTGATCGTCGACACGCTCACCGGCGAATACAAGACGACACGCGTGGACATCCTGCACGACGTGGGCTCGTCGCTGAATCCCGCCGTCGATCTCGGGCAGATCGAGGGGGGCTTCATCCAAGGCATGGGCTGGCTGACATCGGAGGAGCTGTGGTGGGACGACAAGGGTCGACTCAGGACCCATGCTCCCAGCACCTACAAGATCCCCGCTTGCAGCGACCGGCCCGCCGATTTCCGCATCAAGCTGGTGGACGGGCGGCCCAATCGCGAGGAGACGATCTACCGCTCCAAGGCGGTCGGCGAGCCGCCGCTCATGCTGGCCATATCGGTGTTCCGCGCCCTGTCAGATGCGGTGGCGAGCATCGCCGACTATCGCCTGCTGCCCGATCTCGACGCGCCCGCAACGCCGGAGCGCGTGCTCATGGCAGTCGAAGACATTCAGCGGCGGATGCGTGCCGATCAGTCGGCGCGCCCCATGGCCGCCAAATAGCCGCATGCTCTGGCTCGCACAGGCATTGGATCGGCTCTCCCGTGGCGAGCGCTGCGTGCTCGTGACCGTCGCGCAGGTGAAGGGCTCGGCGCCGCGCGAGCCGGGCGCCAAGATGCTGGTGTGGGCCTCCGGCACGGCGGGCAGCGTCGGCGGCGGTCATCTGGAATTCCGCGCGATCGCGTCGGCCCGCCGCATGCTGGCCGGCGGCGACAGCAGCGCAGTGAGCATCGAGTCGTTCTCGCTCGGCCCCGACCTCAATCAATGCTGCGGCGGGCAGGCCGACCTGCTGTTCGAAACATTGGATGAATCGGCCCAGGTCTGGCTGCGGGAATGGACACAGCACGTCGCCGGGCAGGAGCCTCGCGCGGTCGTCCTGCGTCGTCGCGGAGATGAGACGACGCGGCTATTTGTGCGGGAGGAGGAAGCGGACATCAGCGCGCTTCCCGAGTCTGTTCGACGGACCGTTCGAGTCGTCTTGTCGGGATCGCGTGCCGTTCACGTCATCAATGGCGATGGCGAGTTCCACGTCGTCCAGTCTGCCGGCGAGCGGCGCGATCGTCTCCTGCTCTTCGGCGCCGGACATGTCGGGCGGGCGCTCGTTCGCGCCCTGGCGCCGCTGCCGTTCCGCATCACCTGGATCGACAGCCGGGGCGGCGCCTTTCCGCCGGATGCGCCGCCACAGGTGGAGACCATCGTCTCCGCGTCGCCGCCGGCCGAGGTGGCGAGTGCGCCGCCCGATACGCTCTATCTCGTCATGACACACAGCCATCCGCTGGACCTGGAGATCTGCGCGCAGGTCCTACGACGCGGCGATTTCGCTTTCCTCGGGCTGATCGGCAGCGACACCAAGCGGGCGCGCTTTGCCAGCCGCCTGCGGGCCATCGGCACTCCGCCGCACCTGCTGAGCCGGCTGACCTGCCCGATCGGCATCCCCGGCATCGGCAGCAAGGAACCGGCAGCGATCGCAGCCGCCGTCGCCGCGCAGCTGCTGATCGTGGCCGAGCGCCGCCGGGCGGAGGGCAGACCGATGCCGGCCCTCGACGTAGGAACCTGACGCTTGCAAACCCCCGAACAGCTCATGCAGCGCGCCATCGCGCTCTCGGCCGAGAAGATGCGCGCCGGCCTGGGCGGCCCGTTCGGCGCCGTCATCGCGCGCGCCGGCCAGGTCATCGCGGAAGGGCACAACCAGGTCACGTCGCTCAACGATCCCACCGCCCATGCCGAGGTGGTCGCTATCCGCGCGGCCTGCCGCCAGCTCGGCTCCTTCAACCTGCAGGGTTGCGAGCTGTACACGAGCTGCGAGCCCTGCCCGATGTGCCTGGGCGCCATCTACTGGGCGCGGCTCGATCGCATCTACTATGCCAACACGCGGGTTGACGCGGCCGCCATCGGCTTCGACGACGATCACATCTACCGCGAGTTCGACAAACCGGTCGACGGCCGCGCCGTGCCGTTCATCCATCTTCAGTCCGAAGAGGCCCGGCAGATCTTCAGGGAATGGCTGGAAAAACCGGACAAGATTCCGTACTGAATCGGAACGACAACGAACGAAGGCCCGGGGAGGCCATGCAGGGGACGGTTCACAGGGCGATGACCGAATCGCATCGGCCATGGTAGCGGCCGCGGCCGGCACGGCGGCACTGCTTCAGCTGACGGGCATCGTCAAGCAGTTCCCCGGCTGCCTCGCCAACGATCGCGTCGATCTGGCCATCCAGGCCGGCGAGGTCCATGCGCTGCTCGGCGAGAACGGCGCCGGCAAGAGCACGCTCGTGAAGATCATCTATGGCGTGCTGCGGCCGGACCAGGGTGAGATCCGCTGGCGCGGCGAGCCGGTCCACATCGCCAGCCCTGCCTTCGCCCGCAGGCTCGGCATCGGCATGGTGTTCCAGCATTTCTCGCTGTTCGAGGCGCTGACCGTGGCCGAGAACATCGCGCTCGGCATCAACGATCCGGCCGAGCGCCGGGATCTCAAGAAGCGTATCGTCGAGGTGTCGCAGAGCTACGGCCTCCCGCTCGATCCCGACCGCGCGGTGCACGATCTTTCCGTCGGTGAACGCCAGCGCATCGAGATCGTGCGCTGCCTGCTGCAGAACCCGCAGTTGCTGATCATGGACGAGCCGACCTCCGTGCTGACGCCGCAGGAGGTGGAGCGGCTGTTCGAGACCCTGCGCCGGCTGTCGCAGGAGGGGCGCGCCATCCTCTACATCTCTCACAAGCTCGAGGAGATCCGCGCGCTGTGCGAGCGGGCGACCATCATGCGCCTCGGACGCGTCGTCGCCGAGTGCGATCCCCGCCAGGAAACCGCGCGACATCTCGCCGAGCTCATGATCGGCAACGAGCTTAGGGCGCCCGCGCATCGCGCGGCCAAGGCCGCCGGCAAGGGCGCGCGACTGACCGTGCGGAGCCTGAGCCTGCGCTCGGATCAGCAGTTCGGCACGGACCTCAAGGACATCAGCTTCAGCGTGGCCGGCGGCGAGATTCTGGGCATTGGGGGAGTCGCCGGCAACGGCCAGACCGAGCTCACGGCGGCCTTATCCGGCGAGACCTTGGCGGAGCGCGCCGACAGCATCCAGATCGACGGCAAGCTGGTTGGCCTGTTGGGGCCGGGCGCGCGACGCGTCAGCGGCGCCACTTTCGTCCCGGAGGAGCGCAACGGCCACGGCGCCGTGCCCGCGATGACGCTGGCCGAGAATGCGTTCCTCGGCGCCTTCCGCCGCCTTCGGCTCGTCCACACCGGACTGATCGCCGCAGGCCAGGCGGCGGCGTTCGCCGGCAAGGTGATCCAGTCGTTCGACGTGCGGACCACGGGCCCGGCTGCCGAAGCGCGGAGCCTGTCCGGCGGCAACCTGCAGAAGTTCATCGTCGGGCGGGAGATCCTGCAGGCGCCGGGCGTGCTGGTGATCTCGCAGCCGACCTGGGGCGTGGATGCCGGCGCGGCGGCGGCGATCTATCAGGCGCTGCTCGACCTGGCGGACGCCGGCACCGCCGTGCTGATCATTTCGCAGGACCTGGACGAGATCTTCTCGATCTGCGATCGCATCGCCGTGATCTATCAGGGCCGGCTGTCCGAGGCGCGGCCGGTCCGCTCCGTCACCGTCGAGGAGATCGGCCTGCTGATGGGCGGCGCGCATCCCGAGACGGGCCGGGAACCGAGCCATGCACATCCGGCTTGAACCGCGCGGCCGGCGCTCGACCGCGTGGGCCTACGGCTCGCCGCTGCTGGCGTTGGTTCTCACTCTGGGCACGGCGGGCGTGATCTTCGCCCTGCTCGGCAAGGATCCCTTCCTGTCGCTCTACACGTTCTTCGTGTCGCCGCTGGCGAGCGCGACCGGCCGCCCGGAGCTGCTCGTGAAGGCGGCGCCGCTGGTGCTGATCGCGGTCGGCCTGTCGCTCGGCTTCCGCGCCAACGTCTGGAACATCGGCGCCGAGGGCCAATACACCGTCGGCGCCATCTGCGGCGGCGGCGTCGGATTGGCGCTCTACGGCGACGGCAATCCCCTCACCCTTCCGGCCATGATCGTTGCCGGTCTGCTCGGCGGAATGGCCTGGGCCGCGATCCCGGCGTTCCTGCGCACGCGGTTCAACGCGAACGAGATCCTCACCAGCCTGATGCTGACCTATGTGGCACAGCAGCTGCTGATCTATCTCGTCACCGGCCCCTGGCGCGATCCCGAGGGCTACGGGTTCCCGCAGTCGCGCCTGTTCGATGAATACAGCACCTCGCCCGTCCTGATTCCGGGCACGCGGCTGCATCTGGGTGTCCTCGTCTCGCTGATCGTCGTGGGGCTCGGCTGGCTCGTGCTGGCGAAATCCCTGATCGGCTTCCAGCTGAAGGTAGTGGGACAGGCGCCCCGGGCCGCGCGCTACGCCGGGTTCAGCGAGCGGCGTCTGGTCTGGTTCTCGCTGCTGCTGGGCGGCGCGCTCGCCGGGCTCGCGGGGCTGTTCGAGGTGGCGGGGCCGGTCGGGCAGCTGACGCCCTCGATCTCGCCGGGCTACGGCTTCACCGCCATCATCGTCGCCTTCCTCGGCCGCCTGCATCCCGTCGGCGTGCTGTTCGGGGGATTGCTGCTCGCCCTCACCTATCTCGGCGGCGAGAAGGCGCAGATCGATCTCGGCATGCCCAACGCCGTGACCGGCATCTTCCAGGGCATTCTGCTGTTCTATCTGCTCGCCTGCGATCTGCTGATCCTCTATCGCGTGCGCGTCGGGCAACGCGCGCCGGCCGCGAAGGCAGCCTAGGCATGGGCGACTGGGTTCCCCTCGTCCTGTCGGTCATCAGCGCGTCGACGCCGCTGCTGCTGGCGGCGACGGGCGAACTGGTGACGGAGAAGTCGGGCGTCCTCAATCTCGGCGTCGAGGGCATGATGCTGGCGGGCGCCGTCGTCGGCTTCGCCGCCAGCGCCGCCACCGGCAGCGGAGCCGCGGGCATCGCGGCGGGCGCGGCGGCCGGCGCTCTGCTGGCGCTCATCTTTGGCGTGCTGACCCTGACGTTCCTCGCCAATCAGGTGGCGACCGGGCTGGCGCTCACCATCTTCGGCGTCGGCTTCAGCGCCTTGATGGGCGCCGGCTATGTCGGCATCGCCCTGACGCCGCTGCCCAAGCTCGACATCGCCGGCCTCTCCGATCTGCCGGTGGTCGGCCCGATCCTGTTCCACCAGGACGTCCTGGTCTACGGCTCGTTCGCGCTGCTGGCGGGCGTCAGCTGGTTCCTCTACCGGACACATGCCGGGCTGGTGCTGCGCTCGATCGGCGATTCGCACGACGCCGCGCACGCGATCGGCTACCCCGTGATCGCCATCCGCTATGGCGCGGTTGCCTTCGGCGGCGCCATGAGCGGCCTGGCCGGCGCCTACATGTCGCTGGCCTACACCCCGCAGTGGGCGGAGAACATGACGGCGGGCCGTGGCTGGATCGCTCTCGCGCTCGTCGTCTTCGCCACTTGGCGGCCGGCACGGCTGCTGCTGGGCGCCTATCTCTTCGGCGGCATCTCCCTTCTCCAGCTGGTCCTGCAGGCCGAGGGTGTGCCCATCCCCTCCCAGGTCCTGACCATGCTGCCGTATCTGGTGACCATCGTCGTGCTGGTCCTGATCTCGCGCGACCGGACGCGCATCCGGCTGAACGCGCCAGCCTGCCTCGGCAAGCCGTTCTATGCCGCCGGCTGACGAATCCTGTGGCGAGCCGTCCGATTCCGATGGAGACTAGGCTGTAAGGGACGCGATTCCCGAACAAGACGAGGAGGCAACGCATGCTCAAGACCAGAAGAACATTCACGAAAATGCTGGGTGGCACGGCGGCCGCGGCGGTCGCGCTGGGAGCCCCCCGCATCGTCCGCGCCGCCGATCCGTTCAAGGCTGGCTTCATCTATGTCGGCCCGGTCGCGGATTTCGGCTGGAGCCACCAGCACGACAACGGCCGCAAGGCGGTGGAGGAGGCCCTGGGCGACAAGGTCAAGACCACCTATGTCGAGAGCGTGAAAGAGGGGCCGGACGCCGAGCGCGTGATCCGCGAGCTGGCGACGGCCGGCCATGGCATCATCTTCACCACCTCCTTCGGCTTCATGAACCCGACGCTCAAGGTGGCGAAGGACTTTCCGAACGTGAAGTTCGAGCATGCCACCGGCTACAAGCGGGCCGAAAACGTGGCCACCTACAACATCCGCTTCTACGAGGGCCGCTACATCCAGGGCGTGATTGCCGGCAAGATGTCCAAGTCCGGCGTCGTCGGCTATATCGGCTCGGTGCCGATCCCGGAAGTCGTCATGGGCATGAACGCGGTGGCGCAGGGCATGCGGTCGGTTCGCCAGGACGGCAAGATCAAGATCGTCTGGATCAACGGCTGGTACGATCCCGGCAAGGAAGGCGACGCGACCAAGGCGCTGATCGACCAGGGCGCCGACATCATCGCACAGCATACGGACTCCGGCGCGCCACTGCAGGTCGCGCAGGATCGCGGCGTGCACGGCTTCGGCCAGGCGAGCGACATGATCTCGCTCGCTGCCAAGGCCCAGCTCACCTCCTCGATCGACAACTGGGGGCCCTACTACACCGAGCGGGTCAAGGCGGCGATCGACGGCACCTGGAAGAGCGGCGACGTCTGGGGCGGGCTCAAGGCCGACATGCTGAAGATGGCGCCCTACACCAACATGCCGGACGATGTGAAGGCGGCTGCGCAGGCGGCGGAAGACGGCATCAAGAGCGGGCAGATCATCATTTTCAAGGGTCCAATCAAGGACCAGGACGGCAACCTCAAGGTGCAGGATGGCCAAGCCCTCGATGACGGCGCGATCGCCGGGATGAACTGGCTGGCCGAGGGTGTCGAGGGCAAGCTGCCGTCATAGGCGAAGGGAGAAGAGTACGGCGGCAGGGGCGATCCGCAGTCCGGATCGCCCCTGCCACATGGAGGGATCGCGAAGGAGGTTGCACGTGACGAATGTCGGAGCGTTCGTCGACGAACTGCCGAAGGCCGAGCTCCACATCCATGTCGAGGGCAGCCTGGAGCCGGAGCTGATGTTCGCGCTGGCAGCGCGCAACGGCATCCGGCTTGCCTACGACTCGGTCGAGGCTCTGCGGCGCGCCTATGAGTTCTCCCGCCTCCAGGACTTTCTGGATCTCTACTACCGGGGCATGTCGGTGCTGCGCACGGAGCAGGACTTCTACGATCTGGCCTGGGCCTATCTGACGCGCGCTCACAAGCAGAACGTCCGCTATGTCGAGATGTTCTTCGATCCGCAGGGGCACACGGCGCGCGGCATCAGATTTTCCGTCGTGATCGATGGGCTGCTGCGGGCGCTCTCTGATGCCGACCGAGAGCTCGGCGTGCAAGGCCACCTGATCATGTGCTTCCTGCGCCATCTCGCCGAGGCCGACGCCGAGCACGCCCTCGATCAGGCCCTGCCCTACAGGAACAGCATCCTCGGCATAGGACTCGACTCCTCCGAAGTCGGCCACCCTCCGAGCAAGTTCAAGACCGTCTTTCGCCGCGCGCGACAGGAAGGCTTCAAGCTCGTGGCCCATGCCGGCGAGGAGGGACCGCCCAGCTATGTCTGGGAAGCGCTCGACCTGCTCGGCGTCGACCGCATCGATCACGGCAACCGTTCGCTCGAGGATCCCGCCCTCGTCGCCCGTCTGGCCCGCGACCGCATGGCGCTGACGGTGTGCCCGCTCTCCAATCTGCGCCTGCGCGTGGTTGACGATCTCCGCCGGCACCCGCTGCGGCGCATGCTCGACGCCGGCCTCTTCGTGACGCTGAATTCCGACGATCCCGCCTATTTCGGTGGCTACATGAACGAGAATTTCCGCGCCATCCACTCGGCGCTCGCTCTCGGCGAGGCTGAACTGCGCGTCCTCGCGCGCAACGGCTTTGAGGCGTCGTTCATGCCGGAGGCCGAGAAATCAGCGGCGCTGTCGGCATTCGACTCCTCGGTTCTCTCTCCCCGCATCTGAGAGTCATCCATGGACCCGATCCTCCTCGACTGGCTGGGCCTCTTCGTGCGCTGGGCGCATGTGATGCTCGGAATCGGCTGGATCGGTACCTCGTTCTTTTTCGTCTGGCTCGACATGAGCCTGCGCGCCAATCCCAACGCGCCCAAAGGTGTCGGCGGCGAGTCCTGGATGGTGCACGGCGGCGGCTTCTATCACGCGCAGAAATACCTGGTGGCGCCCGAAGCGCTGCCGAAGGAGCTGCATTGGTTCAAGTACGAGGCGTACTACACATGGGTGACCGGTTTCCTGATGCTCTGCCTGGTGTACTACGCGCAGGCCCGCACGTTCCTGATCGATCCCCGGGTTCTCGCCCTCGGCCCGGCCCAAGCGATCGGCCTTAGCATCGCCGCGCTCGCGGCGGGCTGGTTCATCTACGATCGCCTCTGCAAGTCGCCGCTCGGCCGGCATACGCGCTGGCTTGCACTGGCCGTGTTCCTGCTGGCGGTCGGCTTCGCCTTCTTCTTCAGCCTGGTGTTCAGCGGCCGCGCCGCCTTCCTCCATATCGGCGCCCTGCTCGGAACGATCATGTCGGCCAATGTCTTTTTCGTGATCATTCCCAACCAGAAGCTGGTGGTGGCAGACCTGATCGCCGGTCGCACGCCCAACCCGGCGCTTGGCGAGCAGGCGAAGCAGCGCTCCCTGCACAACAACTACCTGACCCTGCCGGTCGTGCTGACCATGATCAGCAGCCACTACCCGATGCTGTTTCAGCAGCCCTACGCCTGGGAATTCGCCGCCGCGATCATCGTGGGTGCCGGACTGGTGCGCCACTACTACAACCTCAAGGACGCCGGCCGCACCGGCAACTGGATCGACTGGCTGCTCGTCTATGCCGCTGGCATCGCGGTCTCGCTCGTCATCGTCAGCATGGACCAGTCGAACAGGAACGGGAGCGCTGCCGCCGGTGGCGAGCCGGTGCCATTGGCCGACGTCGTGACGATCATCCAGAACCGCTGCGTCGCCTGCCACTCGGCGACGCCGTCGGACGGCAGCTTCGCAGCGCCGCCGAAGGGCATCGCGTTCGACACGCCGGAGCAAATCGAGCGCTATGCCGACCAGATCCTGCGGGTGGCCGTGGAGACGCAGGCGATGCCGCTTGCCAATCGCACTGAAATGACGCCGGAGGAGCGCGCCCTCGTCGGCCGGTGGGCGCTCAGTCGCTGACGGTACGCCGGCAGCGCAACACTGACGCGCAGGCGGCAACCGGCTCGTTCCTGTTCACCTGACGCCGTGCTTGTTGGCGTAGTGCTTGCCGAGGACCTTACGCGTCTGCGCGCCCAGTCGCGGGTTGGTGCGCGCGGGCGGCTTGGCGCTCTGCTTCTGCGGCTTCGGCCGCGACGGTTTGGACGGCGCCTTCATAGGCCCTCGCCGGCGACGATCGAGACGCTGCTGCCGGTGGCAAGCCCGAGCACGCGGTCGGCGCGACCCTGGTTGACGGCGATCTCCGCAAGGCCATTGGAGTTCTCGTACCAGAAGGCATCGCCGGGCGGGTGGTCGGAGAACGTGCGGGCGCGCCTGAGCGGCCGGCCGGCGACGACAAGACGGTCGTCGACCTTCAGCGCGGTCGCGCGCAGCCCGGTCAGAGCGTTGCCGTAGTGGTCGATATAGATGATCTCCGCGAGATCATTGGGCCATTGTGGTTGCCGCAGCCAGCCGGCATCGCGCAGCTCGCCGGGCGGCGGCTCGCCGCGGGCGAGGCGCGCCGCCACCGGCGCGAAAAGGTCGCGGCCATGGAAAGTCGCGGACAATCCGGGCGAGCGCCAGGTGATCTCGAAGACTCGCGCTTGGCGGGCGCGACGGCGTACGAGCTCGAAGAGACCGTTCCCCGGCCCGACGAAGACGCAGCCATCGGCCTCGACGATGACGGGCGGGCGGGCGACGCCGACGCCGGGATCGACGACGCACAGGAACGTCGTGCCAGCCTCGAACCACACACTATAGGCGGCGAGCAGATAGGCGGCCGCGCGCGGATTGGCGGCCGGGGCATCGGCGAATAGGTCGATGACCGGCACCTCCGGCGCCACGCGCCGCAGCGCCGCCTTCACCTGCCCAGTGTAGGGCCCGGCTAGACCGAAGTCGCTGAACAGCACGAGCATGAGGGCGACCGTTTCCGGGCCTAATGTACGGAACAAGACGCCTGCAGGACAGCCCTTGCGCGCGGTTCGCTGCGTTGCGCGGGCTGCGGGTCTCAGCCCGGGGGCGAGGCCTCGTGGCGGTAGCGTTCGGTTCCGTCGCTGTCGATGCCGTGGAGCATGACGTCGTAGCCCCAGAGGTCGGCCATGTAGCAAAGCACGGCCTGGGCATCCTGCTCGGTCAGCGGCACGTCGTTGTTCAGGCGATGGGTAAGGTCGAGTCGGCGATTGCCCTTGAGGTCGACGTCGGTAACCTGGATGTTGGGATCGCGATGCCCCGGATCGTACTGGCGGGCGAGTGACCGGCGCACGCGGTCATAGCCGCGCTCGTCATGGATCGCGTCGACGCGGTAGTGCGGCTCCTCGGCGTGGTCGGCGAGCTTGAAAAGCCGCAGCTTGCGGATCAGATGCGGGCTCAGATACTGCGCGATGAAGGAATCGTCGCGAAACTCGGCCCACGCGGTCTTGAGCGTGCCCATGACGTCGCCGTTGCCGGCGATCTGCGGGAAGTAGGCGCGGTCCTCGTCGGTCGGCTCGGTGACGATGCGCTCGATGTCGCGCATCATCTCGAAGCCGAGCGCGTAGGGATTGATGCCGGAGAAGCGGGGATCGTCGAACTCCGGCTGGAAGACCACGTTGGAGTGGCTGGAGAGGAACTCCAGGATCGCGCCCTCGCTGATGCGGCCGAGATCATAGAGCCGGTTCATGATGCGGTAGTGAACGTAGGTGGCACAGCCCTCGTTCATCAGCTTGGTCTGTTTCTGCGGGTAGAAGTACTGGGCGATCAGGCGCACGATGCGCACGAGCTCGCATTCCCAGTCCTGCAGGCGCGGCGAGAACTTCTCGATGAAATAGAGGAGGTTCTCCTCCGGCAGGCCGAGCCGGTGCCGGGTGGCATCGATCGCCTTCTCGTCGGCAGTGGCGGGCTTGCCCTTCGCCGGCACGGTGCGCCAGAGATCGTTGTAGGTGGCCTGGTGATGGGCGCGACGGGCGTCGGCGCGCTTCTTCTCCTCGGCCAGACTCGGCCGCGGCCGGCGACCGTAGCGGTTGACGCCCTGGTCCATGAGCGCGTGGGCGGCATCAAGGACGCGCTCGACGGCGGCGATGCCGTGCTGCTCCTCGCAGCGCGCCACATAGGCCTTGGCAAAGGTGAGATAGTCGAGGATGCCATCGGCATCGGTCCACTCCTTGAACAGGTAGTTGTTCTTGAAGAAGTGGTTGTGGCCGAAGGCGGCGTGCGCCATGACGAGCGCCTGCATCGTCATGGTGTTCTCTTCCATGATGTAGGAGATGCAGGGGTTGGAGTTGATCACGATCTCGTAGGCGAGGCCGGTGTAGCCCTTGCGGTAGAGCTTCTCGTCGCGCACGAAGCGCTTGCCGAACGACCAGTGATTGTAGAAGACCGGCATGCCGATCGAGGAGTAGGCGTCGAGCATCTGCTCGGCGCTGATCATCTCGATCTGGTTCGGATAGGGGTCGAGGCCGAGTTCGCGGATGGCGATGTCCTCGATCGCGTCATAGGTGCGCTTCAGCGTATCGAAGGTCCATTCCCCCGTTTCGTAAAGGAGGCGGCTCGCAGGACGCTCTTTGGCGGCGGCTGACATCGGCACCTCAGGCGGCCTTGCGGTTCTTCGCGAACAGCTGATGGAAGACCGGGAAGATGTCGGCCTTGGAGAAAACGCGCCGCATGGCAAAGTTCGGGTTGCCGTCGGCGACGACCTTGTAGTCGCGCCAGAGCGCGCTGGCGTTGGCCTCCGAGCGGAACATGCCGGCCTCGCGCTCGTCGACCACCTCAACATAGGCGAAATACTGGGAGATCGGCAGCAGCTCGTCGCGCAGCAGACGCGTGCAGGTCTCGCTGTCGCCCGAATAGTTGTCGCCGTCCGAGGCCTGCGCGGCATAGATGTTCCAGTCCTCGAGCGGGTAGCGCTCGGCGACGATGCGCCGCATCTCCTCGAGCGCGCTCGAGACGACGGTTCCGCCCGTCTCCGTGCTGCGGAAGAAAGTCTCCTCGTCCACTTCCTTGGCCTGGGAGGTGTGCCGGACGAAGACGATCTCGACGTGGTCGTACTTGCGCGACAGGAAGAGGTGGAGAAGCAGGAAGAACCGCTTGGCGAGGTCCTTCATCGACTCGCTCATCGAGCCGGACACATCCATCAGGCAGAACATGACCGCCTGCGCGTTGGGCTTCGGCGTCGGCTCGAAGCGGTTGAAGCGCAGGTCGACCGGGTCGATGTAGGCGATGTACCTGGCGCGGCGGATGAGCTTCTCGTGCCGCGCCTTCAGCTCGGCGCGCGTCGTTTCGTCCTTGGCATCGGCGATCTCGGCCTCGAGCGCAGCGATCTCCGCAGCCTTCGGGCGGTGCAGTGAGATCCGGCGCGCGAGGCTGTGGCGCATCGTGCGGACGAGGTTCAGGTTCGAGGGCGACCCGCTGTGGCTGTAGCCGGCGCGCGTCGTACGCAGCGTCGTCGCCTCCTTCAGGTGGGTCTTGGCCAGATCCGGCAGCTCGAGCTCGTCGAAGAGGATGTCGAGATACTCGTCGCGGCTGAGGGCGAACTGGAAGTTGTCCTGCCCCTCGCCGTCGGGGCTGCCCTCGCGGCCGCCGCCCCCGGCGCCGCCCTCTTCCGGCTTCGGCAGCGTGTCGCCCTGCACGAACTCCTTGTTGCCGGGCAGCACATGCTCGCGATAGCCGCCGCGGGTGGAGTGATGGAAGCGCGGTTCCTGGATGCGCTTCTTCGGGATGTTGACCACCTCCTTGGTGTCGACATCCCCCAACGAGCGCTCCTTGATCGAGCGGGCGACGGCCTCCTTGAGGGTATCGCGGGCCAACCGGATGAAGCGCTGCCGGTTGGTGTGGCTCTTGCCCTTCGGATTGAGCCGACGATCGACGATGTTCATGCCACTGGCCTTATCGGCGACCTCAGCCGGCCTTGTTCACGCGCATGTACCATTCGACCAGGCGCCGAGTCTGACGGGCGGTGTAGCCGCGGCTGACCATGCGGGAGACGAACTCGGTGTGCTTCTTCTCGGTGTCCTTGTCGCTCTTGGTGGCGAAGCTGATGACGGGCAGCAGGTCCTCGACCTGGGAGAACATGCGTTTCTCGATCACCTCGCGGATCTTCTCGTAGGAGGTCCAGGCCGGGTTCTTGCCCTTGTTCTGGGCGCGTGCGCGCAGCGCGAACTTCACGACCTCGTTGCGGAAGTCCTTGGGGTTCGCGATTCCCGCCGGCTTCTCGATCTTGGAGAGCTCCTGATCCAGCATCTTGCGGTCGTAGAGCTGGCCGGTGTCCGGATCCTTGAAGTCCTGATCCTCGACCCAGGCGTCGGCATAGGCCACGTAGCGGTCGAACAGGTTCTGGCCGTAGTCGCCGTAGCTCTCGAGGTAGGCCTTCTGGATCTCGTTGCCGATGAACTCGGCGTAACGCGGGGCGAGCTCGCTCTTGATGAAATCGATGTACAGCTTCTCGGCGGTTTCCGGGTACTGCGAGCGGCGGATCGATTGCTCCAGCACGTACATGAGATGGACCGGGTCGGCGGCCACCTCTTCGTTGTCGAAGTTGAACGTCTCGGACAGCACCTTGAAGGCGAAGCGAGTGGAAACGCCGGTCATGCCCTCGTCGACGCCGGCGACATCGCGGTACTCCTGCATGGACTTCGCCTTGGGGTCGATGTCCTTCAGGTTCTCGCCGTTGTAGATGCGCATCTTGGAGAACAGGTTGGAGTTCTCGTGCTCCTTCAGGCGCGACAGCACGCAGAACTGCGACAGCATATCGAGCGTTCCAGGCGCGCACGGCGCCTTCGCCAGGTCGCTCTGCTGCAGCAACTTCTTATAGATCTCCGATTCCTCATTGGAGCGCAGGCAATAGGGCACCTTGACCACGCAGACGCGGTCGATGAAGGCCTCGTTGTTCTTGTTGTTCTTGAAGCTCTGCCACTCCGCCTCGTTGGAGTGCGCCAGCACGATGCCCTGGTAGGGGATGGCGCCGACGCTCTCGGTGCCGACGTAGTTGCTCTCCTGCGTCGCCGTCAGCAGCGGGTGCAGCATTTTGATCGGCGCCTTGAACATCTCGACGAACTCCAGCAGGCCCTGGGTCGTCTGGTTGAGGCCGCCGCTGTAGGAATAGGCATCCGGATCGTTCTGGCTGAAGAACTCGAGCTTGCGGATGTCGACCTTGCCGACCAGGGTGGAGATGTCCTGGTTGTTGTCGTCGCCGGGCTCGGCCTTGGCGACGCCGATCTGCTTGAGCTTCGACGGATAGACCTTAACGACCGTGAATTTGGAGATGTCGCCGTCAAACTCCGCGATCCGCTTGACCGCCCAGGGCGAGATCAGGCCGGTGAGGTAGCGGCGGGGGATGTTGTACTTCTCCTGCAGCACCGGTCCCATGCGTTCGGCATCGAACAGGCCGAGCGGGGATTCGAACACCGGGCTGATCTGGTCGCCGGCCTTCAGGACGTAGATCGGCATCTTCTCCATCAGCTGCTTCAGGCGCTCGGCCAGCGAGGACTTGCCGCCGCCGACGGGGCCAAGCAGGTAGAGGATCTGCTTGCGCTCCTCGAGGCCCTGGGCCGCATGCTTGAAGAAGCCGACGATGCGCTCGATCGTCTCTTCCATGCCGAAGAAGTCCGCGAACGCCGGATAGCGCTTGATGGAGCGGTTCATGAAAATGCGGCCGAGGCGCGCATCCTTGGCGGTGTCGATCACCTCGGGCTCGCCGATCGCAGCCACCATCCGCTCGGCGGCGGTGGCATAGGTCATGGGCTCATCGCGACAGAGCGTGAGGTACTCGCGCAGCGACAACTCGGTCTGCCTGCGCCCTTCGAACACGCTGCTGTAGAGATCGAAAACGTCCGGCTGATAGTTCATTGCACACCTGAAGATATAGCCACTGAGGCGGGAAGGCGGATGCAGGAGATGCCGTCAACGCGGCATCGATCGCTGTGTCCGTTCTCCGGCCGCCATATTGTGGTGAGATTGGGGCGCCGCCGTGGCGCAATCGCCCGCGTCTGCGCGAGCGCCTGTAACATCCGCGCCGCCCGCTCCGAGCGGCGTTCGGGTCGCCTAGTGGCGGCTGTCAGTCCGCCGATGAGACAGGCCAGCGGAAACATCGCAGGAGCGTCCTTTACCCATGGTGCACCCCCCTGTCGTCAAACCCTTCTTCGATCGGCCTTGCTCTGGCCGACATATATTAACATTCCGCACCCGAAGCTGTTCCGTGATTGCCATCACACAAACATGCCCCGAATCGAAATCGTCAGAATCTGGTTACCTGAGTCGCAGCTAAAAAAAAAGCACAACCGTCTCATCGATCGTCAATATGCGCGCCGTGTGTTAACGAGCTTTGAAGTTAGAGTTTACAGATTGCTTATATCGTAAACGCGCGATCGGCCGCGCGCCGTCGCCCTCCGGCGCGCCATCGACGCGCAAATCTCCGTGAGCACGTCGGGAGCGGCGCCGCACGAGCGCTATTGGCGGCTGCGAAGATGTGGGCTGGACGGCATGACTATGCAGCCGGAGATGGCGCTGTCTGGACCTTTTCGGACTTTTCATTGCCCGGAACGGCCCGTGGACGAATCAAAATTGCGCGCCAGGCCCGTTTGGTGCCGCCATTGCTGCAGCAGAGGGACCTGCTGCGAGACGATCGACATAGTCGGTCATGAGTGCGCGCGCATCGAAGCCGAACATCCGCATCCGGCCCGTGTGGAGAAGCAGAAGCAGGCCGACGGCGTGCCCGAAGAGCGCGACCGTTTCGCGCGCCGCCGCCTCCGGCAGCAGCCCAAGGGCGCGGAGCGCCGGTTCCCACTCGCCAAGAACGGTGCGCAGCTTGCTGTTGAGCTCTGCGTTGAGTTCCCGCGTAAGGCCGAGCGGCTTCATGCCGCGGAAGAGATAGAAGCCGAGATCGAGATCATCGGGTCGGTCGCGATAGTAGTCGAAGAAAGCAAGGGAGGCGCCGCGGAGGCGCTCGTCGGGAGCGGCGTTCGCGGGAACGGCGGCGCGCACCGCGCCGAGCAGCCGATCGAGCGAGCCGGCGAGCAGATCGCCGTAAATCTCCTCCTTGCTCGCATAGTAGAAATAGAGGGCGCCATGCGTGTATCCGGCCTCCTGGGCGATGGCGCGCAGGCTGGCGCCCTCGAGACCCTGGGCTGCGAAGATGCGGCGCGCCGCCGCCAGGATCATCTCGCGCCGGTAGTCGTTGACCAGCCGCCGTCGCTCCGTGCGGCCGCCCTCTTCGATCCGTTTCGCTCTTGCCATCCCTCCGCCTCGTGACCGGCGCCATCGCGCCGCGCGACCGGACACGATCTAGCACGGAACGACGGAAATTTCACCATTGATTGTTTTTTCATCCAATGGTAGAAAAATAGACCGCCGGAGTTGCGCATGAGACCCACGAGCAGGCTGCCATGCTGATGTCTTCCTCGGACTATCGGGAATCGCTTCGGAGCCTGCGACCGGCGGTGTTCGTAAACGGACGACGCGTCGAGCACGTCGCGGACGACGCGGCGCTCGCCCCCGGCGTAAACGCCATTGGACTCACCTATGACTTCGCGCACCGACCGGAGCATGCGCCGCTGATGCTGGCGACCCAGGCGAGCAGCGGACGCACGGTCAACCGCCTGCTGCATATCAACGCGGCGACCGACGACCTGCTCCACAAGCTCGAAGCGGTGCGACTGTTGTGCCGCCACAGCGGCTGCGCACAGCGCTATCTGAGCCATGACGGTCTCAACGCCATCTGGCAGGCGACGCATCGGACCGATGCCGACAGGGGCACAGACTATCATCAGCGGTTCCTCGCCTATTTGCATGCGGTGCAGGATGCGGACCTGACGCTGGGCATCGCCATGACCGATGCCAAGGGCGACCGGTCCAAGCGGCCGCACGAGCAGGCGGTAGCGGATTCCCATGTCCGCATCGTCGAGCGGCGGCCCGACGGCATCGTCGTCCGCGGCACGAAGGCGATCGTCACCGCCGCCCCCTATGTCCACGGCTTCCTCGTCATGCCCGGCCGCAGCATGGAGGAGGCGGATGCCCCCTTCGCCGTGTGCTGCGCGGTGCCGTTGGACGCGCCCGGGATCACCATCGCCGCGCGGCCGGCGGGGCGTCCGGGCGAGAACGGCGCCAAATTCTCCGGCCGCTACGGACAGTCGACCGGCGTCGTCCTGTTCGACGATGTGTTCGTGCCGCACGAACGCGTGTTCCTGGCCGGCGAGTGGGAGCAGGCTGGCTTTCTGGCGACGACCTATGCGACCCATCACCGGCACAGCTGCATCGGCGCGCGGGCCGGCTTCGGCGACCTGCTGATCGGGGCCGGCGCGCTGATGATCGAGGCCAACGGCCTCGACCCGGAGCAGCACGGCCACATCCGCGACGCTATGGTCGAGCTGATCAAGATCGTCGAGGGTTTCTTTGCCTGCGGCGTCGCCGCCTCGGTCTACGGGCGGACGGATGCCTCCGGCGCCGTCGAGCCGGATGCCGTCTTCAGCAACGTCGGCAAGCTGCTGCTGGCCACGCAGATCTACGACATGCAGCGCTTGGCCCACTACGTCTCCGGCGGACTGCTCGTGGCGCTCCCCGGCCCCGAGGAGGACCACAACCCGGCGACCGCCGCCAGCCTGTCGGCCGTGCTGGCGGGGCGACCCGATATTCCGTCGGCGGAACGCTTGGCCGTGGCGCGCCTGCTGGAGGACCTCACGGCCTCCTATGCGGCCGGCTGGTACTCGGTCATCAGCCTGCACGGGGGCGGCTCCCCCGAGGCGATGAAGCGCGAGATCTGGCGGCGGTATCCCACGGGGGACAAGGTCGCGCTGGTCGAGGAGCTGCTCGATCGCGGCGTAGCCGCCGGCGCTGCCCGCCCGCGCGACCGGCAACCCGGCCGCTGCTGCACGACCGGCTGTTCCGCGCCGCCGCCCGCGCCCGCGGCGCCGAGCTGACTCCGGAGTGGCCCGATGGACCTCAGCCGCTTTCCGCGCCACGCCCTCACCTTCGGGCCCACTCCGATCGAGCAGCTGCCGCGCTTGAGCGCGCATCTCGGCGGCAAGGTCGAGATCTGGGCCAAACGCGAGGACTGCAACAGCGGCCTCGGCGGCGGCGGCAACAAGCTGCGCAAGCTCGAATATCTGGCGCCGGACGTGCTGGCGCAGGGCTGCGACACGCTGGTTTCGATCGGCGGCGTGCAGTCGAACCATACGCGTCAGGTTGCGGCGGTCGCCGCCAAGCTCGGGCTGAAATGCCTGCTGGTGCAGGGCAGCTGGGTGGACTGGCCCGACGGCCTCTATGACCGCGTCGGCAACATCCAGATGAGCCGCCTGCTCGGCGCCGAGCTACGGTTTTCGCAGGAAGACTTCAGCATCGCGATCAAGCGCAGCTGGGAGGACGCGCTGGAGTCGGTGCGGCGGTCCGGCGGCAAGCCCTACGCGATTCCGGCCGGCGCCTCGGACCATCCGCTGGGCGGCCTCGGTTATGCCGGCTTCGCGGAGGAGCTGCGGCGCCAGGAGCGCAACCTCGGCTTCCGCTTCGATTTCATCCTCGTCGCCTCCGGCTCGGGGAGCACTCAGGCAGGTATGGTCGTGGGCTTCGCCGCCGACGGCCGCGCCGACCGCGTGATCGGCATCGACATCACGGCCAAGCCGCAGGAGACACGGGTGCAGGTGAGGCGCATCGCCGAGCGCACGGCCGACCTCGTGAGCCTCGGCCGCGCCATCACCGAGGCCGACATCGTGCTCGACGAGCGCTATGGCGGGCCGGCCTACGGCGTGCCGGCGCCGGCCACGCTCGACGCCATGCGCCTCTGCGCGCGCCTCGAGGGCATGCTCACCGACCCGGTATACGAGGGGAAGTCGATGCAGGCCATGATCGACATGGTGCGATCAGGCGCGTTCCCAGCAGGATCGAAGCTGCTCTACGTCCATCTCGGCGGCGTTCCCGCGCTCAGCGCCTACAGCTATTCCTTCCGCAACGGCTGACCGGCGGACGGGCGCTACTTTGCCGGCATCGCCACGGCCGCGACCGGCGACGGCTTCGGCGGCAGCCGATCCTTGTTGAGCTGGCGCTCCGCGAAATAGAAGCCGCGCGTCAGGATGTAGCTGAGCACGATGTAGATGATGGCGGCCGAGATATAGCACTCGTCGAAGCGGAATGATTCGGCATAGGCCTCGCCGGTGACGCGCATGAGCTCCGTCACGGTGACGGTGGATGCCAGCGAGGTCGCCTTGAGCAGCAGGATCGTCTCGCCGCTGAAGGTCGGAAGGCTGATGCGGATCGCCCGCGGCAGGATCACCCGCCGGAGGATCTGCCATTTCGACATGCCGAAGGCACGCCCGGCTTCGACCTCGCCGTAGGGAACGGCCAGGATCGCGCCGCGCAGGATGAACCCGGAGTACCCAGCCGTGTTGATGCTGAGCGCGAGCGCCGCGTACCAGAAGGCCTCGCGCAGATAGGGCCACAGGAAGCTGTTGCGCACCGTCGGCATCTGCCCGAGGATCGCGCCGAGTCCATAGTAGAGAATATAGATCTGCACGAGCAACGGCGTGCCGCGCATCAACAGGATGAACAGATAACTCGGCACCCAGAGCAGCGGATTCCGTGAAACTCGCGCCAGCGCCACGGGCACGGCCAGGATGTTGCCGATCACGCCCGAGACGATCAGCAGGAGGACCGACATCCAGGCGCCCTCCAGCAGCTTCGGCCATAACCCCAGGAGGAAGTCGATGAGGGGAGACATGGTCGTAGCTGCCTATGCCCGCCGGACGCCGCGATTGGCCCAGCGGTCAAGCTGGGCGACCCCGACTTGCGAGGCGACGGTGATCACGAGATAGCAGAGCGCCACGATACCGTAGAAGAAGAAGTACATCTTCGTGCCGCCGGCCGCCTGCTTGCCGGCGTTCATCAACTCGCTCAGGCTGACGACGCTGACCAGGGCCGCATCCTTCGTCGTGTTGAGCCAGATGTTGCCGAGACCGGGAATCGCAAAGCGGAGCATCTGCGGCAGCAATACCCGTCGAGTCCGCAGCCACCAGCCCATGCCGAATGCCCGCGCCGCCTCCATCTGGCCCTTCGGGACGGCCTGGATCGCGCCGCGAAACACCTCGGTCGTGTACGCGCCCTCGATGAAGCCGAGCGCCGCCACCGCGGCCAGGAAGGGATCGACATCGATCTGCGCCTGGAACCCGAGCAGGCTTGCCAGTCCCCGGATAGCCGCGGGGCCGCGATAGAAGATGTAGATGATCAGCAGCAGCTCCGGCACGGAGCGCACGACCGTCGTATATAGATCGGCCGCGACATAGCGCGCCCGCCCGCCGGACAGCTTTGCTCCGGCACCCACCAGCCCAAGGACGATACCCACCGCGTACGCGCAGACGGCCACCTCGACCGTGACCAATGCACCGCGCAACAATTCGTCGCCCCAGCCTGTGTCGCCGTAGCTTAGAAGCCTGAGATAGGATTGGTCCGTTGCCATCAGACCGCTACCGTCAGCTTAGTGGCAACCGGTCATGATCTTGGGCGATGCATCGGCGGCGGACGGACATCGACCTGTGGCCGAAGTCCGTCCGGGACCGCCGCTGCGCTCAGCTTGCCGGTGCGCCGTAGACGTCGAAGTTGAAGTACTTGTCGTTCAGCTTCTTGTAGGTGCCATCATCGCGGACGGCCTTGATGGCCGCATTGATCTTCTGCCGAAGCGCCGTGTCTTCCTTGCGCACGCCGGCACCGACGCCCTCGCCGAAGATGGGATCGGCGGGTGCCAGCGCCTTCTTCTCCAAGTCCTTGCCCTGGTCGGAGTTCAGAAAATCGAGCAGCGCGACTGAATCGGCGAGTGCGATGTCGAGGCGCCCGGCGACCAGGTCGGCGTTCGCGTTGTCCTGCTTGTCATAGGTCTTGATCTCCGCCACGTCGCCGAATGCCTTCTGCGCATAGGCCGCGTGAGTGGTCGAAACCTGCACGCCGATGACCTTGCCCTTCATCCAGTCCTTGCAGATGCCGGTTTCAGGACAGAGGTCGACCTTTGTCGCCTTGGCCCCGATGAACATGCCCGGCGTCTGGTAGTATTTGTCTGAGAAGTCGATGACTTGCTTGCGCTTCTCGGTAATGCTCATGGAACTGAAGATGACGTCGATCTTCTTCTCCTGCAGCGCAGGGATGATGCCTTCCCAGGCGACCGGGACCAGTTCGCATTTCGCCTTCATCTGCGTGCACAGCGCATCCATCAGGTCGACCTCGAAGCCGACCCATTTCCCCGATGCATCCTTGCTGCTGAACGGCGGATAGGGCTCGTCGGCGACGCCGAACTTGAGCGTATCCTGCGCATGGGCCGCGACTCCGGCGAAAGCCAGCACCGCGCCGGCAAGCAGGCTTGCAAAGAACTGTTTCTTCATGACGTGTCCCTGTCGTTGTCGGGCTATCGTGCCCGTTGCGGTTGAAGAGCAGGCAGGTAGCCGGGCTTGTTGCTGTTGGGCTGCCGGCGCCCCGCTCTGCTTCTAGTAAGCCGCCGATGGATGCCGGATGCAACTGCCATTTGTCGGTCGTGGGGCGACCTTCTCCCGGCCGTACAGTCTATTGATTTCTAACGGGTTTGACGGCCGAACTGGACTTCCGACGCCAGGCTGTCGCTGAGGAAATCCTTCAGCCGCTGCCGGAACGTGTTGGTGTGCTCGCGGCCCAGGCGCTCGGCGCCGGCGGCATCGCCCTTTTCGAGACTGCGAACGATCTGGTCGTGCTCGACGCAGGCGCGCTTCAAATGCTTGTCGAGATCGCCGGCGTTGAAGTGATCGAGGCAGATCCAGTTGAGGCGCATGCCGTGATTGAGCAGGCCGATGAAAGGCGCCTCCACATGCGGATTATGGGCGGCCTTGGCGATGGCCGCATGGAGATCGCGGTTGGTCTCCATCATGCCGCTCTGGCTGTAGCGCTCGGCCGCCCGCCGGAAGGCATCCCGCTGGCGGCGGATCTCCACCATATCCTCCTCGGTGCGGCGACGGGCAGCCCAGTGGTTGACGGCGCATTGCAGCAGCTCGAGCGCTTCGAAGAAGTGCGCGATGTCCACCAGATCGAGCGGTGCGACCTGGGCGCCGCGGTTGGGCAGCAGGAAGACCAGCCCCTCGGAGGCGAGCCGGATGAGCGCCTCGCGCACGGGCGTGCGGGAGATGCCGAACTTGCGCACCAGCCCCATCTCGTCGAGCTTGACGCCCGGCTTCAGCGCCAGATGCAGGATCTCGTTGCGCAGCGCCAAATGGACATTGGCGGCGCCGCGCCCCTTGGGCGGCCGGCCGGCGGCTCGCTTGGCTCTGGCCTTCGCCACGGTTGTCTCCCCTATGGGCTGCTGCGGAGTTTGGTCTCCGAGGATCGCGCCCGCAATCGCAAAACCGCGCAGGCCAGAGAAGGAATATCCGCTACCGCTAGATCTGGCTGGCGCTGAAGGTGTCGCAGGCGGCGATCCTGCCGCCGTCGAAGCCGTGCTTGAACCACCGCACCCGCTGCTCCGACGTGCCGTGCGTGAAGGAGTCCGGCACCGCATAGCCCTGCGCTTCGCGCTGGAGCCGGTCGTCGCCCACGGCGGCGGCCGCCTGCATCGCCTCCTCGATGTCGCCTTGCTCGAGGATGTGCCGGGCGCGATCGGCATTACGGGCCCAGACCCCCGCCAAGCAATCGGCTTGCAGCTCGAGGCGAACGGAAAGCGAGTCGGCACCGGTATCCGAGCTGCCGCCGCGCGCCGAATCCACCTTGCCCATGACCCCCAGCAGGTTCTGCACGTGGTGGCCGACCTCATGCGCGATCACATAGGCGCCGGCGAAGTCGCCGGGGGCCCCGAACCGGTCGGAGAGCTCCTGGAAGAACGACAGGTCGAGATACACCTTATGATCCTGCGGACAATAGAACGGGCCCATGGCCGATTGGGCGGAGCCGCAACCGGAATCGAGGGCGCCGGAGAAGAGCACCAACTTCGGCTCCTCGTAGGTCGAACCGAGGCTCCGGAACTGCTCGTGCCAGGTGTCCTCGGTATCCCCCAGCACGACGGATACGAAATCCTTCAACTGCTCCTCCTGGGCGCTGGTCGGTGCCTGCGGCACGTAGGACGAGGAGCTGTCACCAAAGTTGCCCTGCAGCAGCTGCGACGGATCGACGCCGAGCAGCAGCGCCACGACCACAATCGCGATCAGCCCGAAGCCACCGGCGCCGGCGCGCCCGCCGGGAATGCCGATGCGCCCGCCCATTCTCCCGGAAGGAAAACCCACTCCGCCGCCGTCGCCGCGACGGTCTTCAATGTTGTCGCTCCTGCGACCACGATCCCAGCGCATGATCGATGTCCTTCTGAGTGAGCGGATCGCCCGTTCTGGAGGGGCGATCCGCGCTGCAATAACCCGGCCTTGCAGTCAGCAGTTCCTGAGCCCGGAACGTCAGGCCACCAGCTGTTGATCCAGCTCCGGCCGGAAGCGCCGCAGCTGCTCGCGCGTGAACTGCTGGCGGAAGTCGCGCGGCGACAGGCCGAAATGAGCGCGGAAGCTGCGCGAGAACACCTCCGGGCCGGAGAAGCCGCAGGACGCCGCCACGTCCTGGATCGGGATGTCGCTGTAGAAGAGGGCATTGCGCGCCGCCTGCAGGCGCACCTTCAGATAGTAGCGCATCGGCGACTCGCCGACCCGGTCGCGCAGGATGCGCCCGAGAGCGCGCACGGAGATGCCGGCGCGCTGCGCCAGCTGGCGCGCGGTCAGCGGCGTCTCCAGGTTCTCCTCCATCTCGTGCAGAATGCGCGTAAAGGGGGAGCGGCTGTCGCCGGAGATGTGCTGCGCCGACAGCCGCTGCGGCTCGACATCGCGGCGGATGCGCTGGCTGACGAAGCCATTGGCCACGATCTGCGCCAGCCCCGGCCCGTGACGGCGGGCGATCAGGTGGCACATGAGATCGAGCGTCGCCACGCCGCCGGCGCAGGTGATGCGATCGCGGTCGATGACGTAGAGCTGCTCGCTGACGGCGATGTCCGGATACTGGTCGCGGAACATGGCCGTCGCCTCCCAGTGCAGCGTCACGCGATAACCCTCGAGCAGCCCGGCCTCCGCAAGGGCGAAGACGCCGGTATCGATGGCGCCGAGCACGGCGCCATGGCGCGCCAGGCGGCGCAGCCAGTTCAGCGCGCGCTTGCTGAAATAGTGCGTCGGGTGATTGCCGGCGCAGACGAAAACCGTTGGGAACCAGGGCACGTCACCGACCGCCGCCTCCACCGGTACCGCCATGCCGTTGCCCGCCTTTACCGGGCGGCCGTCGGCGGAGAAGAGGTGCCAGCTATAGAGCTTGCGGCCCTTGTTCTGATTGGCGACGCGCAGCGCCTCGATCGCCGGGATGAGCGCATACATCGGGAATTCCGGCAGCAACAGGAAGCCATAGCGCACGACTTCCGTTTCGCTCGGCGATTGCGTGAGCAGCGTGGCCATCGTCTCCCAACGTCCTCTTGTGCGCCTGGTGGATCCGGCGCTTGGCGGGAATCGTCAAGTTTTCGTGCGGCAGAGTCAACTGTCGTCGGAAGGCATCGCGATAATTCTCGTGCTTGGTGCGGCATAGGGGATGCAGGGCATGGATTTCGAACGGGCGAAACGACGGCTCGAGGGCTGCTACATCACCGTTCCCACCATGTTCCGCGACCCGGACCTGGAGCTGGATCTCGCGGCCACGCGCCGCAACGTGCGTTTCCTGATCGACAACGGCATCACCGAGAAATACGGCACGCTGCTGGCCGGCGGCGCCGCCGGCGATTTCTCCGCCATGACCTTCGACGAGCGGCTGAAGGTGGCGGAGGCCGTCGTCGCCGAGGCCGGCGGCCGCCTGCCCGTCGCTATGGGCGCGCAGACCACCAGCACGCTCGAGCTGCGGCGATTGGCCAAAGCGGCCGCCGAGCTCGGCGCCGAGTTCATCCAGGTCTCCTGCCCGTTCTACTTCACGCACACCGAGGAAGACTTCTTCGAGTATGTCGCCGCGGCGGCCGGCGCCGCCGATATCGGCATCATCATCTACAACACGTTCTGGACGAGCGCGGCCGTCTCCTTCAAGACGGTCGAGCGTCTCTGCGAGATCCCCAACGTGGTGGGCCTTAAATGGGCGACGCCGCGCACCGACGCCATGGAATTCGAAGACGTCGTCAGTCACTTCAGCGGCCGCCTCACGATCATCGACAATCATCTGCTGTTCGCCATGAGCCACATGCTCGGCGCCCGCGCCTTCGAGGTGCATCTGGCGAACTACTGGCCGGAATGGGGCATCAAGCTCATCGACGACCTCGATGCCGGGCGGCATGTCGAGGTGCAGCGCGCGCTCGTGCGCGAGGCCATGCCCTTCTATAAGCTGTGGGTCGAGATCGAGAAGACCTACACCTCCGGCGACGGCTATCTCGACAAGCTCTGCATGGAGCTGATCGGGCTCGACAGCAGCCGCTGCCGGCCGCCGACCCGCGACATCCGCGACAAATACCGCGAACGCTGCCGGAAAATGCTCATCGACACTGGCGTACCCCGGGTACGGCGATAGCGCTGCCGTTCCGGCAGAGGCGCGGCCGCATCCGGTCTTCAAAGGCAAACAGAAACGGGAGGTTGAACATGACCAACACGACCTGGAAGACAACAGGAATCAAACTCAGCCGGCGCGGCGCCCTGGTCGCGGCCGGTGCAAGCGCCTTGGCGGCAGGGCTGCCGATGCGCTCGGCCTTCGCGCTCGACAAGGTGGTTCTCCGCACGAACTGGCTATACTACGGCTCGCATTCGGTCTTCTTCCTCGGCATCGACAAGGGCTACTACGAGCAGAACGGCCTCGACGTCGTGGTGAAATCGGGCAACGGCTCCGGCAACACGGTGCGGCTCGTCGCCAACAAGGACACGACCTTCGCTTACGCCTCGGCGGTGACGATGATGAAGGTCGCCGCGCAGGGTGCGCCGATCATTGCCGTGGCGACGATCGACGCGACCGGCACGGACGCCGTGCTCGTGAACCCGGACTCCGGCATCAAGACTTTCAAGGATCTCGAGGGCAAGAAGGTGCTGACCACCTCGGGCGCCGGCGTCAACACCATGTTCCCCGTCGCCGCCGCCAATGCCGGCGCCGACGTCTCGAAGATCGAGCTCACGAACGTGGCCGAAAGCGCGCTGGTCTCGAGCTACCTCCAGGGCCTGGCTCCGGCCATGCTCGGCGGGATGGACGACAAGCCGGCGGAGATCGAGGCCAACGGCGGCAAGACGCCGGTGATCTTCAACTACGCGGACTTCGGCGTCTATCAGCCGGGCTACGCCATCGTGGCCCACCGCGACATGGTCAAGGAGAACCCGGATATCGTGAAGCGATTCGTCAAGGGCACGCTGATGGCGGTGAAGGAGGCGAAGGCCAATCCCGACGAGTCGATCCAGTCGCTGATCAACTGGGTGGCCAGCACCTCCGACGACAAGGAGAAGAAGCAGGCGCGCGAGGTGCTCGACGTCACCTTGTCGATCCTCTATTCGGCCAACAACAAGGACAAGCGCCTGGGCATGAACGTGCCCGCGGATTGGGCGGCGGCACTCGACATGCTCAAGAAGTACACGGACCTCAAAACCGACATGAAGCCGGAAGACTTCTACACCAACGACTTCGTGCCGGAGTCCGTTTGAGTCCAGCGGCGCGGTGGGCGGCGTTGCGCCGCCCGCCGCTCTTCCCTTCCCACGGCAACGGTACGGCATGAGTGTGCCCGTCAGCATCCAGGCCGTGCGCAAGGTCTATCCGTCGAAGGCCGGCCCGGTCGATGCGCTCGGGCCCGTCGATCTGGAGATCGGCAGCGGCCGCTTCGTGTCGCTTGTCGGCCCCTCGGGTTGCGGCAAGAGCACGCTGCTGCTGATGCTCGCCGGGCTGCTCGACATCACCGCCGGCGAGATCGCCGTCGCCGGCCGGCGCGTGCAGGGGCCGCTCACCGACGTCGGCATCGTCTTCCAGGGCAACGTGCTCGTCGACTGGCGCGATACGCTCGGCAACGTGCTGCTGCAGATCGAGATGCGGGGCCTGCGCCGGCGCGACTATGAGGCACGTGCGCGGGCACTGCTCGCCTCCGTCGGCCTCGAGGAGTTCGTGCATCGCCTCCCCTACGAGCTCTCGGGCGGCATGCAGCAGCGTACGGCCTTCTGCCGCGCCCTCATCCACGACCCGCCACTCATCCTGATGGATGAGCCGCTGGGTGCGCTGGATGCCATGACGCGCGAGCAGCTGCGCGGCGACCTCGAGAAGCTCTGGATGGATACGCGCAAGACGGTCATCTTCGTGACCCACAGCATCGACGAGGCGGTGCAGCTTTCCGACGAGGTCGTCGTGATTTCGCCGCGGCCCGGCAAGATCGTGCGGCAGGTGGCGGTCGACCTGCCGCGGCCGCGCACGCTCGAATTGCGTCAGGGCACCGACTTCCAGCACCTCGTCGGTGAGATCAAGCAGATTTTCATGGGTTACGGCGTGATCTGAGGGCCGAACATGTCCGAGGCATCGACCGACACCGGCAACCGCCAGTGGATCACCGAGACGCTGACGCCGCTGCTCTTCGGCGCCGGCTGCTTCGCTCTCTGGGAGGCGGCTGTACAACTGCTGCACGTGCCCATGTATATCCTTCCGCCGCCTTCGGCGATCCTCGTGCAGTTCGTGCAGAGATTCCCGCGCATCTGGGAGTACACCCTGGTCACCGGCCAGGAGACCCTGGTCGGCTTTGCCGCCGCCATCCTCCTGGGCGTGCCCATGGGCTTGCTCGTCGCCTTCTCACCGCTGCTGCGGCGGACCTTCTATCCGCTCGCCGTGACCTTGGAGATGGTGCCGAAAATCGTCTTCGCGCCGGTCTTCATCAGCTGGTGGGGCCTGGGCTTCGCGCCCAAGATCTACGTCGTCGTGCTGGTCTGCTTCTTCCCGATCATGCTGAACGGCATCCTGGCCTTCACCTCGCTCAGCATCGAGCTGGGCCGCTTCTGCCTCTCGACCGGCGCCGGCCCGCTCCGCACCTTCTTCAAGGTCAGGCTGCCGGCCGCCCTGCCGCAGCTGTTCGTCGGCTTCAAGGGCGCGGCAGTCAACGCCACCGTCGGCGCCACCGTGGCCGAGTGGATCGGCTCCGACGCCGGCCTCGGCTTCTACATCCAGCAGGCGGTCGGCGAATATCGGATGGACATCGCCTTCGCCATCATCTTTATGCTGGCGGCTCTGGGCCTGCTCGTGTTCTGGATCGTCATCCTGGCCGAGCGGCTGCTGATCCCCTGGCACGTCTCGCAGCGGGCGCCGGTGCAGGGCGTGGGATGACAGGAAACAGGCCGATGACCGCAAGCGCCAGAACCACCTACCGCGCCACCGACCTCGTCGGCTTCGCGCGCGATCTTTTCGCCGCTGCCGGCTGCGACGGCGAGAAGCCGCAGCTGATCGCCGAGCTGCTGGTCGAGGCCGATCTCATGGGCCACACCACCCATGGGCTGCAGCTGGCCGCGCCCTATCTCGGCGAGATCGAGGCCGGCAGGATGACAGCGAAGGGCGAGCCCACGGTCGTCGCCGACCGCGGCCCCTCGGTGACCTGGGACGGCGGCATGCTGCCGGGCGTCTGGCTGACGGCGCGCGCCATCGATCTCGCGGTCGAGCGCGCGAAGACGCACGGCCTGTGCGCCGTCGCCATCCGCCGCAGCCATCACATCGCCTGCCTCGCCGCCTTCCTCACGCGCGCGACCGATCGCGGCATGATGGTGACGATCGCGAGCTCCGACCCGTCGGACTGCAGCGTGGCGCCCTTCGGCGGCCTCAAGGCCGTGTTCACGCCCGACCCGATCGCCGTCGGCATTCCCACCGACGGCGACCCCGTGCTCATCGACATGAGCGCCTCCATCACCACCAACGGCCTGACCAACCGGTTGCGCAAGGAAGGCCGGCGCTATCCGGGCCCGTGGGCCATGACCAACCAGGGCGAGGCCACCGACGATCCGAACACGCTCTTCACCGACCCGCCCGGCACGATCCTGCCCACCGGCGGCAAGGACCACGGCCACAAGGGCTATGGCCTGGCACTCACCGTGGAGGCGCTCACTCAGGCGCTGCCGGGCCACGGCCGCTCCGACAAGCCCACGGGCTGGGGCGCCGGCGTGTTCGTGCAGGTGTTCGATCCCGCAGCCTTCGGGGGCAGCCCCGCCTTCATCCGCGAGACCGGCTGGATCGCCGCCGCCTGCCGCACCAACCCGCCGGCGCCGGGCGTCTCGTCCGTGCGCCTGCCGGGCCAGCAGGCGCTTGCTAACAAGCGCGCGGCGCTGAAGGACGGCGTACGGCTCTATCCCGGCATCATGGACGCGCTGACGCCGTGGGCCGAGAAGCTGAAGGTCTCGCTCCCCAGGCCCACATGAGTCGTCCTACAGGCACCATCGCGTCGCCATGATGCAGGTGACACCGTCGCCATCCTGTCCGTAGTAGACGGTGAAGAGCGAGCCGCCGCGATCGAGAATCGTGCAGGGATACCCAAGATCCTTGTTCGGAAGACCGCCGCGGATGCGGACCGTCTGCTCGATGTCCCAGGTCTCTCCCCCGTCATCCGATAGTACGGCGCGAATTGCGAAGTCCGGATAGCGCCAGCCATAGGTGCAGAGCACACGCCCATCCGGCAGCAGCAGAAGATGGGGTGGATAGCCTTCGATCGGCAGCCGCAGAGGCGGCGACCAGCTGCGGCCGTCGTCATCCGAGACGCATTGGTGCAGATAGCGGGTGCCATTGTCGCGCATCAACGCAAGGAGACGGCCGCCCGGAAGCTGGATCAAGCTCGGCTCCTCGAATTCGCTGCCCTCCTGCCGCGCGACCTCGACCGGGCGCTCCCAGCTGCGTCCACCGTTGGAGGAGCGGACGACAAAGACGATCCGGTAGTTCGGGATATCGCTCAGCGGCAGCAAGAGGTCACCATTGGCGAGTTCGCAGGCGCCGCGCATGCCGTAGCCGCCGTCATAGGGGGTCGTATCGATGCGCACGGACCCGGTCCAACTCGCGCCGCCATCATCGGAGCGGTGAACCCAGGTCTCGCCGCCGCCGCGCGCCCACGGCGCAAGTTCTTCCGGCGGCTGCGCGCTGTAGGCGGCTGCGTCGTGTTCCGGCGATTGTGCCCAGCCTCTCAGGAACGCGGCGGGAAAGACCAGTCGCTCCGCCGTCCGCAGCCGCTGCGCCAGGCCGAGCGGATACCAACGGAAGCGCCACTGGTTGAGCATCATCCGGCTATCGCGCAACGCGGTCAGGCTGGCGCACTCCGTGCCGCTCCAGTCGTAGTTTGGCGCCACCTGCGGTGCGCTCCAGGTCGCGCCGCGATCGCGCGAATGCATGATCACGTTGCGGAACAGCGGATCCTCCGGCGGATGCAGGATGAAGGACCGCCGCGGCGCCTTGTTGAAGACGATGAGCCAGTCGCCGTTGGGTGCGACGGCGATCTGCGGATGGGCGCTGTAGGCGTAGGGGTCCTTGTGCAGGATCGTGTGGTTGGCGTCGCGGGCGTCGATCATGGCCGAAAGACGCAGGGGCGGGCTCGCCGCCGCCCCCGCTCGCCACCCCTACCGAAACCTAGACCGTGAAGCGCGTGGCGAGGCAGAACTGGATCGGCTTCGGATCGTCGCTCCATTCGTGATAGGAGGCGACGACCGTGCCGTCGGGCATTTGCTGCACGCTCGGATAGCCGATGTGCTGATAGACGCCCGGATGCTCCCAGTTGATGCCGCCCTCGCGGACCTTGCCGCTCGACGGCGTCATGCGGCTCGAGCCTGGCGTCTCCGACGCCGTCTTGCCGGGCACGCCGCCTTCGCGGATCACGAATTCGTTCTTGATGTCCCAACTCAACCCATCCTCGGAAATGCAGCCGCGCGTGCCGTAGGGCGGCCGGCGATAGCCGTAGACCATGAGGTAGCGGCCGTCCTGCAGCGCGATCGCCTCGGCCGGATAGCCCCAGATGTTCAGCCATTTCGGCGGCGTCCAGCTGAAGCCGTCGTCCTCGGACACCACCATCACCATGTTCTTGGCGTCGCCCGACGGATTGACATGCGTGCGCAGGAAGCAGACGAGGCGGCCGTCCTTCAGGCGCAGGATCGCCGGCTCCTCGTAGTCGATGATGCTCGCGGGATCGTAGGCGAGCGTCGAGTAGTATTCCCAGTTGTCGCCGCCGTCGTCGGAGCGCATGAGCGCCGAGCGCGTCGACTCGCCCTCGCCTTCCTCCTCGTAGCCGTGGATGCGGCCGTAGAGTCCCATGAGGATCGAGCCGTTCGCCATCTCCCAGCAGCCGAGCCGGCAGCCGCCATGCTTCAGCGGCCGCACGTTCACGGCGATCGGCTTGGACCAGGTCTTGCCGCCGTCCTTCGACTTCACGACGTAGGTGCCGAGCCAGGCCTGCGTCTTGTACGCCCAGGTCCAGTCGCCCCATTCCTTCGTGATCGGCTGGCTCGCCCAGGAGGGCTGCTCCGGCTTGATGCCGCGCTTGAAGAAGCCGGTGATGGTCATGTTGACGATCAGCGTGCCGTCGCGGAGCTCGCAGATGCCGCAGTCCCAATTGCCCTCGGTCTCGCTCCAGGGCAGCACGACCCACGGCTCGCTCCAGGTCTTGCCGCCGTCCTTCGAGCGCGCCATCAGCGTCTGCCCGCTGTCGTGATGGAAGGGAAAGCGCTCCTCGTTGAACACGGCGAGCAGATCGCCGTTCTTCAGCACGCGCGTCGCGATCTGATTGATGCAGTGTTCGGGATGCTTGAAGATCGTGTGGTGGGTGAAGTTGGCGGGCTTGCTCATGCGCTCTCTTCCATGCCGGGAGGTGGCAAGGAGCATGCGCCGGCATCGGTGCATCGACTTGATATCTGCGGACAAGAACTTGACGATGCAAGCTCGCCCTGCGGATCACCGGAGTCCGCCGAGCGGCACCGACTCCGGCAGATACATGACCGCATCGAACAGCTGGTTATAGGGCAGCTTGACGGTCGGCCGGCGCAGGCGCGCGAACGGGCTCTGCGATCCCCTGATGTCGGCGAGCATGTGCTTGCCGCCGGCGGCAGCGCGCAGCACGGACAGCAGATCGATCTTCTTCGTGGCGTCGTCGAGACCCCGCAGCGCATCGGTGTCGGTCGGAAAGAAGAGCGGCAGGTCGACCACGAGGCGGATGACGAGCACCTCCCAGCCGGCCTCGGTCAGCAGCTGCGTTGTCGTCTTGGCCGGCCGCCCCTCGACATGCTGCCGCGCCGCGTGAAAGGCGCCGAGCAGGAAGTTGCCCCGGCTCGCGCGCGCGGTGATATGCAGCGTCGTCTCGGTGTTGTGCAGGTGTACGCTGCGCTCGAACGCCGCGAAGATGGCCTGGTGCCGCGCGTCGGCGCCCTCGGGCTTCAGACCGCTGATGTCGGAGCCTGCCGGCAGCACGTCGTACCGATGCTCGGGAAAGTCGGCGGCCGCGCTCAGCGCGGGGACGAAGGGGCGGAGAACCGGATCGATCCCGAACATCAGTTTCGCGCGCTCGGCTGGCATGGCCTGCAGGAACCGGCGAATCTCCGGACGATGGCGGTCGAAGAACTGCTCCGATGCGTGGAAGTGGGGGCCGGGCGCGCGGCGGCGGGCCAGGTTGCGGATCAGCTCGTGCAGCAGGAACGCCTTGTGGGCCTGCCCGATATGCACTTCGCCGAAGACGACCATGTTGGCCGGCTGCCCGATCAGCGCCGACACGACATCGCGGCGATGATGGCCGGTGAGGAAGGCCGTCACCTCCTCCTCGGTCGGGGCCGGCGGCTTCGGTTCGGGCGGGACCGGCCCCGGCGCCGGGAACAGCGCATCGAGCGCGTGCAGCGTGTCGTGTCCGCTGGCGCCGTCGGCGGTCAGCTTCTGTCGGCGCTGGAATTGTCGGACGGCACCGACGGTTTCCTCTCCATAGACGCCGTCGGGACCGCCGCGCCGGAACGAGATCGGCAGCGCGCCGATCAAGGGGTCGCGCAGATCGCGCAGCGCCTGCTGCAACAGGCGCACCGCGTCCTTATCGGGCTCGAACGCCTTGAGCGCCGGCTTGTTCTCCGCGGCGGCCTGAAGCCGCTTGTTGTCGGCGAAACGCGGGGATATCAGCACCAAGGCGATCCTCCCCCCGGCTGCCTGGCGGGCCTGAGCGCCCGCCTGGAGCGCGATGGATTCGCGGAAGAGAGTAAGCCTTGGGCCGCGCGCCCACTGTGACCCCGATCACGTCGAAGTTCTTGTGGCGCAGTCGTTCGGCCGGAGTCGAGGTCTGGAGTCGTGCGGCTACAGCCGGCGCCCGCTCGCCTCGTCGAAAGCGTGGATGGCGTCGGGCTTGGGCGCGAGCGCGATGTCGGAGCCGACCGGCGGCAGGACGCGCTCGTTCAGAAGGGCCGTCACCGCTCGGCCCCCGACATCGGCGATGATCTGCACCTGCGCGCCCGTCGGCTCGACCAGAGCCACCTTGCCCGTGAGGCCGCCGGCGGCGTAACCGACCGACAGATGCTCCGGCCGGATGCCCACGAGGATCGCCTGCCCTTCGGTGCCCGCAAGCTGCGCGGGCAGCTCGATCTTGCTGCCGCCATTGATGACGGCAGAGGGCCGCCCGCCGTCCGTACTCAGCTTCGCCGGCAGCAGGTTCATGGCGGGCGAGCCGATGAACTCGGCGACGAACACGTTCGCTGGGCTGTCGTAGAGCTCGAGCGGTGTGCCGATCTGCTCGACGCGACCGTCGCGCAGCACGACGATGCGGTCGGCCATGGTCATGGCCTCGACCTGGTCGTGGGTGACGTAGATGGTCGTGGTCTTCAACCGCTGATGCAGGGCCTTGATCTCGCTGCGCATGGAGACGCGCAGCTTGGCGTCGAGATTGGAGAGCGGCTCGTCGAACAGGAACACCTTGGGGTCGCGCACGATGGCCCGGCCCATGGCGACGCGCTGGCGCTGGCCGCCGGAAAGCTCGGCCGGCCGACGCTTCAGGTATTCCGTGAGGTTCAGGATCTTGGCTGCCGCCTGCACCCGCTCCTCGATCAGTTTCTTGTCGGCGCGCCGCACGCGCAAGGAGAAGGCCATGTTCTCGGCCACGGTCATGTGCGGATAGAGCGCGTAGCTCTGGAACACCATGGCGATGTCGCGCGCCTTGGCCGGCAGGTCCGTGACGTCGCGGCCGTCGATCGAGATCATGCCGTCCGTCACATGCTCGAGGCCGGCGATGATACGCAGCAGCGTCGACTTCCCGCAGCCCGAGGGACCCACCAGCACCAGGAACTCGCCGTCGGGAATGGAGAGCTGGATGTCGTGCAGCACCTGCACGCTGCCGAATGACTTCGCGACGTTGCCGATCTCGATCGTTGCCATGCCTGCGCTCCCTCGTGAGCGGACATCACAGCACAGCGCGCCCGCCGACGCAAAGCAGGTTCGCGAGACCCGGCGCGAAAAGTCAAGTATCTGTCCCGCCCGATCAATGGCCGCGCGACCATGCCGCGGATGATTGTGCGCAGCGACGAGCGTGGAAACCCAGCCCGCATCGTCATCAAGACGCTCCGGCACGTCCCGGAGCCGAAAACAGGGAGGGAGCAAGACATGGCGAAGATGAAGGACATGACCCGTCGGCAGTTCGCGCGCGCCGCCGGCCGGACCGCGCTGCTCGGCGCGGCGGCGACGCTGTTCCCGGCGCCGTTCGTGAAGGCTGCCGATCCAATGGTGATCAACCATTGGAGCTGGCTATCCGCCTCGGACGGCGAGATCTGGCAGAAGATGATCGACAGCTTCAACGACGCCCACAAGGACAAGGGCGTGCAGATCAAGATGGAGGTCATCCCGGAAGAGCAATACACCACCAAGATTCTGGCGGCGGCCGCGACGGGCAATGCCCCCGACTTCGGCTGGGGCACTGCCGGGCAGCACGCGCAGTGGGCGCAGGATGGCGTGACCGTGCCGCTCGACGACCTCGCGGCCAAGGGCGGCCTCGACCTCGCCGATTTCTCCGAGTTCTCGCTGAAGATGGCGCGCTTTCCGAAGTACGACAACAAGCTCTTCATGATCCCGATGGATCTGATGAGCCTGCAGCCCGTGGCGAATCTCGATCACATGAAGGAAGCCGGCCTCGATCCCGAGAAATTCCCGCAGGACGGCGATACCCTGATCGAATGGGCCAAGGCCATGACCAAGCGCGAGGGCGACAAGGTCACGCGCTCCGGCATCATGATGACCGGCTCGGGCGTGCAGCCGACGGTGACCTGGGGCATCGTCGCCGAGCAGATGGGCTTCCAGCGCACCAGCGACGACCTGAAGACCGCCGCGGTCAATCCCGATGCCGGCAAGGCGGCGATGCAGTGGGTGCTCGACCTCTTCGACAAGCACAAGGTGTCGACCCGCGACGTGACTGACCGCTACAAGGCCTTCGGCACCGGCCAAGGCTCGATCTTCTGGACCGGTCCGTGGGCGCTCAATGGCTTCATGCAGCAGAAGCTCAACTGCCGCACCTACCTGTTTCCGAAGATCGGCCAGAAGCAGCTCACCTATTTCGAGATGGGCGGCATGGAGTTCTACGTGCAGAAGGACGAGGGCCGCTACGAGGCCACCATGCAGACGGTGAAGTGGCTCTCCGACAACAGCTTCCTGTGGACGACCAAGGGCCGCGGCGCCAGCCCGCGCAAGTCCATCCTCGAAAACAAAGACTACAAGACCAGCGGCCTGTCCTGGGATATGCGCGGCGCCTTCGTCGAGGGCATGGCCTTCGCCACCGCCGGTGAGATTCCCGTGCTGGCCGCGCCCGACTTCACGATCTACTCCGGCAGCAACTTCCTCGCCAAGACGCTGGAGCAGGTGTGGGCCGGCCAGAAGAAGATCGACCAGGCCATGTCCGAGATCAAGGAACAGTGGCAAAAGGACTTGGACGCGGGTTGATCGCAAGCCGGGTTCGCGTGCGTCTAGCTAGTCTTCCCCTCCCCTCGCGGGAGGGGAAAGGGGGAGGGGTTTCGCGCCGGCAGGCGCGCATGACTACGTCGAAAAGGCTTGTACCCCCCGCCTGTTTTTCGCGCGCTGCCGCGCGCGGTCCCCTCCCCTTTGCCCCTCCCGCAAGGGGAGGGGAAGAATTGACCCGATGACCGCGACGATTGGCGTACGCGCCCGCCCGCGCGCCGAGGACGAGCCGGTCGACTGGATCGGCTATGTCTTCGTCGCTTTCTTCACCCTGCCGTTCCTGCTCTTCAACATCGCGCCGATCTTCTTCGGCGCCTATGTCGGCTTCACCAAGTGGGGCATCTTCGGCAAGCCGAAATGGATCGGCCTGCAGAACTTCACCGACGCCTTCAAGGATGAGTTCGTCGCCATCGCCTTCAAGAACACGATCCTCTACGGGCTGGTCATCGTCCCCTGCGTCGTCGTCATCGGCTTCTCCTTCGCGCTCTACGTGCACCAGCGCTGGCCGCTCTCGGCTCTCGCGCGCACCCTGTTCTTCTCGCCCTATGTCGTGTCCGCGACCGTTATCGGCCTCGTCTGGGTGTGGATGCTCGACACGCAGTTCGGCCTCATCAACCACTATCTCGGCTATCTCGGGATCGAGAACATCCCCTGGCTCACCAGCGCGAACTGGTCGCTGATCGGCGTCAGCATCGCCTCGGTCTGGTGGGACCTCGGCCTCGCCTTCGTGCTGTTCCTGGCTGCGCTGCAGGACGTGCCGCGCGACCTCCACGAGGCGGCCGAGGTCGACGGCGCCAGCCGCTGGCAGCGCCTGTGGCTGGTGATTCTCCCGCAGCTCCGGCCGGTCATCAGCCTGGTGGTAACGCTGCAGATGATCTCGAGCCTTCGCATCTTCAGCCAGGTCTACGTCATGACCAACGGCGGCCCGGCCTCGAGCTCATCCTCGGTGATCTTCTACATGTATCTCGAGGCGATCTTTCGTCAGCACTTCGGCTATGCCTCGGCGGTGGCGACCCTCCTGTTCCTGATGATTGTCGTCATCACCATCGTCCATCGCCTCCTCATCCGCGAGCGCTAGCGATGGCGACGGCATCGATCATGGGCAAAATCAATCGACGCCTTCGGCCGTACGGGCTCCGCGTCGGCACCCTGCCGGTCTGGCTGATCGGCATCCTCATCGCCGCGCTCTGGGCGATGCCCTTCGTCTGGATGATCTCCACCTCCCTCAAGTATCCCGGCGACGTCATGACGGCGGACATCGAGTGGCTGCCGCACCGGGTGACGTTCGACAACTACGTCAAGATCTTCGGTGAATATCCGGTCGCCCGCTGGTTCTTCAACAGCATCTTCGTCGCCGGCGTCAGCACCGGCCTCAACATCCTGTTCGGCGCGATGGCCGGCTATGCGCTGGCGCGCCTCAAGTTCCCCGGCCGCGACTTCCTGTTCTTCCTGTTCGTCGCCTCGCTGATGGTGCCGACGGAGGTCACGGTGGTTCCGCTGCTGCTCGCCATCATCAAGATCGGCTGGTGGAACACCTATCAGGCGCTGATCTGCCAGCCCCTCACCTACGTCTACAGCGTCTACATCTTCCGCCAGTTCTTCCTGAGCTTCCCGCGCGATCTCGAGGACGCCGCCAAGATGGACGGCGCCAGCCACTTCCTCATCTTCTGGCGCATCGCCTTCCCGCTGGCCCGCGCCCCGATGATCGCCGCCATCATCATCGTCTTCACCTTCAACTGGAACAACTTCCTCTGGCCGCTGCTGGCCGTGTCCGACGAGAGCATGAAGACCCTGCCCGTCGGCATCGCCGCCTTCGCGCCGGTCATCGGAACGCGCACCCAGCTGGAGGGCTTCGCCCTCGGCATGGCCGGCATCACCGTCCTGAGCGTGCCGACCCTGTTGCTCTTCTTCTTCCTCCAGCGCTATTTCATCCAGGGCCTGTCGAGCGGCGCAGTGCGCGGGTAGGCTTGGAGAACGATCGCACGCTGCCGCGTCATTTTCGGTTGTCACCCCGGCGAAAGCCGGGGCCCATTTTCCAGAGGCCGGAGTGTATGGACCGCGGCTTTCGCCGGTGTGACAACCGAGACTTGAATCCGCAGGAGACACTGCCGTCGCACGAGAAGGACTCATGAAACACCAGCTCTTCATCAACAACGAATGGGTCGCCGCGCGCACCGGCGCGACCTTCCCGACCGTCGATCCCGCGACCGAGGAGCCGGTGGCCGAGGTCGCGCGCGCGGACGTGGAGGATGTCGACCAGGCCGCGCGCTCTGCCGATGCCGCGATGAAAGGTCCCTGGCGGAGAGTGACGCCACAGGAGCGCGGCAGCCTCATGTTCAAGCTCGCCGACCTGATCTCTGCCCATCGCGACGAGCTGGCGCGGCTGGAGACGCTCGACGTCGGCAAGCCGCTCCGGGATTCCCAGGGCGACGTCGACGGTGTGGTCGCCACTCTGCGCTACAACGCCGGTGCCGCCGACAAGATGCAGGGCGAGACCATCCCGCTCGGCCCCGACGTCATCGACTTCACGCTGCTGGAGCCGCAGGGCGTCACCGCCCACATCGTGCCCTGGAACTACCCGCTCGGCATGGCCATGCGCTCGCTGGCGCCGGCGCTGGCCGCCGGTTGCACGGCCGTGCTGAAGCCCGCCGAGCAGTCGCCGCTCACCGCCCTCAAGCTCGGCGAGCTCGTGGCCGAAGCCGGCTTTCCCGCCGGCGTGGTCAACGTCGTCACCGGCTTCGGCGAGGAGGCCGGCGACGCCCTTGTCCGCCATCCGCTCGTGCGCGGCATCAGCTTCACCGGCTCGGTCGAGACCGGCCGCAAGATCCTCGCCGCTGCCGCCCCCGGCATCAAGCCGACGGTGCTGGAGCTCGGCGGCAAGAATCCCTTCATCGTCTTCGCCGACGCGGACCTCGAGCGGGCGGCCAACGATGCCGCCATGGCGACCTTCGAGAATTGCGGCCAGGTCTGCTCCTCCTCCGGCCGCTACCTGCTGCATCCGAAGATACGCGATGAGTTCCTCGACATCGTACAGGGCAAGGCCGCCAAGCTCTCGGTCGGTCCCGGCCTCGACAATCCCGACCTCGGCCCGATCGTCTCCGACGAGCAGTACGCCCGCGTTACCGGCTATGTCGCGCAGGGCACGCGCGACGGCGCCCGTCTGCGCGCCGGCGGCCAGCGCCCGCGCCACCTGCCGCGCGGCTACTTCATCGAGCCGACGATCTTCGACCGCGTGACTCCCGAGGCGAAGATCGCCCGCGAGGAGATCTTCGGCCCGGTCGGCGTGGCCATCGATATCGCCGGCGAAGACGAGGCGCTCCGCATCGCCAATGGCCTCGGCTACGGCCTCGCCGCCGGCATCTACACCCGCGACATCTCGCGGGCGCTGCGGCTGGCGCGCGAGCTCGAGGCCGGCTCGGTCTGGATCAACGGCTGGTGGATGGGCGGCGTGCAGGCGCCGACCGGCGGCATCAAGGACAGCGGCATCGGCCGCGAGCGCGGGCTCGCCGGCATCCGCAACTACCTGCAGATCAAGAACGTCGCGGTCCGTCTCTGAGGAAGCGTCACGCCGGTATCACGGCGCGCGTCCGGTTCCGCGCCGAAGCGCCTGCTGGTGCTCGACGGAGAGCCGCGCTCCCCGGGGAGAGCTGCGTCGTGCCGCCACACGATCAGGCAAAATATCACATATTGCCAAAACGTGCTAGGTTGCGGTCACCTCCGGAGAAGGGATCCCGATGCTCGCCGAACAACGCCACGATCTGATCCTCGCGCTCGTCACCGAGCGGGGCTCGATGTCCGTCACCGAGCTGCACCGGCGGCTCAAGGTGTCGCGCGAGACGATCCGCCGCGATATCGCGCTCCTCGCCCGCCGCAACGGCCTGCGCAAGACCCATGGCGGCGCGCTCTCGGCCGAGACGGCCGAGCCTTCGCTCGCGCTGCGCCAGGTCACCAACGCGGCCGCCAAGCAGGCCATCGGCACCTGCGCCGCCGCGCTCGTGCCCGACGGCGCCTCGGTCATCATCAGCAGCGGCACGACCACGCGCTGCGTCGCCGAAGCGCTGACGCACCGGCGCGGCCTCACCGTCTTCACCAACGATCTCGTGAGCTGCGGCCGCCTCGCGGGCCGCAACGGCAACCGCGTGTTCATGCTCGGCGGCGAGATCACCGTCAACGGCGGCGCCTTCGGGCCGGACACCAGCGCCATGCTGGCGAACTACTACGCGGACTTCGCCTTCATCGGCGCCGGCGCCGTCTCGAGCACGCCCGCGCTGATGGATTTCTCGCGCGAGGAAGGCGAGCTGCACAGCGTCATCCTGAACTCCGCCCGCACCGCCGCGGTCGTCGCCGACCACAGCAAGTTCGACCGCTTCGCGCCGGTGCGCATTCGCAACTTCGAGAAGGTGCACTACGTCATCACGGACGTCGCGCCCGACCAGTCCATCGCCGACGCCCTGAAGTCGCTCTCGATCGAGCTGCTGATCGCGCCCGCGCGTGCAGAATGACCCGTTCCGGCCCCGGCCGGTCAGGCGGCCTTTGCGGCCACCACGCCCTGCGGCGGCGGCACGGGAATGCCGGGATTGCGGCCCGCGATGAGGTCCGCGATGACCCGTCCCGAGCCGCATGACAGGGTCCAGCCGAGATGCCCGTGGCCGGCGTTGATCCAAAGGCCGCCGATGCGGGTCTCGCCGATGATCGGCGTGCCTGACGGACTCACCGGCCGCAGGCCCGCCCACACCCGCGATTTCGAGATGTCGAAGTGGCGCTTCATCTCGGGGAAGGTGAAGCTCGCATTGGCGATGATCGCCTCGGCGCGCGCCACCGCCGGCGTCGCGTCGTAACCGGTGATCTCGGCGGAGCCGGAGATGCGCATGCGGTCGCCGATCGGGATCAGCCCGAACAGCTTGCTGTCGTCGATCACGGGGAGTGCCGGCGCCGTGTTCCAGCCGGCGCGCTTGAAGGTGATCGAGACGCCCTTCACGGGATAGATGGGCACGCGGATGCCGTTCTTGGCGAGCAGCGGAGCCGTGAAGCTGCCGAGCGCGGCCACGACGATATCGGCGGCGATGCGCCCCTTGTTGGTCACGACGGCGCGCACGCGGCCGCCGTTCGTCTCGATCCTCTCCACCGTCTCGCCGAACCGGCACTGCACGCCGCGCGCCGCAGCCGCGGCCGCCAGCCCTTGGGTGAACTTGTTGGAATCGCCGACCTCGTCGCGGGCGAAGTAGAGGGCGCCGGCGAGCGTGGGCTTCGTGTCCCGTAAGGCCGGCTCGAGGTCCACGCAGCGCTCGGGGTCGACCCGCTCATAGAGCAGCCCGTGCTGCGCGAGATAATCGGTGGAGCGCTGCGCGCCGTCGAGCGATTCCCTCGACCGGTAGATCTTGAGCACGCCGCGCGTGGCGCGGTCGTAGTCGATGCCGGTCTCGGCGCCGATTTCCTGCAGCGACTTGAGCGAATGCAGGGCCAGATGGAGGTTCGACTTCGCGTTCTCGCGAAACCGCTCGGGCGTGCAGTTGCGCGCGAACTCGATGCCCCAGCGCATCATATGCGGTATGGCGCTGTAGCGTAGCAGCAGCGGCGCGTTCTCCTTGCCGAGCCACTTGATGATCTTCGTCGGCATGCCGGGCTGGGACCAGGGCTCGACCTCGCTGGCGTGGATGACGCCGCCGTTGCCCCAGCTGGTCTCCATGGCCGCTTCCGCCTGCCGTTCGACGAGCACCACCTCGTGACCGGCCTTCCGCAGATACCAGGCCGTGGCCGTGCCGACCGCGCCGGCGCCGAGTACGACTGTCGTCATGATCCGCCCTTCCCCCTGTCAGCCGTGTTTCGCCGTTTCTTCGCTTCGCAGCGGCGTCACGCGTCCTTTGCTTTCCGACTCGCCTTGCCCTTGGCCGCCGCGCCTTCGACCGCCATCTCCGCTGCCGGCCCGGCCTTCGGCCCGCCGGCCCACATGGATTCGCGCTCGCGCTCGATCCGGCTCGCGACGTCGCGCGCGATCTGCCGCAGGATCTCCTCCGACAGCCGCTTCGATTCTCGGTAGAGCTCGCTGATCAACCGCAGATGGCTGGTCATCTCGAGGAAGGCGCGCATCGGATCGCGTGCCGCCACCGCCTCGTAGATGGCGGTATGGTCGCGGATCGACAGCCGGTCGGCATCGGGCATGTGGATCGTCGTCGTGCGCTGGTCGATGAGCCAGCCGACCAGGGCATCGTGAACTCCCGTGAAGATCGGGTTGCGCGTGATGACCGTCAGCTCGGCGTGGAACGCCACGTCCGTCCGGATGAAGAGCCCGGTGTTGCCGATGGCGGCGGTATTGGCGTCGAGCAGCGTCTTCAGGCGCTGGATGTCGTCGTCGGTGGCGACCCGCGCGGCCTGCCACGCCACGCCCGCTTCGAACAGCAGGCGGGTCTGCTCCATATGCTCGTGGCCCTCGCCGGTCGAGGTCATCCGGCGGATCAGGCTCGCCAGCTGGCCCGTGAGGAACTTCCCCGACGGCGCCGTCACGCGGGCGCGCGTGCCGCTGGTGATCTCGACGAGGCCCTGCTGCTGGAGCGTGAACAGCGCCTGCCGGACCGACGGACGACCGACGCCGAAGCGCTCCGCCAGCTCCTTCTCGGAGGGCATCGCCGTGCCCTCCTTGAATTCGCCGGTCGATATGGCCCGCTCGATATGCTCGGCGATCTCGTCCGCGCGTTTGCGGCGGCCGAGGGGCACCGTGGACAGAGGCGTCTTCATTGCGCTCATTCGGAATGACCCGCTGCGAACCGCAGATTATAGCGTCTCCGTCGCGGTGCTGCCGCGAAGCTGGTGATTCGTGACAGGAACAAACTGTCAATAGGTACTTAGCCTATTTATCCTTGACCCAAGACGACCGGTCAAGTTTACTAGCGATAGGGGATCCAGGGTGAACGCGGTCGAAAAGAAAAAAAGGCCGCCGCGAAACGGATCAGTCTGACGGGGAGGCTGGGCATCCATGCGTCGGTCCGAGGTTCCGCCCGCGGGCCTGGGCCTTTTGCTCTCCGATCTTCTGCCTCGCATCGCTATCCGGCCCGCCACGACTCCCGGCACTGAGGGAACGACGCCATGAAGAAGACCTATCCGATCGACCACGCTGTGCCGATCTCGAAGACCGTGCGGGCCGGCGATTTCGTCTTCACCTCCGCCTTCGGTCCCTGGCTCTTCGACCCGCGCAACGTGACGTTCGACGCCGCCGGCAACATTCTCGACGACGGCACCGGCAACGGCTCTATGCCCTTCGAGGAGCAGGTCCACCGCACCTTCGGCTTCATCAAGGAGGCGCTGGCCGTCGCCGGCTGCACGCTCGACGACGTCGTCAACACCGAATGCTGGCTGACCGATCCGCGCGACTTCGTCCCCTTCAACGCGATCTACAAGACCTATTTCAAGGCCGATCCGCCCGTGCGCTCGGTCTTCCCGATGCGCTTCATGTTCAACTGCAAGGTCGAGATGAAGGTGGTGGCCTACAAGCCGCTGAAGGGCTGATGTCGTCGCGCGCCAGCTTTTCCCAGATCGTCACCTTCGCGACCGATCCGCTGCATGGCAATCCCGCCTTCGTGCTGAGCGGTGCGAAGGGCATCTCCGATCACGCCCTGGCAACGGCCTGCGCCATCCTGGGCGCCGACGTCGCCGCGGTCGTCGACGAGCCGTCCGGCGGCGAGACGCCGCTCCGGTTCTTCACGCCGGAAGGTCCGCACGGCGGCGCGGGTCACGCGACCGTGGCGGCCGCCCACACCGTCCTGCGCGAGGGTTCCGCACGAGCGCGCTCTATAGTCTTTCATCTGCCGAACGGCGACAGCCGCGCGGCCTATCGCGAGGGTGATCGAATCTACGTCGATTTCCCGGCCATGCCGGCAACCCGCATCGACCGCATTGCCGAGATGGCGGCCGCCCTGGGCGCGCGCCCGCGGGAGACCTGGGCGGCGCCGTTCGGCTACGTCGCGATCTTCGACGATCCCGCCGTCATCGCGGACATGCGGCCCGACCTGGCGCGGGTATCGGCCTTCGACCGCACCGCGGTGATCGCGACCGCGCCCGGCGATGCGGCCGCCGACATCGTCCTCCGCGTCTTCGCCCCTAATGCCGGCCTGCCGGAAGACCCGGTCTGCGGCACCGCGCACCGAATCATCGTGCCCTACTGGGCCGAGCGGACGGGCAAACGAAAGATCCACAGCCGCCAGCTGTCGGCCCGCGGCGGCGACCTCTGGTGCGAGGACAAGGGCGACAGCGTCGTCATCGGCGGCGACACGACGCTCGTCATCGAAGGCACCGTCAGGCTGCCGGACGGCTGATGCCGCGCTTTCTCCAGCCGACGGAGACGGGCCCGCTCGTCACGCTCGAGCACGGCCCCTACACCTTGACGGTGGCACCCGGCTTCGGGGCGCGGCTGGTGTCGTTCCGCCACGGCGGCCGCGACATCCTGCGGCCGACGCCGGACGCGGTCCTGGCCGAGCCGCTCGTCTACGGCTTCGCCGGCTTTCCGCTGATGCCCTATTCCGGGCCGCTGTTCGGACCGGGCTTCACCTTCGCCGGCCTCGCGCACACGCTCGCCCGAAACGTGCGCGAGGAACCGACGGCCACGCACGGCGAGTCCTGGCTCCGGCCATTCGAGATTCGCGACCGCGGCAAGGCCGCGCTCGCGCTCGCGATGACGCACGAGCCGACGCCGGGCACCTTCCCCTTCCGCTTTCGCGGAGAGGTCCGCTTTGCGCTCTCGGATGCCGGCCTCGCCATCCTGCTGCGCGTCACCTCGCGCGATCACCGGCCCATGCCGGCCGGGCTCGGCATCCACCCCTACTTCCCGAAGCATCCGGGAACGCGGCTGCGTTTTGAGTCCGTCGGCGTGTGGCCGCCGGATGCGCCGGAGGCAGTGGAGCTCGGCTGCGAGCCCCTCACCGAGGGCCTCGATTTCGCCGATGGCCCCGATGTCTCGGAAATGGTCATCGACCGCCTCTTCGAGGGCTGGGACGGGCGCGCCGAGGTTATCGCCGCCGACGGCTTCCGCACCGTGATCGAGGCCGACGGCGCGCTCGACAAGCTGCAGATCTACAGCGCCTGGGACTACCCCTATGTCTGCGTCGAGCCCGTGAGCAACGCCAACGACGGCTTCAACCGCATGGCCGCCGGCGTCCCCAGCCACGGCGTGCGCGTGCTGGAGCCCGGCCGCTCGATCGAAGGCACGGTGCGGATCTGCGCGGCCGGCAACTGACGACGGATCAGAGCTCGGCGTTCACGATGAAGCCGGCATCCACCAGCAGCGCGGCCGAGGTGACGTAGCTCGCGTCGTCCGAGAGCATGAAGGCGACGGCGGCGGCGAGCTCTGAGGGCTTGGCGATGCGTCCGAGCGCGATGCGCTCGAGATAGTACTTCATGATGTCCGGCGCATCGAGCAGGCCGGCGCTCATGTTAGTGGCGACCGCCCCCGGTTCGATGACGTTGACGCGGATGCCGTGCTTGCCGAGCACGGCCCCGAGCGCCTTGCCCAGCATGCTGATCGCCCCCTTGGTGCCGCAGTAGGCGACCTGCGTGGGCGCCCCGACATGCGCCGAGATCGAGCTGATCATGACGATGGCGCCGCCATGGCCCTCCGCCACCATCTGCCGCGCGCCTTCCGTACAGACCACCCAGGCGCCGCGCACGTTGGTCTCGAACAGGTTGTCGAAATCCTCGATCGAGGTGTTGTCCCAGGTCATGAACGGGTTGATCGCCGCGTTCGACACCACGTAGTCGAGCCGCTTGCCGCGCTTGGCGACCTCGGCGACCATGGCCTTCACCTGCTTCGGGTCGCGCATGTCCGCCGCGACGTCGAAGGCCTTGCCGCCTGCGGCTTCGATCATGCCGAGGGTTTCCTTGGCGTCGAGGTCAGGCTTGCGGTTGACGCCGACGAGCGCGCCTTCCGACGCAAGTCGCACGGCGATCGCCTGGCCGATGCCCGTCGTGGCGCCCGTCACGAGGGCGACCTTGCCAGCGAACCGGCGTTCCATGTGCGTCTCCTTGCCCTCGAGAGCTGATCAGAAGATGGCGATCGGGTTCCAGGGGCAGCCCGTGGCGCCCGGCAGACGGAGCGGCAGGCCAACCACCATGAATTCCCAGCGCTTCTCCTCCACGCAGGCCTTGGCGACCTCCTCCAGGTTGAGGCTGTCGGAGACCAGCATGCCCATCGACGTGAGTTGCAGGGCATGGATGGGGTAGGGCATCTCTTCGACGTTGCTGGGAACGGTCTCGCCGTCCCCGTCCGGCAGGAAGGCGGCGATCCGCCGCTCATGCATCCAGGGCACGGTGTCGACATGCAGGCCGGCCTTGCCTTCTCCGGCCGGAGGGTAGTCGTTGCTCCAGGCGCCGAGCGCGCGTCGGCGGGCGTGATGCCCTGTCCGGAACACCAGGATATCGCCCTCGCCGAGGCGCACGCCCTCCGCCTTCTCGATCGCTTCCAGCTCGGCGCGCGTCACCGCCTCGCCGGGCTCGAGCCAGTCGACCTTGCGGTAGCGCGCCGCGTCCAGCAGCACGCCGCGCCCGACGATGCCGGCGTGATAGGCGGCGATGCTGCCCCATTCCGAGCCCCGCGACGTGAGCAGCGAGGCCGGCTTTCCATTGTAGAGCTTGCCCTTGTAGGCGACGTGATTGAGCGCATCGACGTGGGTGTGGCAGTCGCCGTGGCTCGCCATGCCGAGATAGCACATGCCGAAGGAAAGCCCGCTCTTGCTGACGGGCAGGTCGTGCATCAGCGACATGAAGTTCACGGCCGGGTTCGGATTGTCCGGGCCGGCCTGCTTGTTGATCGGAATCGCCATGGAGACCGAGCGGCCCTTGCGCACGAGCGCAGCGGCGGCGGCGATCTTGTCCGGTGTGATGTAGTTGAGCGTGCCGAGCTCGTCGTCTTCGCCCCACTTGCCCCAGTTCTTGATCTTCTCGAACATCGCGTCGAAGGCCGCGAGCGTCACGGGGGCGGCGGGCGTCAATTGTCTAGTCATCGGCAGGCTCCGCGGGATCGGGGCGGCGCGGAGGGTCTGCCTCCGCGCCGTGTCGGCCAAGTCGATTGGTCAGTCGTAAGTATGCACTTCGAAGGAGCTGAATCCATGGTCGACGTTGGTGTTGCCGACGCCGAAATTGAAACCGATCCCCGGAGCGCCTGATTTGATCTTGTCATCGACCACGGAGATCATCTCCTTGCCGTTCAGGTATCCGGTGATGACGTCGCCGACGATGGAGGCCTCGATGATGTCTCCATCCTTGACGCCGTACTTCGCGCCGATCAGCTTCTT
>DATIXH010000423.1:0-3230 GCA_035518775.1 Candidatus Acidiferrum sp.
CCAGCTTGTCGGTCCATTCGTGGTCCGGGCGGACGAACCGGTCGGCATAGCGGTGGGTCGTGCCGGGGACATCGCGGCTGGGGTAGGTGGTGGTGAGATAGTCGAGGATGACGGTGCTGTCCCAGAGCCGGAGGTCGCCGTCGATCAGGGTCGGCACCTGCAGGGTCGGCGAGGTCCTGGCGCGCGCCTCGACGCTGGGGGTCGTGATCTCCTCCTGGCGCTCCCAGTCGAGCCCCTTCTCGTCGAGCACGATGCGCACGGCGCGCGCGAACGGCGAGCCGGTGGTGAAGATCAGCTTTCGCATGCAGGTCGGTCCTTTCGGGGATTCGGGATGGAGTCCGCTTTGGACATGTCGGCCTTCGGCCGACGCCTTGCACGGGGTCTCCAGGGCTGCGAGGTCGCCCTTCTAACTCCACAAAATACAACATATTTGCTCATTAGTGCAACAAGCAACGAAAAGCATCGGCGGCCCAGTGCCGATGCCAAAATCCTCCTCCACGAAGTGGGGGAGGTCAGGTGGGGGCCGCGGGGAAAGACTGCGTCGATCCAGCGTGCACCGATGCCCCCACCTCAATCCACCCCCACTTCGTGGGGGAGGAAGTCGACTGGCGCTGCGCGAAGTTCAACGGGCCTGCGCGCTCAGCGCGGCGCGGTGCCCTTCACGGTCCAGGCGACGGCGACGTAGGAGCGGGGGCCGTCGGGGTCGCCGTCGAGGTAGGCGGAGCGGACGGCGTCGCGCAGGCGCGCGACCGCGGCGTTGTCGAGGGTGGCGATGTACTCGGCGCCCGGGCCGTCGGCGCCGAGGTAGGGCGCCCAGTAGTCGTCGAAATCGGGGAATTCCATGCGGATCGCGAGCTCGGTCGCCACGACCTCTGCGAAGCCGGCCTGGCGCCAGGCCGCCTCCAGCTCGCCGGGCCGCATCATCGGGCGGGTGTAGTTGCGGGCCCGGCGCGCGGCGGCGGCGGGATCGAGCGCGGAGGCCGTGTCGTGGAACAGGCGGTTGGCGACGAAGCCGCCGCGCGCGTCCCACACGGCGGCGGCAACGGTGGCGCCGGGGCGCGCGACGCGGCGCATCTCCGCCACCGCACGCTCCGGCTGCACCACGAAATGCAGCATCAGGAGCGACAGGACGCGGTCGAACGACGCGTCCGGGAACGGCAGGGCCGTGGCGTCGCCGACGCGGAAGGAGACGCGCGGGTCGGTGTTGCGGCGGGTGGCGTGCTCGATGTAGGGCGCCGCGTAGTCGATGGCCGTGATGGCTGCGAGGTCCGGGCGCTGCGCGAGCAGGAAGGTGAGGCTGCCGGTGCCGCAGCCGACGTCGAGCACGCGCTCGCCGGGCGCGAGCCCGGCGAAGGCGAGGAAGGGCACGGCCAGCCGGCGGCTCCACCGGCCCATCACCCGCTCATAGCCGTCGCCGCTGCTGGCCTTGAAGGTCGAGGACGCCGTCACGATGCGCTCCTGTCATCAGCGCCCGGCGGTTGGGCCACGCCAGGGCGAGTTCGGCGTCTCGGCGGGGCACGATCCCCAATAGGTCTGATTGCCGAAGTCGGTCTGCCGATGCTCCAGGCAGCCGCCTTGCGCGGCCGATCCTTCGACGCAGGCCGAGAGCGCGACGAGCGCGAAGAGACATGCCGCTAAGCCGAAGGCGTTCATTGCATCTCCCTGCGTCATACGGCCTCGAGCGCGGCGCCGACGCGTGTCGCAGCGCGCTTCTTCCAGCTACGTCTGCATTTCAGCATATCGCTACGCCTGCGCAAGAGGGTCGGGTATGCCGGACGCGGAACTCCGCGCGTCGCGACTCAGAAGCGGATGCTTCCGCCGATGATGGGTCCGGAGAGCGCGACATCGAAGAGAAACCCGCCATTCTTGTAGTCGACGGCGAGGTAGCGATAGCCGGCGTCCAGCGTAATCGAGTCGCTGACCTGATATTGAAGCGTGCCCATCACTTGCCAGTCGATGTCGGAGACGAGCCCGAAGCCGCCGACGTCACCCTCGGCCTGGAGCGCGAACCCGCTGCCCAATTCGACCCGCCCGGAGATGCCGATGATCGGATCGACCCAGGTATCGCTTCCGCTCCTTTTTTGCACGCCGGATGGAGCTGAGACCTTGGCTTTCCCGTCCAAACCCCAGAACCGCCCGCCGGCCAGCAGGTCCAGCGTCACGGGGTCCCTCTCGATCACCCGATAGGAACCTCCGAAGGTCCAGATCGCAAATTTGAGATTCACGTCGGCCTTCGCAGATGTCGCTCCGCGCGTGACTCCGCTGCTGTCTTCCAGGCCCAGGTAGATGAAATCGCTGACGAATCCGAGACGCCCGTAACGCACCTCGCCGCCCAACATGACCGGCGGCGGAAACCAGTCGAGGGCCTTGAATATATCGCTGAAACCCACATCGACATTGGCCGTTAAATCCGATCTCACGCCGACCTTGCCGTCGATGCCGGCAACCCACAGGTACGGACTGAGGCGGAATGACCAGGGAGATTCAGCCGGCGGCGGCGGTTGACTTTTCGCCTGCGAACCTTGTGTCGGTGTCTCCTGTCCGAAAGCTTGCGATGGCCCGATGATGCCGAGCACCAAGGCGACTATTGCCGCTGACGACAAGGCCTTCGCACGGGCGATGGCCGTGGCGGGCAAAGCGGAACCGCCGCGGCTTCGTGACTTGCTGGCTCTCACTTATGAACGACCTCCGGCGTATTGCTCGAACGACACGCTACCGCCCGGCCGGCGAGAAATTCCGGGCTTCATTTCGGAAACAGGAACGTCACGATGAGCCGGCCCCCGAACCCCTCCGGACCGCTGTTGTCCGGGCTCTCGGCCCAATAGCGCAACCCGCCCCCAAGGCTCACATGCTGCGTGCCGCTCGTGATGAGTTTGGTGACCTGGGCATTGATGGGCACGGACCACGCTTCCGCATTCCAGTTGTAGGTGCTCTCCGTGTTCACCGTGAATGTCCAGGCGTCCGTCGTCGTGTAGGACAGGAACGGCTGGAGAAAGAGTTGGCTGACATCGGCCCGGTCATCGTCACCCGCCACGGACCAGATTTGATTTGCCAATATGCCGATCGTCCAGTGACCGGTCTGCTTGAGCACCACGGCGGTGGGTCCGATGCCGAACTTCTCGGTTCCCAGGAGATCGTCCGTGGCGGTCGGTATCAGGAACACGGGCCCGGCGCCCCAGATGAGCCCGCCGAAGGACGAGGGCGCCTTTGGTGAAAAGAAGAAGCTCTGC
>DATIXH010000424.1:0-6903 GCA_035518775.1 Candidatus Acidiferrum sp.
TCATCCGTCGGAGGAGCCCGGAGATGTCATCGGCCGATGGTTGACGTGGCTGCACATGGTCGTCGTCTTCGGTGTGACGCTTCAGATCGTGGTCTGCGTCGCCGGATTGGCGATCGTGGGGTTGACAGGCACTGGTGTGTATATCTGGGTGGTGAAGAGGAACGCGCACCGGATCGCCCGGTCACGAATGACTCCGCCGCTCCACACCAGCTGATCGCCGTTGAGCGTGCATGGCCGGGGTCACACGCGTTGAACAAGGCGCTTGCACGATGGGACCGAGGTCTGCTTCTGGCTTCGCGGCTCAATGGTCCTGAGCTTCCGCTTGGGGTCGAAATCTCCATTTCGCCCTTCGAGGAAGCCGTCATCCCGCCCTGCTGCACCGCGCGCCAACCGTCGCCTGAGCACATCACGGCGTCCGCGCTACGCGCTCTCTGAATACTGGCTCGAGGCACCGACCGCCAAAGCCGCCAGCGCCTGCCGTGGCCGGTGACTTCACAGCGTCGACGCAGGGCACCACAGTTCTAGGCCGCAACTCTCAGCGAATCGTTATTCGCGGCTGTTGTCGCTGACCCAAATTTGACCCGGGCCAAGATTGGTGCTACCGGAGTGGAAGTGGGATCCTCGGTGCCCCTCCCAACCCCGACTTGGCTCAAACTGCGGACGGCGGCTTGCCGGCCGCCAAAGGCGGCCAATGAACTTCAGCAAGAACGGGTCGTCGAGCGCCTGGCTGAACGAGGCGACTGCAGACATTGGAGCAAAGTCTGCGCCTTGCCGGGGCGACCACCAATCGACCCGCAGGGCGCACCGTCGCTGCCGTGCCAGCCAACTGCCCTGCCGGGCACTGGACGTTCTAGCCGGGTCGGCAGTGACGCGAACTTGATTCGACCTTGGCCAGGTCGCAGCTCTCAGTCGTCCCTGTCCTCGCCGCCGAGAATGGCCACGCCGTTCGCTGTTGCCACAGCGAGATTGAAGTCCGCGCCCGGGGTCAGTTCGCCCAAGGCGTTGTAGCTCAGCAAGGACAGGTGGGAGACGCCAGCCACCTTGTCGAGCACCCCCATCACACCCTTGCGGGCGTCGATGTCCGTGGGGCCGCCGGCCAGCGTCGCCGCAACCACGCTGTCGACGAAGATGTTGTTCCCGGTCCCGACCACGCGGCTGATGGTATTGCTGGCCGCGTCTGCGGTGAAGACGTACTTGCCGACGCGGGTCGACCAGCAGGGCGCACTGGCGCCGGTGCCCGACGCCACGATGGCGGTGAAGGCCCCGTTGCGGAACAGACCGTCCTGGTTGGAATGCGCCAGCGTGATGACCGCCGTGCCATCGGGATAGACCGAGAACCCGAACGGGGTCAAGGACCCGGTGGGCACAGAGGCTACCGTGGGCGTCGTGCCAATGACGGCGCCGTTGTGCAGTGCCACGACATCGACGCTGCCTGGAATCGGATCGGTCTTCAGCGTCACGAGCAGCGTCTTGGCGTCGACGACCCCGACTTGCGCCGTGCTGCCGGCCGGTGGCACCGTACCGCCCACCAACTGCAATGGCGCCGTGCCGTCCTTCCAGATATTGTTGTTGTACATCGCGAACGAATCGACGGTCGTTGCACCGGCCACGTACATGTGGTGGTTGCCGAAGTCGATGCTCACCGGGGGGCTACTGGTCGCCACGGTCTGCTCGAGCCGGAGGCGGTTGCCATTGCGTTTGAACAGCGACACCGTGTTCGAACCGTTGTTGACGACCGCGACCAAATCACCGCCCAGTTGCTTCACGCCCCGCGCGTTGCCTGCGACGCCGCCCTTGCCGTAAGTTGCCAGGGTTTGCACAAGTGTGCCGGTCTTGGTGTCGAACACCAGGACCTGGTTCGCCGTCGGGTCGTTGGTCATCACGACTGCCAGCGTGCTGTCGTCCTGGTCCGCACGCACGCTGGCAGCGCCCGCTGCCATTGCCAGCATTACCGCCAGGTGCATTGAGCTTCTTGAACTGACCATGATGCGGTTCCTTTTGAAGGCATTCCATTGATATGCTGCAACTGCCGATCCGCGACGGGGCTCGACCTGCGCGCTACTCTCAAACGGTCCTCAAACGGTCATGCACCGGACAGGCGTGCAGCAACGGGTTTCATTCAAGCCTGAAGGCAGGTTTCGTTGCCGCAGCGTGTCTGCGCGGAACACTCACGGCCGGGCAATCCCGAGGCCGATCCTTTCCGACCATGCATGCCAATGCACAGTCGCTGGGGGGGTGCGACTCTTACGCCGAAATCGCATTCGCCAACGTAAAGAAGGACGTGCGCCTTTGGCAGGACGGACGCCTCAGCCTTTCCGCGCGTCTTGAGATCGGAGCCGCTTTGCGCCGCAGTCACCGCGCGGTTGCCGCCGGCCAGTGCCGTGGACCGAAACGCAACGGCTGCTTTCAGGCAACCAATTTGGCTCAACGACGGTCGGCGAAGGGTCGCGAGCGAATATTGAGTCAGCTGCCCGGCACCGGGCGCTCGCCCCGGCCGTTGAAGCATGCCTTCCTGGCGGAAACACGCGAGGGCGTCGTCCGCAAGACAATCCGCGAGGTACTGCGGAAGGCATGCGTTGCAGCGTTCGCTGTTCCACTACTTGGTCAGCGTGTCCTTTCGATCGTCGACGATCTCCCGACAACACGGGTCCGATTTCGCTTGATCGGGATGATCTCGGCACCGTCGCGCAACTTATCGAGGTAGTCGGCCCAGGTCTGCAGCATCTTGCGGCGCTGCTCGACAAACTCGGTCCGGTTGTACGCGCGGCCCAACGCGTCCCTAACCGCATGTGCAAGCTGCGCCTCAATGACGGCCTCATCGACATTCAGCCGTTCAGCCAACAGCGTGCGAGCCATCGCCCGAAACCCATGGCCGGTCATCTCGTCTTTGGGGAATCCCATGCGCCGCAACGCGGCCAGCACACCGTTGTCCCTCATCGGCCGCTCACCGGTCCGGGGACTCGGGAAAACGTAGCGGCCGTGACCTGTCAGTGGGTGCAGGTCGCAAAGGACCGCGACCGCCTGCCTCGACAACGGCACGACGTGCGCCAAGCCATTCAGCTCTTCTTGCTTGGTTCGCTTCATGCGCGCAGCGGGAAAGAAAGCGGCCCGAGACCGTCCGGGCAAGAAAAAACCTCCAAGCAGTTGATTTGCTTGGAGGTTTTGGACAATCCGGGACCTTCTGGGAGGTCCCGGGATTCTTCAGATGGTGGAGCCGGGGGGAATCGAACCCCCGTCCGCAAGCCATCGCCGGCCAGTTCTACATGCGTAGCTGTCTGATTTGTTTCTCGCGTCTCCGGTCGCGCAGCAGCACGCTACCGGGTCCGCCAGTCACCTTGGATCTCGCGATGCGCCAAGCGACCCGGCGCACCACCAGCCGATGTGGATGACCTCGCAGCCCTTGCCTTGCGGCTCGAGCCCGGCCCATCGGCCTGCCGTTGCGAGGCTCACCGGTTTTTAGGCGGCGAGGGCGAAACGTTCGTCGTTCGCAGTTACTTCGTTCCAGCTGGATTAACGAGCTGATCTGGCGCTCGGCATGCCCTGATCCGACTCCGCACCCACGTCGAAGCCAGGTCGGCCCCTGGAAAGCAGAGTTTAGGCCACATCCAGCCAGTTCAAGAGGTCGCTCGGCGTGCCAAGGATCGCGTCGGCCCCCCAATCGTGCACCGGTGGTCCATCGCCAAGGTAGCCCCACGACGCCACCAGCGTCGCCATGCCCGCGGCCCGGCCCGCCACCACGTCGCGCAAGTCGTCGCCGACATAGGCGCAGCGAGCGGCCTGCAGGTCGAGCTGGCGGGCTGCCTCGAGCAGCGGTGCCGGATGCGGTTTGGCATGCGCAGTGCTGTCGCCGCAGACCAGGGCCGCCAGGCGCAGGCGCAGCGCCAGGCCGTCGACGATCGGCTCGGTGAAGCGCGCCGCCTTGTTGGTGACGATGCCCCAGCGCAGCCCCGCTGCCTCGAGCGAGCGCAGCACCGGTTGCATGGCGTCGAACACCCGGGTGGTGTCCAGCAGCCGCTGCGCGTAGCGCGCCAGGAAGGCGTCGCGCAGGGGCTCGAACTGCGCATCGCCCGGCTTGACGCCGAAGGCGGCGCCGACCATGCCGCGCGCACCGGCGCCGACCATCGGACGCAGTTGCTCGAAAGCCAGCGACGGCAGCCCCTTCTCGGCGCGCAGGTCGTTGGCGGCTCCGGCCAGGTCGGGGGCACTGTCGATCAGGGTGCCGTCGAGGTCGAACAGCACGGCATCGCAACGCGCCGTCATCGCGGCTTGGTGCAGGCCAACAGGTAGTTGACGCTGGTATCGCCCGAAAGCCAGTAGCGGCCGGTCAGCGGGTTGTACTGCATCCCTTTCAGGTCGATCACCTCGAGGCCCGCGGCGCGACAGGCGCGTGCCAGCTCGCTCGGGCGGATGAGGCGTGCATATTCGTGCGTGCCCTTGGGCAGCAGGCGCAGCACGTGCTCGGCGCCGACGATTGCGAACGCGAACGCCTTGGCATTGCGGCTGATGGTCGAGAAGAACAGGTGCCCGCCCGGTCGTGCCAGCGCCGCGCACGCGCGCACCACGGACTCCGGCTGCGGCACGTGCTCCAGCATCTCCATGCAGGTGACCGTGTCGAACTCAGCGGGCCGCCGCTGCGCCAGATCCTCTGCCGACACCTCGAGGTACTCCACCCCTTGCACGCCGGCGTCGAGGGCGTGCAGGCGCGCAACCTTGAGCGGCTTGGCCGCCAGATCGATGCCGGTGACCGACGCACCGCGCCGCGCCATCGCCTCGGCGAGGATGCCGCCACCACAGCCGACATCGAGCACCTGCCGGCCGCGCAGCGAGGCCAGCATGTCGATCCACTCCAGCCGCAGCGGATTGATCGCGTGCAACGGCTTGAACTCGCCGTGCGGATCCCACCAGCGATGCGCCAGTTCGCCGAACTTGCTCAGCTCCTGCGGGTCGGCATTGACGGCCATGGTCGCCATCGTAGCGGCATGCGCGCGCGAACCGCGGCCGATGGCTTAGCGCCGTCCCCGGGTCCGTTGCGGCGTAGGTCCCGCGGCCAAGAAAAAGCCCCGCCGAAGCGGGGCCTCGATTCGACGCGTGTCGTGATTACTTCTTGGTGCGTGTGCCCACGACCTCGATCTCGACGCGACGGTTCTTGGCGCGACCTTCCGCGGTCTTGTTGTCGGCCACGGGCTGCTTCTCGCCCTTGCCTTCGGTGTAGACGCGGTTCTTCTCGACGCCCTTGCTGGTCAGGTACGCCTTCACGGCCTCGGCGCGCGCGACCGACAGCTTCTGGTTGAACGCATCGCTGCCGACGTTGTCGGTATGGCCGACGGCAATGATCACTTCCAGATTGACGCCAGCGGTCTTGGCCACCAGGTCATCCAGCTTCGCCTTGGCTTCGGGCTTCAGCGTGGACTTGCCGAAGTCGAAGAACGCATCCGCAGCGAAAGTCACCTTCTCGCTGGTCGGCGCGGGCGGCGGGGGCGGCGGCGGGGGCGGCGGGGCCGGGGGCGCGGCCATCGGGGCCGGCGGGGGCGGCGCCGGCGCCGGGGCCGGAGCGGCCATCGGGGCCGGCTTCAGCGCGCCATCGCAGGCGGGATTGGCGGTGGCTGGCGTCCAGTTCGCGTCGCGCCAGCAGTTCTCGCCCGATCCGTTTTTCCAGACCGTGCCATCGGAAGCGCGCCACTGGTCCGTCGAATTGGACTGCGCGAAGACGAGCATCGGCGCAGCCAAAGCAGCGGAGGCAAACAGCGCCGCCACCTTGTTGAGTTTCTTCATGATTCTCCTCTCAGGGGGATAGTCGCAGCTGCCTGCGAGATGTTCACGTCGGAAGCGAGAAAACCCGGCAAACACCCGATTTCACGAGCGCTCACCACCGGCCTCGAAGATTTTGCCATAGGGCCCATGACCGTCCCTATTGTGATCTGCGGGAACGCCAGCCGACCCCTCTTGTTGCGAAGGTGCGACACGGGGTAGGCCCTTAGAATTGACTTCCCTCAAGAGCGGCGCGGCGGTTCAGGCCTCGTCACACAGGCGGCCCCCGATCGCCGCCCCCTCCCCATGACTCAATTCGCCAAGGAAACCCTCGCCGTCAGTCTCGAGGAGGAGATGCGGCGTTCATACCTCGATTACGCGATGAGCGTGATCGTCGGGCGGGCACTGCCCGACGCCCGCGACGGCCTCAAGCCGGTGCACCGCCGCGTGCTCTTCGCGATGCACGAGCAGAACAACGACTGGAATCGCCCGTTCAAGAAGAGCGCGCGCATCGTCGGCGACGTGATGGGCAAGTACCACCCGCACGGCGACACCGCGATCTACGACACCATCGTGCGCATGGCGCAGCCGTTCTCGCTGCGTCACATGCTGGTCGACGGCCAGGGCAACTTCGGCTCGGTCGACGGCGACAACGCCGCGGCGATGCGCTACACGGAAATCCGGCTTGCCAAGATCGCGCACGAGATGCTGGCCGACATCGACAAGGAGACCGTCGACTTCGGCCCCAACTACGACGGCTCGGAGAAGGAGCCGCTGGTGCTGCCCTCGAGGCTGCCCAACCTGCTGGTCAACGGGTCGGCCGGCATTGCGGTGGGCATGGCCACCAACATCCCGCCGCACAACCTCAACGAGATCGTCGACGCCTGCCTGCACCTGCTGAGGAACCCCGGCGCCACGCTCGACGAACTGATGGAGATTGTGCCGGCGCCCGACTTTCCGACGGCCGGGATCATCTACGGCCTGGCCGGCGTGCGCGAGGGCTATCGCAGCGGACGCGGCAAGGTGATCATGCGCGCCAAGTGCCACTTCGAGGAGATCGATCGCGGCCAGCGGCAGGCGATCATCGTCGACGAGATCCCGTACCAGGTGAACAAGAAGACGCTGCTCGAGCGCATCGCCGAGCTCGTCAACGAG
>DATIXH010000425.1:0-5548 GCA_035518775.1 Candidatus Acidiferrum sp.
GACGCGGCGGCGCTGGCCGCCTGCCGCGATCTCGCAACCTTGCTGCCGACGCTGTCGGGCGAGCGCATCTGCGGCGAGACGCTGAAGCTGCTGGCCGCGCCGCAGCCGGCCGCCGTGATAGAGATCATGCAGGCGAACGACGTGCTCGCGCACTTCTTGCCGGAGGCGACGCATATCGACCGGCTGCGCGCGCTCGTCACGGTCGAGGGCGCGGCGCCGCGCGATCTCGTGCCGCGGCTCGATCTGATGCGGCGGCTGGCGGCGCTGCTCGACGGCAGCGAGGCGAGCGCGCTCGCGGTGGCGACGCGGCTGCGCTTCTCGAATACGGAGCGCGACCGGCTCATCGGCCTGGCCGGCGAGCTCGAGTTGTCGCCGGACCTCGATGGGCCGGCGCGCCGCCGCTTGGTCTATAGGCTGGGTCCGACGCGCTTTCGCGACCGCGCTCTGATCGCGTGGGCGGAGGCCGTGGCCGGTGTCGCATCGATGGACCGGCGGCTCACCGAGGCCTGGACCGATCTGCTGCGCGCCGCCGCCGACTGGGTGGTGCCCCGCTTTCCGCTCAAGGGCCGGGATGCGGTGAAGCTCGGCGTGCCGCCCGGGCCCGCCGTGGGCCGGCTGATGGCCATGCTCGAAGACTGGTGGATCGCCGGCGACTTCACCGCCGACCGCGCGGCCTGCCTAGCCAAGCTGACCGAGCTCGCGGACCTGCCCGCGGCGCCGCCCATCCCCGGCGCCTGAAACGGCGGACTCAGCGCGCGACGGCGCCCTTCAGGAAGATGTCGACGGCGCGCTTGACGCGGCGGTCGATGGCCGCCTTCGAGGTCGGCCGCGAATCGCACAGCAGCCGGCGCATATGCGGCTCGCCCACGACCATGCCGAACAGCATGCCGGCGGCCTCTTCGGCGTTGTCGACGATCAGCTTGCCGCGCGCGCGCTGAAGCGCGAACCAGCGCAGCACGGCCGCCTTGCAGCGGCCGGCGCCCGCGCGGTGGAAAGCACGCGCGAGCTCCGGCCGGCGGCGCGTCTCCGAGACGACGAGGCGGTGCAGGCCGATGGTCTGCGGCGACAGCAGGGTCTGTGCAGCCTGGCGCAGGAAGCTCTCCAGCGCCTCCCGGGGCGAGCGGGCGCCGTCGTCGACCTCGATGGCGGCGATCAGGCCATCGTCGCGGCTCGCCATGACCGCCGCGAACAGCTGCTCCTTGGTCGGGAACAGCTGATAGAGCGTCTTCTTGGACATGCGCGCCTTGCGGGCGACGTCGTCCATGGTGGCGTCGCCGTAGCCGGCGTCGAGGAAGACCCGCTCGGCGGCGGCGATCAGCCGCCGGCGGCGCTCGCCCTCGGAAATCTGCAGCGGACGGCCGCGGCTGCGGTGATTCGTCGCTGCCGTCCCGTTGCGCCCCGCTCGTCTCCCGCGCCGCATCAGACCGCTCCCGCCCGCCGGCATGTCCGATTCGCCCCAGGATCCAGCATAATAGGAAACTTCATGGTTTCCCATATTGGAAATCGACCGGACAACACAAGGGATGGGCCTGCGGATGCGGGGCCGTGGCAGTAGTGTGGCAAGAGCCGCAAAGAATCTACGCGGGTCACCCTTGAAAGAAATAGGGAACCGACTAGTTCCTTAAATCGGGAGTTTCACATGCTGCCCTCCGGAGGAGGGCAGGGCTCGATTGCGCGCTTCCGCGAGACGCGCCGGCGTGAGAGGTAGAAGGGGAGCGTTCGATCTTGAGCCGAGCACGACTTGCCGCCGCCATCGCCGCTGCCGGACTCGCCGCGGCCGCCCTCGGCGGCTGCACGCTCGGGCCTGATTTCAAGCGCCCCGCCGCCCCCGACAGCGCGAGGCGGTCGAGCATGCGGCCGGCATCCGGCTGCGCCCGATCCTGATGACCACGGCGGCCATGGTGCTGGGCGTCATCCCGCTCATCGTCGCCAGCGGCGCCGGCGCCGTGTCGCGCTTCAACATGGGCCTGGTGATCGCCACCGGCATCGCCATCGGCACGCTGTTCACGCTGTTCGTCGTGCCCGCCGTCTACCTGCTGCTCGCCGCCGACCACTCGAAGAGGGGGACCGCGGAGGAGGCCGAGGCCGTGGTCCCGCACGGCGCGTGACCGAAGGCTACGGCCACATCACTTCGGGCGGCAGGCTCATGAGGATGGCGTCGATGTTGCCGCCGGTCTTCAGGCCGAAGAGGGTGCCGCGGTCGTAGAGCAGGTTGAACTCGACGTAGCGGCCGCGGCGGATCAGCTGGCGGCGGCGCTGCTCCGGGGTCCAGGGCGCGTTCATGTGGCGGCGGACGATGCGCGGATAGACCTCGAGGAAAGTGAGGCCGACGTCGCGGGTGAAGGCGAAGTCGGCCTCCCGGTCGCCGCTGTCGAGATTGTCGTAGAAGATGCCCCCGACGCCGCGCGGCTCGTTGCGGTGCTTGAGGAAGAAATACTCGTCGCACCACTTCTTGAAACGCGGGTAGTAGCCGGGATCGTGGCGCGCGCAGGCCGCCTCCAAAGCGGCGTGGAAATCGGCGGTGTCCAGCGGCTCCGGAAACATCGGCGTCAGGTCCGAGCCGCCGCCGAACCAGCCGATCGATGTGACGATGTGGCGCGTGTTCATATGCACCGCCGGCACCAGCGGCGACTGCATGTGCGCGACGAGACTGATGCCGCTCGCCCAGAACCGGCCCGATTCGGCGGCGCCCGGGATCTGCTTGCGGAACTCCTCGGAGAAGGCGCCGTGCACGGTCGAGATGTTGACGCCGACCTTCTCGAATACGCGCCCGCGCATGACCGACATCACGCCGCCGCCGCCCGCCGCGCCGTCCTCCGTCGGGCGGCGCCATTCCGTCCGTTCGAAGCGGCCGGGCGCGCGGTCGCTGAAGGTCCCCGTCAGCTCGTCCTCGAGGCGCTCGAATTCAGCGCAGATGCGGTCGCGCAGTTCGGCGAACCAGGCGGCGGCGCGGATCTTCAGGTCATCGCTCGGCAGCGTCATCGGCAGTCGATCGGGGAAAATCCCTTGGTCTGGCGCAAGGCCTCACCCAACACCATCGCGGCAGCGACTGCAACGTTGAGCGAGCGCAGCCCTGGCTTCATGGGAATCGCTAGTCGGGCATCGGCGGCCTCACGCACCTCCGGCGGCACGCCGCCGGATTCGCGTCCGAGCAGCAGCGTATCGGAGGGCGCGTAGGAGAAGTCCACGTAGGCCGTGTCCCCCCTGGTCGTGAGCAACAGGAGGCGGCCGGCGCGCTCGCTGCCGGCGCGCCAGATGCGGTAGGCGTTCCAGGAGGTATGGCGGGTGAGGTCGACCGCATCGAGATAGTCCATGCCGGCGCGGCGCAGCCGCCGGTCGTCGAAGACGAAGCCGCAGGGCTCGATGATATCGACGGCCACGCCGAGACAGGCGGAGAGCCGCAGGATGGTGCCGGTATTCTGGGGAATATCGGGCTCGTAGAGGGCGAGTCGCATGGGGCTGACGGGCGGCCGACGGGGCGGTACAGGCGCTTTGCAACGGACCTGTTTTTCAATTATACCGCTGGCCGACGGCATTGGGGACGGGCCGCATTTCCGCGTCGGTTTGTCGCAGAACGCTGGGGTGTGGGCTTACATGCGGGTGCTATAAGCGGGCGGTTTTTCAGGCTGCCGGAGCCGTGGGGGCTGGCCGGCCATTTCGGCGGGGTTTGAACGATGGCGCATGGCGCACACGGAGGGGGCGGGGCAGCGGCCGCCGCTGCAACTCCGGGACATGACACGGGCGAAACGCGGCGCGACTTCCTGATGCTCGCGACCGGCGCCATCGGCGCCTTCGGCGTCGCCGCCGTGGCCTGGCCCTTCATCGACCAGATGAATCCGGCGCAGGACGTGCTGGCCCTGGCGACATCCGAGGTCGATATCTCGAAGGTGGCGGTGGGGCAGAGCATCACCGTGCTGTGGCGCGGCCATCCCGTCTTCATCCGCCACCGCACGCCGGAGGAGATCAAGGCCGCCGAGGACGTCAACCTTGCCGATCTGAAGGATCCGCAGCCGGATAGCGACCGCGTCAAGAAGGGCAAGGAGGAGTGGCTCATCGTCGTCGGGGTCTGCACCCATCTCGGCTGCATCCCGCTCGGCCAGAAGCAAGGCGATCCACGCGGCGAATTCGGCGGCTGGTTCTGCCCCTGCCACGGCTCGCAATACGATACCTCCGGCCGCATCCGCAAAGGGCCGGCGCCGGCGAACCTGGCGGTGCCGCCCTACGACTTCGAGGATTCCAAGGTCAAGATCGGCTAGAGGGGTCGACGAGATGAGCGACGCGCCGCGATTCAAGAACCCGGTCGTGCGGTGGATCGACCACCGCATGCCGATCTTCACCTTCCTGCATCACCAGCAGGTCTATCCGACGCCGAAGAACCTGAATTACTGGTGGAACTTCGGCTCGCTGGCCGGGATCATGCTGGTGATCATGATCGTCACCGGCATCGTGCTGGCGATGCACTACACGCCGCACGCCACCATGGCCTTCGACAGCGTCGAGGGCATCATGCGCGACGTGAACTACGGCTGGCTGATCCGCTACATCCATATGAACGGCGGGTCGATGTTCTTCATCGTCGTCTACATCCACATCTTCCGCGGCCTCTATTACGGCTCCTACAAGCCGCCGCGCGAGCTGCTGTGGCTGCTCGGCATCGTCATCCTGCTGCTCATGATGGCGACGGCGTTCATGGGCTACGTGCTGCCCTGGGGCCAGATGAGCTTCTGGGGCGCCACCGTCATCACCAACCTGTTCTCGGCGATCCCGCTGATCGGCAACAGCATCGTGACCTGGCTGTGGGGCGGCTTCTCGGTCGACAACCCCACGCTCAACCGCTTCTTCTCGCTCCACTACCTGCTGCCGTTCGTGATCTTCGCGGTGGTGTTCCTGCACCTGTGGGCGCTGCATCACCACAAGTCGAACAACCCGCTGGGTATCGATATCAAGGGGCCGCAGGACACGATTCCCTTCCATCCCTACTACACCGTGAAGGACTATGTCGGGATCGGCGTGTTCCTGATCTTCTTCTCGGTGTTCGTGTTCTTCGCGCCGAACTTCTTCGGCGAGCCCGACAACTACATCAAGGCCAACCCGCTGCAGACGCCGCCGCATATCGTGCCGGAGTGGTACTTCCTGCCCTACTACGCGATCCTGCGGGCGACGCCCGACAACTTCATCGGCAACTGGATGGGCTTCACGATCGTGCCGGCGAAGCTCGCCGGCGTCATCCTGATGTTCGGCTCGATCATCGTGCTGATGCTGCTGCCCTGGCTCGACCGCTCGCCGGTGCGCAGCGCGCGCTTCCGGCCGGTGTACAAGTGGTTCTTCTGGGTTCACCTGGCGGTCTGCGTGATCCTCGGCTATTGCGGCGCGAACCCGCCGGAGGGGGCCTATGTCGTGATCGCCCGCATCGCGACGGCCTGGTACTTCTTCCACTTCATCATCCTGCTGCCGCTGCTGAGCGTGTTCGAGCGACCGGATCCGTTGCCGCACAGTATCAGCGAACCCGTGCTGAAGGGCGGCGGCTTCGCCCCGGCGCCGGCCGCGG
>DATIXH010000426.1:0-6001 GCA_035518775.1 Candidatus Acidiferrum sp.
AAGCGATCGCATTGGTTGCCGACGCCGTAGCGGAACAGCGTCTTGTCGCGGACGACCGCCGCAAGTGCCTCGATCTCTTCGTCGCCTACGATGTACATCGGTGTCCTCTCCCGGATCGTCGTGAGTCGGCGGCACTCTAGGGGGAATTTGCGGGAGGGGAAAGGCTAGGGCCGGTGTCCACGCGGCGGCGTGGACATGAGCGTAGGGGCGACCGGCATGTGGCCCGCATCCCTGCCGCACCGCGACTAGTCGCAACAACCCGGCTCGTCCGCGACACGGGCGACCTGCCGGTCGCCCCTGCATTACCAACGGCGTACGCGCTTCTTCCCGGGGCGCGCGCGATCGGGCAGAGTGCGCGGCATGGCGAAGGTGAGCGCGGGGCTGCTGCTGTTCCGGCGGCGCGAAGGCGCGATCGAGGTGTTCCTGGTGCATCCGGGCGGGCCGTTCTGGGCCGGCAAGGAGGCGCATGCCTGGTCGATCCCCAAGGGCGAGGTCGGGCCGGGGGAAGAGCCGCGGGCGGCCGCGCTGCGCGAATTCGGCGAGGAGACCGGGCTGTCCGTTGCCGGCGAGCTCGTCGCCCTGCCGCCCTGCAAGCAGGCCGGCGGCAAGATCGTGCAGGCCTGGGCGGTGGAGGCCGACTGCGACCCGGCGGCGGTGCGCAGCAACCTGTTCGCGATGGAATGGCCGCCGCGCTCCGGCCGCAAGCAGGAGTTCCCGGAGATCGACCGCGCGGCCTGGTTCCCGGTCGCGGAGGCGCGCGCGAAGATCCACAAGGGACAGGTCGCCCTGCTCGAGGCGCTGGCGGGGATCGCAGTCTGACCCCGATTCCGGCGGGTCAGTCGCTGGCGCAGGCGACCGGCTGCTCAATGGCGACGATCCGGCGAACGGCCGCACCGCCGGCGGCGGCCACGAACCAAAGCTCGAAGCGGGCCGCGACCGGGGACGTCCGCGCGGGCGTGCGGCATTGCGCGGGCAGGTCGAAGTAGAACTGCTCGCGGGGGTCGTCGGACCAGCCGACATATTCGATGGCGTCGCTCTCCTCCGGCGCCTCCACGGCAGCGCCGGTCGTCGCGTCGAGCAGCCGGAGGTAGATCCATCCGGCACGACCGGGATTGACGTAACCGCTGACCGCGAGCCGGCCAGGCTGGCCGTTCTCTGCATGGATCCGCATCGACGGCCGCTCGGCGGCGAGGACCGAGCCGGGCGTGAGCCGGGCGCGGTCGATGTCGGTGCGGCCGCTTGCCGCCTGTGCCGCCGCGGCCTGCAGCAGACCGCGCGCCTCGGCGACGGCCGCGGCGGTGAAGGCGCGCTGCGGATCGCCGTCGGACTCGAAGATCTCGACGTCGAGGCCGGGCCCCTCCAGCACCAGATCGGACTCGAGCGCGCCACCCTCGCCCCGGAACAGCCGGAGCGGAAGGCGGGCGGCGCCGAGGGCGGCGGTCGAGGCCGCGGCGGCGTCCCTCCAGGACGGGTCGGGCGGCGCATCGGGACTCAGGCGGATGAGCAGGCGGGTCGTGCGCACGCTGCCGTCGGCGCCGGCGGCCGTGACGAAGCCGTTGCGGGTCCAGCGCCAGGGCGGACGCGGCCCGAGGCCGGCGGCGATCTCGTCCTCCGACGGCAGCTCGCCCTCGACATGCTCGCGCTTGACGGCCACCACCGTGCCGGCGGCGCCGGCGCCGAAGCGGGTGACGCGCCAGGCCGCATCGCTGGCCAGATAGCGGAACAGCAGGTCGTGGGCGCGCTCGCTGAGGGCGCCGGCGGCGAACGGCCCGGCGTCGAGGACGATGGTTCCGTAATAGGGGCCGGAGTCGCCGCTCGCCCGGGCCGGCGGCGCGACAAAGCCCATGGCCGCGAACAGCAGCCCGAGGAGCAGACCGCGCGCGACCCCGCGCGCGGCTGCTACAGCCCGGAGATGCGGGCGAGGTCGATGGTGGCCGGGCCGATGATCGTGGCGTCGACAGGCTTCCATGGGGTGGTCTTGATGTCGTAGTCGGCTGCGAGGCCGGCGTCCTTGACGTCCTTGGCATGGGAATGGTGGACGAAGACGACCTCGCTCTTGGGAGCCACCGCGCCGGCGTCTCCCGAGCCGAAATCGGGGTTGGGGACGGGAAAGGCGAGCTCGTAGTTCCAGTCGTAGGTATCGAAGGCTATGGACGACCAGGAGAGGAATTCGATCTTGTACTGATTGGCCAAGGCGCCGGTCGCGCCGACCTGGCGGGCCGAGACGACGACCTCGGTCTTGATGCCGAACTTGTGAAACGAGGTGAAGATGTCGAGATAGCGCTTCTCCTGGTCCGAGATCGTCCTGGTCTCGCTGTACTTCTTCATGACGGCGAGGAACTTGTCGTAGCCGATCGTGCTGACCGGCGGGCCCTCGTACATCATGGGATAGTTGCCGGCGGGATCGCGCGGCGATTTCGTGTCGAAGGGGGCGACGCCCTTCAGCCGCGGGCCGATGCCGCCCCACTTGTTCGAGCTCGAGATCTTCTTCTGCGTGAGGAAGACGGTGCGCACCTCGCTCGCGAGATAGGTCTTCACCTCCTGAAGGTCGTTGATCGCGGTGGCCTCGACGATGAGCGGCTTGCCCTTGCCGTCGAGCCAGTGCAGCAGGAAGCGCGCCGCCAGCGACTTGCCCTCGCCGACAACGCCCTCGATGCAGCCGGCCAGGCGGCGGTAGAACCCCGCCACCTCCGCCACGGGCTTGCCCTCGAGCGGATCGTTGGCATAGGAGGCAACAAGATCCAGCGGACTCGGCATGGCACCCTCCCCTCTCGCGCCTTCGGCGGCGCGTTCTCGTTAGGCCGGTCATCCTAGCGCGCCGGTCGCGCTTTGGGAACGCGGTCCCGGCGCTAGCCCGGGGCGCCGAGCGCCTTGGCGAGGGCGGCGATGCCGGCGGCGAAGGTGTTGCGGCCGACCTGCTGCAGGAGGCGCGGCTCGTCGGCCTCGGCGCAGTCGAAGGTGGCGCTCCACTCCACGAAGGTCTTGTTGCCCTCGGTCACCGGCTTGCAGCTGAAGGTGGCGAGGTAGTTCCGCAACGGCAGCGGCGACTCCAGGATATTGTAGGTGAAGCTGCGCTCGAGGTCGCTGAAGGTGAGGAGCCGCTCGCGCAGATGCCCGCCGTCGCTGAGCCTGAAGTTGCGCACGCAGCCGACGCGGTCGCTGGGCAGGCCCTCCTCGATGTGGCTCTCGGCGATCAGCGGGTGCCATGCGGCGTGGCCGTTGAAATCGCGCGCATAGGCCCAGACCTTGTCGACCGGCAGGTCGATGACGCCGCTGACATAGACCTTGGCCATGGATCCCTCTAGCGGACGTCGAAGGTGGCTGAGCCGTAGGCGGCCTGCAGGCGCTGGGCCGTCTGCGCGGCATCCTCGGCGCCATCGACCGCCGCCGGCAGCAGGCGCACCGTGAGCCTGGCGGTGACGCGGCCGGAGCTGTGGCCGCGCCGGTACCACTCGTCGTAGACCGGGTTGAAATAGGGATCGCCCCAGTAGCCGATCGGGCGGTCGCAATCCCAGCGGCAGGGCGTGCCGGACATGGTCGTGCGCATGGCGGCGCTCACATAGGGCGGCGGCGCCGGCGGCTCCTCGACATGGACGTCGGCGTCGCGCGTCTCGCTCTCGACGCGGAAGGCGGCGTAGCCCTTTTCCTGCGCCAGCTGCGCGGCGCGCCAGCGCGCCAGGGCGGCGACGCGGTTCTTCTCGCCGTCGAGGCCGTAGCCCTGATTGGGATCGCCGTGGGCCGACAGGCTGGGGCTGACGAAGGTGACGGCGTAGAGGTCGGGCGCCAGCGCGGTCTCGGCGTAGCCGTAGTCGCCGTTGGCGCTGATGGGCACCATCGCCGGCACGAGCGGGGGCGGCTTCTTGCCCGCGCAGCCGGCGACGGCGAGGAGGATGGCCGCGGCCATGAGCAGGCGGAGGTTATGGCGCATCGGGGAACGGTGGCACTCCTTCGGCGCTCGCGCAAGACGCAAGAAAGAAAAAAGGAATCACCGCAGAGGCGCAGAGACGCAGAGGAGGAAGGAAGGAGATGTAACCGCAGATGAACGCCGATAAGGATTCCTGCGCGCCTACGGCGCGCCATCAATTCATCTGCGTTCATCTGCGTTCCTCCTTATCCTCTCTGCGTCTCTGCGCCTCTGCGGTGATTCTTCTTCGCAACATCGGAGAGAACGATATGAAGCACGGCGCTTGGCCGCTGCAGCTGGATCTGCATCGGCGGAAGAAGCGGTTCACGGTCATTGTCGCGCATCGGCGCTTCGGCAAGACCGTGCTCGGCATCAGCGAGCTGCTGCACGCGGCCGCCCGGACGGACAGGAAAGCGTCGCGCTATGCCTATCTGGCGCCGTTCCAGCGCCAGGCCAAGGCGGTGGTGTGGGACATGCTGAAGGACCAGGCGCGCGCCTTCAAGGTCGCGCGCTTTCACGAGGGCGAGCTGCGCTGCGACCTCGAGAACGGCGCGCGCATCAGCCTCTACGGCGGCGACGATCCGGACAGCTTGCGCGGTCTCTATCTCGACGGCGTCGTGCTCGACGAGTTCCAGCAGATGGACCCGCGGCTCTGGAGCGAGGTGATCCGCCCGGCGCTCGCCGACCGCAAGGGCTGGGCGCTGATCACGGGGACGCCGATGGGCCGCAACGCGCTCTGGCAGCTCTACGAGCGCGCCAAGGCGGCGCCGGGCTGGGCAGCGGCGCTCTATCGCGCCAGCGAGACCGAGGCGCTGCCGGCCGAGGAGTTGGCGGCGGCGCGGGCGGCGATGTCGGAGGAGGAATATGCGCAGGAGTTCGAATGCTCGTTCGACGCCGCCATTCGCGGCGCCTACTACGGCAAGCTGATCGCGCAGGCCGAGGCCGAGAAGCGCATCGGGCGCGTGCCGCACGAGCCGAGCCTGCTGGTGCACACGGCCTGGGATCTGGGGATCGGCGACGCGACGGCGATCTGGTTCTATCAGCGGCACCGGCGGGAGATTCGCATCATCGACTACGCCGAGGCCTCCGGCGCCGGCCTCGACCACTATGCGCGGCTCCTGCAGGCCAAGGGCTATGCCTATGGCGAGCACGTGCTGCCGCACGACGCGCGGGTGCAGGAGCTGGGCAGCGGCAAGACGCGGGTGGAGACGCTGACCGCGCTCGGCATCCGGCCGCGGGTGCTGAGCGCGCACTGTCAAGAGCTATGTGCGTCAAACACTTAGCGGTGTACGATTGCGCGAGCGGACACGCTTCGGACACACGATCGAGGGGAAACGGTGGATAGCGGTTGGATCAAGGAATTGCGGGGCGCTGGCACGCCGTTCTTTCTCGTTTGCCTGCTGATCGCGATTGGCCTCGCCGTCTTCTGGCGGTACAGCGACGAGCCTTTTGAGCACGCGAGCCGTTGGGCGAACGCCGCGGTGGTGGCGCTCGCAATGGTCGTGTTGGCACAGGGTGTGTGGATTGCGCAGCACATGCCGATCAAGCTGCCCGCGCCGCTGGCGTCGTGGTCGCTGCGCAGGCGATACAAGAAACTGACCGAGCAGCAACGGACCATTCTGCGGTCGGCCTTTCAACGTGGCAGCCGGCATTTTCGCATGTTCGACACTAGCACCAATGCCCGGTGGTTCGAGGAGCTTGAAGAACTCGGCTACGTGCAGATGGTCAAAGTACTGATCGTGAGCCTTGGAGAGAACTCCTCGACCCCATGCGAGGTTACGGGCCCGCTTGGAAAGCCTTGCAAGCGTTGGCGGACAGGAAGGCCCTGTGAGCCCCGCAGTCGGGGGGTTGAAAAAACGCGCACGACACACCAAGTCATCGCCCTTGGCGTGAGCGGTCGAAGCTGCCCCCAAAGCGGGCGCTCCCCTCGCGCGAGTGCTGGCGGCCGACCCATGCCCCGGCCAGCACGGCAGATGCCCGACAGCCGTATCGCCGGGCGTGTCGTTCCTGAGGCATGGAAATTTGAGCAAGCACTACAGTGTGCCGCTCGGCTGGCTAGACCAGTCCGGGGCGGCGAAGCACCTCGGCGTCGGCGTC
>DATIXH010000427.1:0-7872 GCA_035518775.1 Candidatus Acidiferrum sp.
GGCGACTTCGTAGCGGTCGACCATGTCAGCTTCAAGATTGCGCGCGGTGAAATCTTCGGCTTTCTCGGTTCGAACGGCTGCGGCAAGTCGACGACGATGAAAATGCTGGTGGGTTTTCTGCCGGCCAGCAGCGGCACGTGCAAGCTGTTCGGCGAGCCGATGGGCTCGAACGATATGCAGGCCCGGCGCAACGTCGGATACATGACCCAGGCCTTTTCACTCTATGGCGAATTGACGGTCGCACAGAATCTCGAGCTCCACGCCCAGCTCTATCACCTGCCGCCGGAAAAGGTCGCAGGCCGGATCGAGGACCTGCTCGAGCGCTACGACCTGAAGTCGGTCGTCAATTCGCGCCCCGACAGCCTCCCGCTCGGCATGAAGCAGCGCCTCCAGCTCGCCGTCGCTGTGCTCCACGAGCCTTCCATTCTCATCCTTGACGAGCCGACCTCGGGCGTCGACCCCATCGCCCGCGACGCATTCTGGCGCACGCTCATCGACCTCTCGCGCGATGAGGGCGTGACGATTTTCGTCACAACGCATTTCATGAACGAAGCGGACCGCTGCGACCGCATCTCGCTCATGCACGCGGGCAAGGTCCTCGCCGTCGGCGCGCCGCAAGAACTGGTCAGGGAGCGCGGCAGCGCGTCGCTCGAGGACTGCTTCGTCGGCTATCTCGCCGAGGCCGCCGGCATCGACATGTCGAAGAAAGCCGAGGCGCCCGCGCCGGCCGTCGCCGAAGTCGTGGCGACCGAACGGCCGAAGCGGTTCAAGATCGGCCGACTCTGGGCTTATGCCCGGCGTGAGACGGTCGAACTGCTGCGCGATCCGATCCGGCTGGCTTTCGCGCTCGTCGGTCCGATCATTCTCATGTTCGCCTTTGGCTATGGAATCTCGTTCGACATTGAAAATTTGCAGACTGCGAGCTTCGATCAGGACGAGACGCCCGAGAGCCGCGAGCTGCTTCAGGGTTTCGATGGATCGCGCTATTTCGCGGTCCAACCCCCGATCAAGACACCGGACGATATGGAGCGGCGACTCCGGAGCGGGAATACTCAGATCGTGGTCGAAGTGCCGCCAGGATTCGGCCGAGACCTTCTCAACAACCGCACGCCGGAAGTCGACGCGACGGTCGACGGCGCGATGACGTTCCGCGGCGAGACGTCCAAGAACTACGTGACCCGCGTAATCCGGAAGCAAGGGGAAGAGTTGCAGCGGAGCTTGCACCGCGCCGGCAGTCCCAATGCCTGGAACTCCGAAGATATCCAGACCCGCTTTCGCTACAATCAGGCCTTTCTCAGCGTGAACGCGATGGTGCCCAGCATTTTCATGCTGCTCTTGTGCCTGATTCCGGCGATCATGTCGGCGATCGCGGTCGTGCGCGAGAAGGAGACCGGCTCGATCGCCAACTTCCGCAGCACGCCGGTGACGGGACTCGAGTTTCTCGTCGGCAAGCAGGCGCCGTACGCGGCCACCGCGTTCGTCAGCTTCCTTACGCTCGCGCTGCTGGCGCTGCTCGTCTTCGGCCTGCCCATCAAGGGTTCGGCGCTGGCGCTCGTATCGGGCGCCGCGCTCTATGTGCTGGCGTCGACCGCCTTCGGCCTGCTGATGTCGTCCTTCGTCCGCACCCAGGTGGCGGCCATCTTCGGCACCGCGATCATAACGCTGATCCCCGCCACCAACTTCTCGGGCATGCTGACACCGGTCTCCGCCCTCACGGGCGGCGGGCGCGTGCTCGGCCTCGCCTTCCCGTCGAGCTGGTTCCAGCAGATCAGCGTCGGCGCCTTCACCAAGGGCCTCGGCTTTCCCGAGCTGTGGCATAGCCACGTCATGCTCGGCGTCTTCGCGGTCGTCTTCATCGCGGCGGCGCGGCTGGCGCTGCGCAAGCAGGAGCGCTGAGATGCGGCGGCTCGCGAACATCGTCCAGCTGGGGATCAAGGAGCTGCGCAGCCTGCGCGCCGATCCCGTGCTGTCGCTCTTCATCCTCTACACCTTCACCTATGCGGTCTACACCGTCGCCAAGAACGCCAACTTCGAGGTCTCGAACGCCGCCGTCGCGGTGGTCGACGAGGACCGGACCGAGCTGTCGCGCCGCCTCGCGGGCGCGCTGCTGCCGCCCTATTTCAAGGGTGCGGCGGAGATCGACGCCGGCGAGGTCGACCGCGCCCTCGACAACGGCCGCTTCGTGTTCGTGCTGGATATCCCGCCGCAGTTCGAGTCCGACCTGCTGGCCGGCCGGCATCCGGCGCTCCAGCTCAACGTCGACGCGACAGCCATGACCCAGGCCGGCAACGGCGCCGTGTACATCCAGAACATCGTCACCGCGGAGGCCCTGAAGTTCGCGCAGCGGCACGAGGGCGGCGTCGCCGAGCCGATCGACCTCGTCGTGCGCGCGAAGTTCAATCCCAACCTGCAGTCGCACTGGTTCAACGCGGTGATGCAGATCATCAACAACATCACCATGCTGTCGGTGATCCTGTGCGGCGCCGCGCTGATCCGCGAGCGCGAGCACGGCACCATCGAGCACCTGCTGGTAATGCCCGTCACCCCCGCCGAGATCATGCTGGCGAAGGTCTGGGCCAACGGCCTCGTGATCGTGACGGCGGCGACGCTGTCGCTGCTGCTGGTGGTGGAGCAGCTGCTCCAGGTGCCGGTGGCCGGCTCCCTTGCCCTGTTCGTGGCCGGGGCCGCCGTCTACGAGGTCTCCGTCACGGCCCTCGGCATCCTCCTCGCCACCGTCGCCGGCTCCATGCCGCAGTTCAGCCTGTTGGTCATGCCCGTGATCGTCGTCATGAACCTGCTCTCCGGCAGCACCACGCCGATGGAGAGCATGCCCGCCTGGCTGCAGGCCGTCCTGCAGGTCTCGCCGGCCGTCCATTTCGTCTCCTTCGCCCAGGCGGTGCTCTACCGCGGCGCGGGCCTCGCCATCGTCTGGCCCCAGCTCGTCGCCATGGCCGGCATCGGCGCGCTCTTCCTCGGCGTCTCCCTGCTGCGCTTCCGGACGGCGATCGCGTCATTTCAGGCCTAGGGCCTTTGCGAAGAGCGCCCGACGGTGCTACAAGCGGCGTGAACGTTCCGACCGGAAGAGCCATGAAGTTCAGAATCGAATATTGCGGCGCCTGAAACTACGAGCCGAAAGCTCTCCGGGCGAGAGCCAGACTCCTTGAACTGTCCCCCGCAGCCGAGATCGAGCTGGTCGAATCGAGCGGCGGCGTGTTCGAGATCTCCCGCGACGGCCAACTGCTGTTCTCCAAGAAGAAGCTCGGCCGCTTCCCCTACGACAAGGAGATCGACGCCCTTGTGAAGTGAGGCCGGCCCGTCCTGCGCGAGGGCAGCGCCGGGGGCATGGCTCGGTTTCGCAATCTCCCTGTCATATCCGAGCCGCGCACCCTATGTTGAGGGGAGCGTCGCCGCCACTGCCCGCCTTACCCGCCGCATGCCGAGCACCCAGCCCCGCCAGATGCTGATCCCGCTGATCGTCGCCTGCGGGCTGTTCATGGAAAATCTCGATTCCACCGTGCTCTCGACGGCCCTGCCGGCGATCGCCCGCTCGCTCGAGGAGAACCCGCTCCATCTGAGCCTGGCGATGACCGCCTATCTCTTCAGCTTGGCGGTCTTCATCCCCATCAGCGGCTGGGTGGCCGACCGTTTCGGCGCCCGCACCGTGTTCCGCGCCGCCATCGTGATCTTCACCATGGGCTCGATCCTCTGCGGTCTCAGCGACTCATTGCCGCAGTTCGTGCTGGCCCGCGTCTTCCAGGGCTTCGGCGGCGCCATGATGGTGCCGGTCGGCCGCCTCGTGCTGCTGCGCTCCGTGCCGAAGAACGAGCTGGTGCGGGCCATGGCCTACCTGACCGTCCCCGCCCTGATCGGGCCGGTGCTCGGCCCGCCCGTGGGCGGCTTCATCACCACCTATCTCAGCTGGCGCTGGATCTTCTGGATCAACGTCCCCATCGGCATGCTCGGCATCGTGCTGGTGACCCTGTTCATCGAGGAGGTGAAGGAGGAGCGGCCCCCGCCCTTCGACTGGCCGGGCTTCGCCCTCCTCGCCCTGGCCCTGACCGGCCTGGTCGGCGGCTTCGAGACCGTGGCCCGCGATTTCCTGCCGAATGCGCTCGTGGCCTGCCTGTTCGCGGCCGGCGCCATCCTGCTGGCCCTCTACATCATCCACGCCCGCCGCCGGCCGCACGCCGTGCTCGACCTCAGCCTGCTGCGCATCCCCACCTTCCGCGCCAGCATCGTCGGCGGCTTCCTGTTCCGCATGGGCATCGGCGCCACGCCCTTCCTGCTGCCGCTGATGCTGCAGCTCGGCTTCGGCCTCACCCCGTTCGAGTCGGGCACGCTCACCTTCACCACCGCGGTCGGCGCGCTCCTCATGAAGACCACGGCCGGCCCGATCCTGAAGCGCTTCGGCTTCCGCCGCATCCTCATCGGCAACGCCATCCTGAGCGGCGCCCTGCTGGCGGTCTACGGGCTCTTCAGCCCGACGACGCCGCATGCGGTCATCCTGGCCGTGCTGATCGTCAGCGGCTATTTCCGCTCGCTGCAGTTCACCAGCGTGAACACCATCGCCTATGCCGACATGCCGCGCGAACGCATGAGCCGCGCCACCAGCTTCGCCAGCGTCGGCCAGCAGCTGTCGCTCAGCGTCGGCATCGGCACCGGCGCCCTGCTGCTGCACCTGACCGTGCTGGCCCGCGGTGACACACAGGTCTCCGCCGGCGACTTCGCCCCCGCCTTCTTCGCCCTCGCCCTGCTGTCGGCGCTCTCCTGCCTGGTCCACGTCCGGCTGCGGCCCGACGCCGGCGCCGAGGTCAGCGGGCACCGGCCGCGCACGGCTGTGGCCGGCGCTCCCCGCACGCAGCCGGGCGAGTGAGACGCCGCGCAATCGCGGCTTGTGCGTGCGCCTTGTTTCGCGGGAGATCACCGCCATGCAGTGGCTGTTCGAGCAGGATGCCATCGACTGGTGCGAGCTGTCGCGGCTCTACCGGATCGCGCCCCTGGGCGACAAGAAACCGGACGACCTGAAACGGGCCTTCTCGCACAGCATGTTCAAGTGCTTCGTCCTGGAGCGCGGCGCGCTGATCGGTGCCGGGCGCGCGGTGGCCGACGGCGTCGACTGCTCTTACATCTGCGACGTGGCGATCCACCCCGGCCATCAGGGCCGCGGCCTCGGCACGGCGATCGTCGCCAAGCTCAAGGAGCTGTCGGCCGGCCACCGCAAGATCATCCTCTACGCGAATCCGGGCAAGGAGGGCTTCTACAGGAAGCTCGGCTTCAAACCCATGCGCACGGCCATGGCCATCTTCCTGGATCAGGACCGCGCGATCCGCGAGGGCCTGGTGGACGAGGCATGAGGCCGCGTCTCACGTCTTGTGAAGGACCACGAACTCGTATTGCTCCGCGACGGAGCGGCCGCTGGTGCTGCCGGCGAGGGCGATCTGCCGGAAGGGATTGGTCTTGCCGGCGGGCATGGCATGATCCGTTCGGACGCTGATCGGACTCTTCGCCGCCAGGCCGGCCAATCTCAGGATCGCCGCCGGGCCGGCCAGAGGGACCACCGCGTCGTCGATCGTGGCGACGTTGTCCTTGGTGCGGGTGAAATCCGTAAGCACCGCGATCGAGATGCAGCGGTAGCCTTGCTGCTGCAGGATCATGCGCGTCGTCGCCCGGTCGCCCTCGAACGGCGTCGCCGCCGCATGCGCCAGCCCCAGCAGAACGACGCCCGGCGTCTGGCGGCCAACGCCGCGGTCGCCTGCTTCCTCGAGGAAATGCTGGGCCAGCCGGCGGTCGCGCACGGCGCCGCCCATCCGCGAGCCGATGGGCAGGATGTAGCGCGGATGGAGCTTCAGATCGTCGAGCACCTCCTGGAAGCGGCGCGTGAGCACGCGCCGGGCAAGCTCGTCGTCGCCGAGGGCCGCTTGCGCCGGGTCGGTGCTGTCCAAGGCCGGCGGCAGCCTGCCGTTTTGCCAATAGTCGCGCAGCGCGCGGCGCGCTGGCCCGGCATTGAGGAACGATTCGTTCGCGAAATAGCGGAAGCGCAGGTCCTTCAGCAGTTCTCGCAGCACCCGCACGCTCGCGACCGTGCGGATCGGCGCATCGCCGAACATGAACTGGTGGGTCTCGCCGACGATGACGGGCCCCGGCCAGAGCCCGACATCCGTCGTCGCCGTGCCGTGCTGCGCGATATAGTCCCGGAGATCGTCGGCCAATGCCATGCTCTGTCCTTTCAGCCCATGAGCCGCCACGCCGGGAGCAGCGAGGACAGCTTATCGCGATCGACGGAGGGCCGGCCGTGATCCCCGTCACAGGCGCCGCACTTGCTGCCGCGTGCGACTGGGCGCATCGTGCGTGAGGCCGATCGGCAACCACCGGTGCAGAGGTGCTATCGTGAAAGAGCGCTCGCGCGGCAACTACACGATCGCGGGACGCGAGCTCGTCGCCGACGGAACAGATCTGCGCGCAATGATCCTCACGCTGGCCGCCGGCGAATGCGTCCCCTGGCACTACCACTCCGAGATCACGGACGACTTCGTCTGCATGGAGGGAACGCTCGTCGTGGAGACGCGGGCGCCGCGCGCGACTCACGTACTGGCGCCGGGCCAACGCTGCACCGTCGCCCCCAAGACCGCCCACTACGTCCACGGCAAGGACGACGGCCCCTGCCGGTTCCTGATCGTCCAGGGCGTCGGCGTCTACGACTTCAACCCCGTCGGCTGACGAAGGCTTCGCGCGCTGCTGCCGCGCAGCTCACGCAATCGAGCAGCCCAAAGCTTCGCACACAGCGCGCACGTCACCTGCCGCGACAGTCGTGACTCCGGAGACGCCGTCGAGTCCGCATGCGTCGCTCGCGATAACTGGAACGCCCGCGGCGGCGGCCTGCAAGAGCCGCCGCGGCTGATCCTCCAGCCATGCTGGCAGCACGACGACCGCCGCATCTCGCAACAACGCACCATTGGCTGGCGTGGCTTGCACGCCATCCCAGAACCTGTCGCCTTCCAGCACGGGGCCGCCGAGCAGCAGCGACAGATCGAGCTCCTTTGCAACAGCGCGCAGCTCGTAGGCGCCTTTGCGGCCGAGCGTGCTTGTGGGAAAGCTGATGCTGGTCCCGCGCGGCGCGCGCACCAGGACCGGTGCCGGCAAATGCCATCCGAGCTTTTCCGCCTTCTCTCCCGCCAGCCGCGCGATCGCGCTGTGGGGTGTGACCCAGCGGCGGGCGGCGGCGAGGGCTTCGCGTTCCGCCTCCAGCAGCGCCGGGTCCGCGCGGAAGTCGGCCAGGGTCGGTGATTGCGGCCAGGCGCGCGCGGCGCGGTCGAGCGTCGCCTGCAGCGCCGCCAGCGGCAGGCGCGTCATCAACACGTCGAAGCTGCGGCCGCCGAGCGCGCCTTCGCGCCACAGGAACGGCAGCAGGGTCTGGCTGACCACGAGATGGGTCGCCGCGAACGGCAGGCCGCGCGCATAGTGCCGCGCCAGCGCCTCGTCCATCTCCAGCAGCGCCCGCTGCCGCGCGGCACCCTGCCGCGCCAGCCGGCGGCTGCGCCAGGAGCGGGCGGCCACCAGCCAGGGCGCCTGCCGCACGGCCGCGAAGCCGGCGCTGTTCCAGCGATAGGGGCCGAGGCCCAGGCGCAGGCTGTCGAGCGGCGTGAACAGCCAGTCCCCCGGCCCGGCCTGCTCGCGCAGATAGGCGTCATGCTCCGGCCACCAGGCGTCGACGAGCCAAGCGGTACCCGTCGTCGGCAGCCGCGCCGGCGCGGGCTCGTTGCGGAAGCAGGCGGTCATGCCGCAGCTGTCGCAGCTGCCGGTCGCGTCGCCGGCATCGATGTCGAGCGACGGTGCGCTTCGCACCGCCGGTGCCGAGGCGGTGGCTGCCGCGTC
>DATIXH010000428.1:0-9414 GCA_035518775.1 Candidatus Acidiferrum sp.
TGGCAGATAGCGGCGCGATGGAAGACGTGTTGTTGCCGCCGCGCTTCACCTACGCGTCGGACGAGCTCGGGCGCTCCGGCCAGGGCGTGGTGCGGCTCATCGAATGGGCCACCGGGCAGCCGCGTATCCGCCGGATGTACGAGCACTACACGAAGTGCGGGCGCCCGCCGGAGCTGTTCTGGCACGACGCCGTCGCGGCGCTGCGGCTCGACCTGCGGTTGAACCGGCCGCCGGCCGATGCCATCCCGCCGGACGGGCCGTTGCTGGTGGTCGCCAACCATCCCTTCGGCGTGGTCGACGGCATCATCCTGTGCTGGCTGGTGGCCCAGGTCCGCGCCGACTACCAGATCATGACGCACCGCGTCCTCCACCAGGCGCCGGAGGTGCGGCCGCGCATCCTGCCGGTCGATTTCTCCGGCACCGAGGCGGCCACGCGCAACAATCTGCGCTCGCGCCGGCTGGCGCGCGAGCTGCTCGACCGCGGCGGCGCCCTCCTCGTCTTTCCCGGCGGCGGTGTCGCGGCGGCGCCGAAGACCTTCGGCCGCGCGGTCGACCGTCCCTGGGGCACGCTGGTGGCCAAGTTCACCCTCGCCACCGGTGCTGCCGTGCTCCCCGTCTTCTTCCACGGCCAGAACAGCCGGTGGTTCCAGGCCGCCTCCAACATCCATCAGACCCTGCGCTACGCCCTGCTGTTCCACGAGGTGCGCAACAAGATCGGCCGCCGCCTCACCGTCACCCTGGGCGACACCATCACGCCGGAGCGCCTGCGCGCGATCGGCGATCGCAAGGCTGTGACCGAATTCCTCCGGGGCGCCACCCACGGCCTCGCCGACGCGAACGCCGCGCCACCGCAGAGCTGACCCCGCCTCTGCAGCATCGCTGCCGGCCGTGCGCGATTCGGCCGCCTGTGATCCCGATCATTGGCGCATTCTTTCTCCGTGCTAGAGTTCGTGCGGCAAAGAAATCGCCGCACCGTCGTGCGGCCGCGTGGGGAGATAGTCGACTGTCATGGGCTTCGACCGGACGCTCGTCCTGATTGCGGCCCTGGCCATCGCGGCAACAACGCTGGCGGCGCGCGGCGCCGACGACCCGGCGAAGTCCGGCGCCTGCCCTGCGGCGGCCGCGGGCGCTGCGTCCACGCCGGACGTCGAGCTCGACACCACGCCGAATCCGGATCGCCTGCGGTGCGAGGCCGACGAACAGCTGCGCCAGGGCGACGAGCAGCTGCGGCAATATCTCGAGATGGACGAGGAGAATCAGCGCCTCATCGACGCGCAGACGGCCTATGGCAAGGCCCGCGATCTCTATCAGCAGGCCGGCGACCGCAGCGGTCAGGCGAAGGCGCTGCTCGGCCTGGCCAGGACGCAGGACTATCTCGACCAAGATCAGGAGGCGTTGGACCAGCTGGCGGCGGCGCGCGCTCTCTATCGGCAGCCGCCGGCCGGAGGCACGGACGCGGCCATCTTCCTCGCCGTCGGCGAGATGGCGCAGACCCTCGATCATGGCGGCGATGCCCGCGCCGATTACCGCCGGGCGATCGACCTCTACCACCGGAGCGGCGATCGCGCCGGCGAGGCCGCCGCCTGGGCCGGCCTCGGCATCGTCGACCAGCGCGAGGGCGACGCGCCGGCCGCCCGTGACGACTTCGCTGCGGCGCGCGCGCTACTGAAGCAGGTGCGGGGCCAGGCGGCGAGCCGGCCGTTCGCGCAGTTCCGCGATCCCTCGAATCGCGGCTACGGCCTCCTGGGCGTTGCTGACCTCGCGCAGCAGGAGGGCGCCACGGCCGAGGCGAAGGTGGCCTATGCCAAGGCGCGAACCTTCTTTCAGCAGGTCACCGATCGCCGCGGCGAGGGCTATGCGCTCTTCGGCCTGGCGGAGCTGGCGGCTGGCCAGGGCGATGTCGAGCATGCACACGCCTATTATGAGGAGGCGCGCGGCTGGTTCCAGCGCGTCGGCGAGCAGGACGGCGAGGCACGGCTGCTGGTCAGCCGCGCCGCTCTGGCGCGCCGGCTCGGCGACACCGAACAGGCGCGCGCCGACTATCAGGAGGCGCAGCATCTCTTCGGCAGGATGGAGGGCGACGAGGCCGATCGGGCCAAGGTGCTGCTCGAACTCGGCGCCATTGATCGCGACTCCGACGAGCAGGAGTTCGCCGCCCAGTCCTATGATCTCGCCCGCCACCTGTTCCGCCGGCTCGGCGATTCCCTCGGCGAGGCGCAGGCGCTGAGTGGGCTCGCGGAGGTGGAGCGCGCCGGCGGCGATCGCGATCTGGCGCGGCGCGACTTCGAAACCGCTGCCCAGCTCTATGAGGCGGCCGGCCAAGCTGATCGCGCCGCCCGGGCAAAGGCGCAGGCCGACGGCCTCGCGGAGTAGGTCGTCCGCCCGCTACCGCTCGAGCAGCCGCGCCGTCCTCAGCAGCAGGATGCAGCTGGCGGCGTGGCTGATCTCGCCGGCGAGCACCATCTGCAAGGCCTGGTCGAACGGCAGCGTGACGAGCGTCAATTCCTCGCCGTCATCAGGAGCGGCCGCCGTCTGTGAGAGGCCGCGCGCCAGGAACAGGTGATTGCGGCAGCGGATCGCCGTCGTGAAGGGATCGATCGCCGCCATCTCCTGCCACGCGCTGGCCACGAGTCCCGCCTCTTCCCCCAGCTCCCGCTGCGCCGCGGCGAGCGGCGTCTCGCCCTCGTCGATGCCGCCGCTGATCACCTCCAGGCTGTCGCGCCCGAGGGCGTATTTGAACTCGCGCACGAGATGCACGCGGTCTTGGTCGTCGAGGGCCAGCACCGACGAACCCGCCACCATCTCCACGACGCCGAAGGATCCCTCCGTTCCGCCCGGACGAATCACCCGGTCTTCCCGCACCGCCATCCAGCGGTTGCGATAGCGCGGCTCGGACGCGAGGACCTTATAGGGGCCGCGCTCGCGCGGCAGGGAATCGGGCATGAGTCACCGCAGGGCAGATGGAGCGCGGGAATTGAACACGGTTCGTGACCGCCGTCACTGCATCTTTGCGGGTGCTGCGGGACGATCGCGAGAGTGCCCGGCCCATGGACGGCCGCCGCCGCGCGAGGACCAGCATGGGCCGCAAGTTTCGCTACGACCTGGGCAAGCCGGACGAACGCAACGTCACACCGCTGACGCTGAATCTGCGCGTCGCGCTCGAGCCCCTTGACACCGGCGGCGAGAAGAACATCGCCATCGTCAAGGCGCGCGGGATGGAAATCAAATGCGTGCACTTTCCGCCCGCCGAGTTCGACATCTTCAAGGCGCGCTTCCGGCGCGACATCCCGTTCCTGTGGAGCGGCAAGATCTTCATCCTACCGCCGGAGCCGGGCTACGACTTCAGCCTCCCGGCCGAGGACTACAAGCGCTACGTCTATCCCGGTGTGACGCGCTTCAACCCGGTGCTCGAGTGCCGGCTGGCCATCGAGCTCGACGCCGCTGATCCTCACTACCGCATCACCGTCCTCAAGCGCGCCCCCGGCCAGCCGCGCTTCCCCTCCTTCACCTTCCCGGAGCCGAAGCCCGGCCGCCCCGACGGCGTGCTCGACTCGGAAGACCTCGACATGCGGCTCCTCCGGCATACGGTGAAAGACAAGGGCAAGGTCTTCGACAAGGACTTCGACCGGTACACCGCCGCCCACGAGGTCGGCCACCTGCTCGGCCTGCCGCATGTCAACAAGTCGCATCCCGTCTGCAAGCTCGATGACAACGACGAGATCTGCTACGGCGAGAGCATCACGCAATCCGAAGACATGATGGGCGCTGGCGACGAGATCCGCGCCTGGCACGGCCGTCCCTGGCTGTTCACGATCAAGAAGGTGAGCAAGCACCCCAAGGGCTGGCGCCTTACGACCGACCCCGCGGCCGCCGGCGGGGCCCCGCCGCGCACCCTCGTCGACCACCTCGGCGACGCCGTGCGCGACGGCGCCCGCGAGCTCTGGCAGGAGATTACCGCCGCGTTCTGAGGCGCAGCCGCGCGTTCCCAGGTTGCGGACCCGCGCATATGTCACTAAGACTCGCAGCGTGACCAGTGTGCCGTCGGGTGACGGATCGGGTCGGACTTGCGACGTCCCGGCATGCCCATCCCACAATCTGCGATTTCGTCGTCGAGCGGGACGACGGAGCCGGTGCGTCTTTTCTTCGTCACCGACCTAGCGCCGCCGGCGCCGTCCTTCGCCGAAGGACTGGAGCAGGTCGGCTGTGTCCTATGCGGCGTGGGACGGCCGGAGGATGGGACGGCCGAGCGGATCGCCGCGACGCGAGCCGATCTGCTGCTGCTCGACCTCGGCGGAAGAGATCATTCCGAAGGCGCGGCGATGGCGCGCGAGTTGCGCCGGCAGTTCGACCTGCCGGTCGTGTTGATGATCACCGACGGCCAATCGCCGGAGAGCAGGGTGGCCGAGGAGCCGTTCAGCGTGGTGATGGCGTCCAGCGACGGGCGGTCGCTTGGGATTGTTCTGCGGGGGGCGGTGGAGCGGCACCGCCTGGAGCGGCAACTGCGGGAAGCGAACGAGCGGGCAGCGAGCGCCGAGGCCAACGAGGCGCGTCTGGCCTTCCTCATCGCCAATAGTCCGGCCGTGATCTTCACCTGTGAAGCCGGCGGCGAATTCCGCGAGCTCTACATGTCGCCCAATGTCAGGACGTTGTTCGGCTATGCACCCGAGGATTTCGTCAACGATCCCGGATTCTGGGAGCGCCAAGTGCATCCCGACGATCTCGCGGGCGCGCTGGCGGCGGTCTCCGGCGTCCTGGAGCAAGGTCGCCAGGTGCACGAGTATCGTTTCCGCGCCAAGAGCGGCGAATGGCGTTGGATGCGAGATGAGCTGACGCTGGTGCGCGGTCCCGATGGCAAGCCCCAGGAGATCGTCGGCGTCTGGCGCGACGTCACCCGCCGCCGCGAGGCCGAGCGCGAGTTGCGCGACCTCAACGCCACGCTGGAGCAGCGCATCGAGCAGCGGACGGCGGCGCTCGCCGCCAGCGAACGGCACCTGCTGCGGGCGCAGCGGCTCGCCGGCGTCGGCCACTGGCTGTGGAGCGGGCCGCCGGGCGAGGTCTTCTCCGCCGGCAAGGCCGAATATTCCGAAAACGCCGCCGCCATCTTCGGCGTCCCGCCCGCGGCCCTGGTCGTCCCTGATGCCGAGTACATCCAGCGCTTCGTCCATCCCGACGACCGCGAGCGCGTGCGCGCCGCCTTCGCCGACCATCGCGAGCGCCGCCGGAAGAAGATACCGCTGGAATACCGCATCGTTCGCCCCGACGGCGGCGTGCGCACCATCGTCGAGACCTCGGAAGTCGTCGTCGGCGACGACGACAATCCGACCGAGGTGATCGGCACGATCCACGACATCACCGAGCGCAAGCGGATCGAGCGGGTGTTGCAGGCCGTCTCGACCGATCTGATCGCGCTCGAAGGCGCCGCCTATTTCGAGGCCGCGGCCGTCCGGCTGTCGAGCCTCCTGGGCGCCGACATCGCCTTCATCACCCAGATCGACCCCCTCCGCCCCGGCGAGTTGCGCACGCTTGCCATGAGCGAAGACGGCGTGCTCGTCCCGAATTTCAGCTATCGTGCCGCCGGCACGCCGTCCGCACGCGTCCTGGAGGGACAGACGCACATCGTCGCCGAGGGCATCCAGGAACAGTACCCGACGGATCGGCTGCTGGCGGAAAAGCGCATGGAAGGCTATGCCGCCGAGCCCCTGTTCGATCAGGATGGCCGTCCGCTCGGACTGCTCGGCGTGATGAGCCGCAGGCCGATTGCCGATCCGGCGATCGTGGCTGCGATCCTGAAGCTGTTCGGCGTCGCCACCGCGGCGGCGATGATGCGCCAGCAGGTGCACCAGCGCGACGTCTGGCTGCGGGCGATCCTCGAGAACACGCCGACTCAGATCGTGCTCAAGGACCGCGAGCTGCGCATCATCGCGGCCAGCCGGAACGTTACCGAGGAGCGCGCCACGTCGATGGCCGCCGCCGTCGGCCGAACGAGCCGGGATTTTTTTCCGCCGGAAATTGCCGCGATCTACGAGGCCGCCGACCGCAAGGTCCTGGCGACCGGCGAGCCCGTCGACCAGGAAGTCGAAGAGGTGGAGAACGGACAGACGCGCTACTACCACAACGTCAAGTTCCCGCTGCGCGACGGCAGCGGAGCGATCATCGGCATCGGCAGCTTCACCACCGATGTCACCGAGCGGCGCCGTCTCGAGGATCATCTGCGCAACGCCGCCAAGATGGAGGCCATCGGCAAGCTCACGGGCGGCATGGCCCACGATTTCAACAACTACCTGGCCGTCATCATCGGCAATCTCGACCTGCTGAAGGAACGGCTGACCGACGATGCCGTGGGCGCGCAGCTGATCGAGGTGGCGCTCGGCGGCGCCTTGCGCGGAAAGGACCTGACGCAGAGCCTGCTGGCCTTTTCCCGCAGTCAGCCGCTCGATCCTCAGGTCATCGACGTCAACCGCCATCTCGAAGCCGTCGCCACGCTGCTGCGGCGCACCCTCGGCGAGGACATTGCGCTCACCACGGCTCTGGCGCCGGATCTGTGGCCGGTGCGCATCGACGCGGCGCAGCTCGACAGCGGCATCGTGAACCTGGCCAACAACGCCCGCGATGCCATGCCGCAGGGCGGCGCGCTGTCGATCGCCACCCGCAACGTCCAGGTCGACGAGGCCTATGCGCGGCTGAACGGCGACATGGCGTTCGGCGACTATGTGCTGATCGAGGTGTCCGACAGCGGCGTCGGCATGCCGCCGGAGATCCTGGCCCACGTGTTCGAGCCGTTCTTCTCGACCAAGAAGCCGGGGCATGGCACGGGCCTCGGCTTGAGCATGCTCTACGGCTTCGTGAAGCAATCGGGCGGCCAAATCCGAATCTACAGCGAGGTCGGCCTCGGCACGACCGTGCGCGTCTATCTGCCGCGCGTCGTCACGGCGCCGGCGGCCGGCCAGGGTCCGGCGTCGGCGGTCAAGCCGGCGTTGCCGCGCGGCACGGAAACCATTCTCCTCGTCGAGGACAACGAAGACGTGCGGCGGACGGCGGTGGCGCAGCTGACGTCGCTGGGCTACACCGTCGTCGAGGCCGAAAATGGCGAGGCCGCGCTGCGCCTTCTCGGCCAACCGGAGCGGCATATCGATCTGTTGTTCACCGATATCGTCATGCCGGGAAAGCCCGACGGTTATGAGCTTGCCGAGCTCGCCCTCGAACGCCGCCCCGCGATCCGCGTCCTGCTGACCTCCGGCTTTCCTGGCGATTCGCTGAGTCGCCAGGACAGGCCGGGGCCGCATTTCAGCCTGCTCGGCAAACCCTATCGCCGCGATGAACTGGCGCGCGCCATCCGCGCGGCCATCGAGGCCGCGCCGCAGCGTTCGGAGGATCCGCCGGGCGCGGCGGGACCGTAGCGCTGATCTGCGGTGCCGAGGCTGGCCTGCGGCGCGCAGACGACGACCCTCAACGAGGCACGAAGATGAAGCCGCCCCCGCTGTCTCCGGCGGCACGCAGCACCGCATACTGCGGAGTCTGCGGCGACGTCGCCACGAGGGCCTCGCCGACTTGGTGGAACAGCGTCTCGCCGTCGATGATGCCGGGATTCCCCTGCAAGACACGCAGCAGGGCCTCCGCAAAGGCGGAATGCTTGCCGCTCGACGATCCGACCGGCTCCACGCCAGCCGAGCTCAGAGCGACGCGCCCTCGGTTCGCGACCAAGGACCTGAGATCGGGCTTGCCGAGCGTGATACTCATCCGGGTGCGAACGTGCCGCAATAGCTGCAGTCGACGACGACCAGTATGTGCCGCGCCTTCAGGCCCTTCAGGAGGCTTGCGAGTTCCGCGCTCGAGACCCCATTCGCGTAGTTGCCTGCGACCGCGTCCACGGCCAGCCAGTAGCTCAGCCCCGCCTGCTCGTCATAGCCGCCCTGGCCGGAGAAATAGATCAGGAGATTGTCCGTGGGACCGAGTTGTTGCAGCTTCGACAGCGCGTCAAGCAACTCGCTGTGCTTTGCATCCCTGAGCAGGGTCACCTCGAATCCATAGTGATCCCGCAATTCGGCTGCGACGCTTTGCGCATCCCCGAGCGCGGTGGCGATTTTCGCCAGGTCGCGGTAGTTGCCGTTGCCGATCACGAGGGCGTGGTAGCGCCCGAAATCGACATCCTTCATCTCCTCCGGATCGACAGGCACGGCGGCGATCTCAGGTGATCCCGCCACTGCGACACCGAGGTCGGGGAGGCCGAGGAGGGCGACCGCCGCCGACACCGCGACGAGCGATGCGGCAGCCACCATCTGTCGCGTCCTACCGGATAATGCTCGCATGGATGCGCTCTCCGTCGTGCGAATGTAACTGGGCTCGGGCGCGCGCCGCCGCCTGCGGGCGGTACGACATCATATTGCCGATGGTCCGACAGTAGGCTGGTCGCGGCCGCCCGCGCTGTGACAGCAGTCACGAACGTGAGAGACGTGCTCGGTTGCAGTGCCTTATAGCGACGCCGTCACGCCGCCGCGCTCTTCGCCATGAAGCGCTTGATGTTGCGCACGGCCTGCCGTAGCCGCTCGCGGTTCTCGACCAGCGCGATGCGCACATAGCCCTCGCCGTACTCGCCGAAGCCGAGGCCGGGCGCCACCGCCACCTTGGCGTCGCTCAGCAGCAGCTTCGAGAACTCCACGCTGCCGAGGTTGCCGAAGCGCTCGGGGATCTTGGCCCAGGCGAACATCGAGGCCTTGGGCGCCGGCACGTCCCAGCCGGCCGCCGCCAGTCCCTCGATCAGCACGTCGCGCCGCTGGCGGTAGCGCTTGCGCATCTCGTCGATGCAGTCCTGCGGCCCGTTGAGCGCGGCCGTCGCCGCCACCTGGATGGGCGTGAAGGCGCCGTAGTCGAGATAGGACTTCACCCGCGCCAGCGCCGCGATCAGACGCTTGCTGCCGACCGCGAAGCCGATGCGCCAGCCGGCCATCGAATAGGTCTTGGAGAGCGAGGAGAACTCGATCGCCACCTCCTTCGCTCCCGGCACCTGCAGGATCGAGGGCGGCGGATCGTCGTCGAAGTACACCTCGGCATAGGCGACGTCCGACAGCACGATGATGTCGTGCCGGCGCGCGAACTCCACGACCTCGCGATAGAAGTCGAGGCTCACCGTCTCCGCCGTCGGGTTGGCCGGATAGTTCACCACCAGCGCGATCGGCGGCGGCACGCTGCCGCGCACCGCCCGCTTCAGCCCGTCCATGAAATTGGCGTTGGGCCCCACCTGGATGTGCCGGATCGAGGCGCCCGCCAGGATGAAGCCGAAGGCATGGATGGGGTAGCAGGGATTGGGCACCAGCACGGTATCGCCCGGCGCCGTGATGGCCTGGGCGAAATTGGCGAAGCCCTCCTTGGAGCCGAGCGTGACGATCACCTCGCTGTCGGGGTCGAGCGTCACATTGA
>DATIXH010000429.1:0-11405 GCA_035518775.1 Candidatus Acidiferrum sp.
GTTGTCCTTCACGAAGGTGAGGAAGCGGCCGGTGCCGCAGGCGACGTCGATCAGGCGGCAGTCGGCGATGCGCCGATCGCGCAGGAAGTCGCGGATCGGCACCAGCGCCTGCCGCCGCATGGCGTCGGCGGCGCCGCCGAAAAGGATCTCGACCTGGTAGTCGTAGAGCCGCGCCGACCGCTCGCTGAGATAGCCGTCGGTCTGGTGGTGGAAAGCGCGCCGGTAGTAGTCGGGAAAGCGCTCGGCCGCCTCGACCGCGAGCTCCGGCCCCTCCTCGCCGCGCCGCCGGCGGTTCACGTTCGGCAGGTCGGCGAAGTAAGCCAGGCTCTGCCGGAAGGCGGCCACCGGGCTGTCGATCAGATCGTGCGGCAGGCGGTAATAGCCGGCGTCGATGTTGCGCAGGTCGCGCTCGATAAGGGCGGCGCGATCGGCCGTCAGCTGCCGCGCCGACGGCATCGCCGCCTTCAGATGCGCCGGCACCGGCACCGGATCGGTCAGGCGGCGCGTCAGCGCATACTGGGCGCCGAACCAGCCGAGCCGCAGGTTCTGCGACCAGCGATAGGCGGTGCGGGCGAGCGGCGAGAGCGATCCGGTCGTGGCCATGGCACGATCCTCCCGCCGGGCAGGCTCGGCGTTCCGCCCGGCGATGTCAACGCAGGCAGCGCCGCGGCGCCCTAACCCTCGGCCGCCGCCCGCAGCGCGTCCGGCAGGGCCGCGGCGAAGGCGTCGAGATCGGCGTCGGTGCCGGCGCTGACGCGGATGCAGCGGTCGAGCGGCGCCACCCCGGGCATGCGGATGAAGATGTCGCGCGCGATCAGCTGCGCCAGCACCCGCCGCGCGAAGGCGCCGTCTTTCCCGCAGTCGATGGTGACGAAGTTGGTGGCCGAGGGCAGCGGCGTCAGCCCGTTGGCGCGCGCGATCTCGCCGATCCGGTCGCGCGCCCGTGCGACTCGCTGGATCACATCGGCCATATGCACCTGGTCGGCCAAGGCGGCGAGTGCGCCCACCTGGGCGAGGCGGTTCACGCCGAAATGGTTGCGGATCTTATCGAAGCTCTTGATGAGCGTTGCCTCGCCGATCGCATAGCCGACGCGGGCGCCGGCCAGCCCATGGACCTTGGAGAAGGTGCGGAAGCGCAGGACGCGCGGATCGCTAGCATCGATGGGCGGCACTGTGCCCTCGGGCGCGAACTCGCAATAGGCCTCGTCGAGGCAGAGCAGCGCGCCCTCGGGCGCCTGATTGATGAGCTCCTGCACCGCCCGCGCGTCCCACCAGGAGCCCATGGGGTTGTCCGGATTGGCGAAGAAGATCAGCCGCGCCTGTTCGCGCCTGGCCAGGTCGAGCAGCGACCGTGGATCCTCGCGATCATCGACGTAGGGCGTCGTGACCAGCCGGCCGCCATAGCCATTCACGTGAAAGTTGAACGTCGGATAGGCGCCGAGCGAAGTCGCCACCGTGACGCCGGGCTCGACGAACAGCCGCACCGCATAGCCGAACAGCCCGTCTATGCCCTCGCCGACCACGATGTTCTCGGGCTTCACGCCGTGATGCGCGGCCAGCGCCTGCTTCAGGTCGTGGTTCTCAGGATCGCAGTACTTCCAGGCCTCGGCCGCAGCCTCTTCCATCGCCGCGATGGCCTTCGGCGAGGGCCCGAACACGCTCTCGTTGGCGCCGATGCGGGCGCGGAACAGGCGGCCGCGCTGGCGCTCCTGGGCCTCCGGCCCGACGAACGGCACGGTCGAGGGCAGCTTGCCGACGATCGGCGTGAAGCGGTAGGAGGGCATGGCTCATCCGGGCAGCGGACCAGGCCCATAGATGACACGCGTGCCCACCATTGCCAATCGCCGGTGCCTCGGCAATCATCCGCCCGCGTCAGCGGCGGAGGCGCAGGCCATGGCAAAGTTTCGCACCCTCGATGACCTGGATGTCGCGGACAAGCGCGTGCTCGTGCGCTGCGACCTCAACGTGCCCATGAAGGACGGCAAGGTCACCGACGCCACGCGCATCGAGCGCAGCGCGCTCACCCTGCGCGAACTGATCAAGCGCGGCGCTCGCGTGGTCGTGCTCTCCCATTTCGGCCGGCCCGACGGCAAGGTGGTGCCGAAGATGTCGCTGAAGCCGCTGGCGGCGCCGCTCTCGCAGGCACTCGGCGGCCGCCCCGTCGCGTTCGCCGAGGACTGCATCGGCCCGGCAGCCGAGACCGGCGTCGCCTCGCTGCGGCGCGGCGACGTGTTGCTGCTGGAGAACCTGCGCTTCCACGCCGAGGAGGAGGCGAACGATCGCGGCTTCGCCAAGCGCCTCGCCGCCCTCGGCGACCTCTACGTCAACGATGCCTTCTCCGCCGCCCACCGCGCCCACGCCTCGACCGAGGCGCTCGCGCGCCTGCTCCCGGCCGCCGCCGGCCGGCTGATGCAGGCCGAACTGGAGCACCTGGAGAAGGCGCTGGAGAACCCGCAGCGGCCGGTCGCCGCGCTGGTCGGCGGTGCCAAGGTCTCGACCAAGATCGACCTGCTGCGGAATCTCGTCGGCCGGGTCGACCTGCTGATCGTCGGCGGCGGCATGGCCAACACCTTCCTCGCCGCCCGCGGCCTCGAGATCGGGGGCTCCCTGGCCGAGCGCGACATGGCGGAGACGGCGCGCGCCATCGAGGTCGAGGCGGGGCAGCGCGGCTCGACGGTCGTCCTGCCGGTCGATGCGGTCGTGGCGGCTACGCTCAAGGCCGGCGTCGAGAGTCGGACCGTCGACATCAAGAATGTGCCGCAGGACCAGCTGATTCTCGACGTCGGCCCGGCGACGGTCGCGGAGATCATGCGGCGGCTCGAAACCTGCCGCACCCTCGTCTGGAACGGACCGCTCGGCGCCTTCGAGACCGCGCCGTTCGAGCGCGGCACGGTCGCGGTGGCCCAGGCCGCGGCCGGGCTGACCCAGGCCGGCAAGCTGCTCACTGTCGCCGGCGGCGGCGACACCGTGGCCGCCCTCAGCCAGGCCGGCGTGCTCGACAAGTTTTCCTATGTCTCCACCGCCGGCGGCGCCTTCCTCGAATGGCTCGAGGGCAAGGAGCTGCCGGGCGTGGCCGCGCTCAAGGTCTGAGCGGCGCCATGGACGACGCTGCGACGCTCTTCGATCAGCTGGCGGAGAACGCCCGCCGTCCGTTTGGCGAGGCGCTGTCGCTGCCGCCGCGCGTCTACGCCTCCGAGTCCTTCCACGCGCTGGAGACCGAGCGCATCTTCCACCGCGAGTGGCTGTGCATCGGCCGCGCCGACGACCTGCCGAACCCCGGCGACTACATGGCGACCGATATCCCGGCGCTGCCGATCTTCACGATCCGCACGGAAAACGGCGACCTCCGCTCCTTCTCGAACGTCTGCCTGCATCGCCAGATGCGCCTGGTGAGCGGCCGCGGCCATGCCAAGAGCCGCATCGTCTGCCCCTACCACGCCTGGAACTACGGCCTCGACGGCCGCGTCGTCTTCGCCAAGCACATGGAGCGGACGCCCGGCTTCGATCCCACGAGGCAGCAGCTGCCGACGCTGCGCACGGACATATGGGAAGGCTGGATCTACGTCACGCTCAACCCGTCGCTCGCGCCCGTCGCCGAGCATCTGAAGGAGCTGGGCGACGTCGTCGGCCGCTACCGCGCCGGCGCCTATGTGAAGATCTATCACGACGAGTTCGAGTGGCGGACGAACTGGAAGTGTCTGATGGAAAACTTCATGGAGGACTATCACCTCCCCTACGTCCACCGCGCCACCATCGCCGGCTACTCGCCGACCAGCGAGGTCGAGGTGTTCGAGGGCCGGGAGGCCTTCAGCTACCACCTCAACCGCAAGACGCCGGACGCCCCGCGTGGCCTCGCCCACGCCGACAACACCCATCTCGAGGGCGACTGGCGCCGCACCACGGTGCTCTACGCCGTGCTGCCGACGCATCTCGTGAACCTGGCGCCAGACCACCTCTGGTATCTGACGATCCAGCCGCGCGGCACTGACCGCATCGCCGTCCGCTTCGGCCTCTCCTACGCCCCGGAGGTGCTGGCCGGCGTCAACGACCGCGCCGCCTTCACGGCGAAGTGGAAGCAGTTCTTCGACACCCTGAACGCCGAGGACCAGGCCGTCGTCGAAGGCGTCCGCGCCAACGCCGACTCGGTCCTGGCCCGCTCCGGTCGCCTCTCCCACCTCGAACGCTTCACCTACGACTTCGCCCGCTACCTGCACCGCAAGCTCAGGGCGTAGCGGCGTCGCCTTCCAGCCGCGCCCAGATCTCGCGCACGCGTTCGCGGAGCGTCAGCGCCTCGGCCCAGCGGTCGGACATCTCGTAGTCGTCGGGGCCGGTGATGGCGTAGTCGTGCGGCGGGCCGAGTTCGCATTGGAAATTCAGCACGGCGTCGGCCGGCGCGCGGGTGCGCCACAGGCGGAATCCTTCCTCCCACCACCCCAGGAAGAGGTCGAGCCATTTGCGGTGCTGCGGGAAGGTGATCTGCACCTGGATCTGCTCGCGCGAGGCGACGCGACCCTGGAAGGCGTCCGAGCGTTCCAGGATGCGGCGGATCAGCCCCTGGTCGTGCGCGCTCAGGGGATAGCGGAACTCGCGGTCGACCAGATAGTGCGAGAGGTCGGCGCAGAGGCGCATCTCCGGCACCGCCTCCATCAGCAGCAGCGTGAAGTAAAGGTCGTTGGTGATGCAGTTGCGATGCGTCTCGAAGAAGATGGGCACGCCGATCTCCTCGGCCATGGCCATCCAGGCGCGGATGGCCGGAGCCGCCTCCTCGACGCGCAGCGGCATCACCAGCCCGATGACGTTGACGAACTTCGCGTTGAACGCGCGCGCGGCCATCAGGACCGGACGCAGATCCTCGATCGATTTCGGGAACGCCGTGATGATGCAGCCGAGCCCGTATTTCTCGTAGAGCGGCCGCATCGCCGCCGTCGCGGCGATGTCGGTGTCCACGAGGTCGATGGCGAGGCCGTCATAGCCGGCCGCCCGGCACATCTCGAACTTGCGCTCGAGCGGCCATTCGAAGCCGTCGGGCCGCCGCAGCTCCATCGCCCATAGCGACTGATAGATCTCGAGCCGTTGCATGCCTCCCCCGCCGCAGCGAGGGGCGACGCTAGCGCTTCAGGCGATGGGCCGGCAAGCGGATGGTGACGGTGGTGCCGACGCCCGGCGTGCTCTCGAGCTGAAAGCTGCCGCCATGCAGCTCGACCAGGCCCTTGGTCAGGGGCAGGCCGAGGCCGGTGCCGCGATACTTGCGGTTGATCGGGTTGTCGACCTGGCCGAACGGCTCCATCACGCGCGCGATGTCGGCGGGCGCGATGCCGATGCCGGTGTCGGCCACGGTGATCACGAGGTCGCCGGTCGCGGGATCGGGCTGGGCGGCCATGCGGATGGCGCCGCCGGCGGGCGTGAACTTCACCGCATTCGACAGCAGGTTGATCAGGATCTGCTTCAGCTTCCGCTCGTCGACCAGGAGCGGCGGGAGGTCGGGCGTCACCGCCATCTCCAGCCGCACCTCGGCCCGCACCGAGCGCTCGCGGATCAGGCGCGCCACGGCGTCGAAGATCGCCTTCACCTGCGTGGTGGTTTCGCTCAGCTCCACGCGGCCGGCCTCGATCTTCGCCACGTCCAGGATGTCGTTGATGAGGCCGAGCAGGTGGCGTGCGCTGTCGTGGATGTCGCCGATATAGCCGCGATACTGCTGGTTGCCGATCGGGCCCAGCAGCTCCATGTGCATGACCTCGGCGAAGCCGATGATGGCGTTGAGCGGCGTGCGCAGCTCGTGGCTCATATTGGCCAGGAACTCGGTCTTGGCCCGGCTCGCCATCTCCGCCATTTCCTTGGCGACGCGCAGGCCGACCTCGCGCTTGCGCAGCTCGGTCACGTCGGTGGCCGTGCCGCGATAGCCCATGAGCACGCCGGTCGTGAAGTTGAACACCGGCACCGCGCTCAAGAGGAAGGTCTTCACCTCCTCCGATTTCGCGATCATGTCGACCGGTTGGTTGCGGAACGGCGAGTGGCGCTGGAAGCGCAGCTCGATGGCGTTGCGCTCGCTGTCGCCGTTGGCGAGCGAGAGCAGGTTGCGGCCGATCAGCTCGCGCGGATGATAGCCGAGCATCTCCGTCACCCGGTTCGACATGGCGGTGAGCTTCAGCTCGGCGTCGGTCTCCCAGGCCCAGTCCGAGACCAGCCGCATCATGTCGTCGATGCGGTCGCGCAGGGTGGCGATGGCCTCGAGCCGCTGCGATTCTTCCGGCAGCACCTGCACGATGCCGGCGATCGCGGTCATCTGGCCGCCGGCATCACGCAGCGGCACGTGGCGCGAGCGCAGCCGCTGGGCGCCGTCGCCCAGGGTCAGCACGTCCTCGCGGAACACCATGCTGCCGAGCAGCGCGATCTCGGCGGCGATCTCTTCGGTGGGCAGCAGCGGGCCCCGCGCGGCGTCGCTCAGCCGCCGGTAGCCGGCGTTGGCCCAGACGATCCGGCCCTCGAGGTTGGCGACGTAGAGCGGCGGGCCGTGGTCGAGCAGCTCCTGCTGGAAGAGCGCATCGAGAAGCTGGGGCGGCAGCACGCCGTTGGACGGAAGCGCGGTGTCGGCGCTGCGCGGTTCGGGTCGCGTGCTGTCCGGCCGGTCCGCCGAGGGCGCGTCAGACTGCGGCCGCATCGATCTTGGCCTCCTCCACCGTCTTGATGGCGTAGAGGAAGTCGGGGTCGCGGCGCCAGCGCGCCAGCACCGCATGGGCGGCGGCCGGCTGCACGCGGTCGAAGAGCGCCAGCACGCGCGACAGCTCGCGCGGGTCGGCGGCCCAGTCGCCCGGCCGGGCGCGGCGGCAGAGCAGGAAGATCGAGGCCAGGATGGTCTTGTCGAAGCCGAGCGCGCGGCAGGCGACCACCAGCCCCTCGCCGCCGGGCTCGAACAGCAGGCGCCGCACCAGCGGCAGCCGCAGGCCCGTGAGATGGGCCAGCATGGCCGTGAACAGCGATACCTCGCCCTGGCGCATGGCCTGGATCAGGCGCGCCGGCGTCAGCCGGCCGGCATTGGCCAGGGCGGCGGCCAGCTCGACTGCGCGGTCGCCGCGGCGCCGCTCGCGCTCCGCGCTCAGGCGGTCGCCCATGTCCTCGGCGGCGGCCTCGATGCCGTCGTCGAGGGCGGTGAGGTCGACCTCGAAGCGGTCGAGGATGTGCTGCCGCAGGGCCGCCAGCACCCACAGCACCATCTTCTTGGCCAGGCGCTCGCTCAGGTCTTCACGCCGCAGGATCGGCTCCTGGAAGCTGTCGAGCCCGCGCGTCTGATCGATCAGGTAGGCCATGGTGGCGTCGACCAGCTTGTTGTCGCCGCTGTCCAGCAGCTCCTGGACCAGATCGCCGTCGCCGGCCTCCAGGGCCGGATCGGCGGCGGTCGCCAGCGGTGCGCGCCGCATCGCCAGCATCAGCTGGTGCTCGAGCGCACGGTGGCGCACGACCTCGATCAGCTCGACGTCGAGCAGGGCCTCGTTGTTCAGCAGGATGGGTGCCGCGATCTCGATCTCGTCCTCGGCCAGCGCCCGCAGCACGGCGCGCGGCGTCGCCTCGTCGCGGCCCAGATGCGCCGACAGCACCTCGCGCACCGGCACCGCCAGCTCGTAGATCAGCTTGTGCAGGATGTCGGTGATGAGCGCGCGCTCGTATTCCGTCAGGATGGCCTGGTCGGAGAAGAAGATGTCGCTGACGACCGCGACCAAGCGCTTCCGGCTCTCGACGGACTTGTCCCGTGCGAGACCGATCAGGTAACGGATATCGTCACTCGTCGACATCATGCCAGCCGTTGATAGTCTGCTCCGCGACCGCGCCCTATGGCGAGACTCTGGTCGTATCCGTCGCCAACTGCGGCGTCGACAGGATGGGCGGACCGGACAGGCTGACATGGTCCCCATGGCGGCGACCACATTAGCAAATGCCCGGTGACGGTCAAACGACGCACGCGCGGTTGCAAAAAAATTCCACGTATTTGACAAAGGTTTACACGGCCCGATTTAAGGATTGGTTACGTGGGATTCGGCTTAGGTTTTAGGGAAATGTTAACCATAGGGAACCCGGCATGAACGGGCGTGTTGAGGCGGAAATGACATTTGGGCGGAGGATTTCGGCGTTGCGGCTCTGGACGCTGGCTGCCGTTCTCATTGGCTTCCTCTCTACCGTCGCCTCGGCCGCGGACCCGGCGCCCGACCAGCCGCCGGGCCAGCGTTATTCGATCCAACCCGACCAGCTGCCCCCGCCTTACGCGACGAAGAGCGCCGGCAACGGCGCCGACACCGTCGACCGGCCGGACTCGCCGCCCTTCCGCGTGCCCGAGGGCTTCCATGTCAATCTGTTCGCTGACGGTCTCGCCTATCCGCGCTGGATGACGGTGGCGCCGAACGGCGACGTCTTCCTGACCGAGCCCGATGACGGCCGCGTCCGGCTGCTGCGCGACGCCGATGGCGACGGCAAGGCCGAGCTCAGCACCGTCTATGCGACCGGCTTCGACCGGCCCCACGGCCTCGCGATCCAGGGCGGATACCTCTACGTCGCGGACGTCCGCCGCGTCTGGCGGCTACCCTTCAAGGCCGGCGAGACCAAGGCCGGCGGCAAGGCCGAGCCGGTCACCGAGCGCGGCGCCCTCGGCAGCGGCGACGGCCATTGGACGCGCAACATCCTCTTCAGCCGCGACGGCAGCCGGTTCTTCGTCACCATCGGCTCGACCGAGAACCTGACGGAGGACAGCAGCCCCCACGCCACCGTGCAGGCCTTCGCCGCCGACGGCAGCGGTCAGAAGACCTTCGCGTCGGGCCTGCGCAATCCCGTGGGCATCGCGCTCTATCCCGGCACCGACGACGTCTATGTCGTCGTCAACGAGCGCGACGGTCTCGGCGACGGCCTGGTGCCCGACTATCTCACACGCCTCGCGCCGGACGGCTTCTACGGCTGGCCCTACGCCTATATCGGCCAGCACCCGCAGCCGAATTTCACGGAGCGGCCGGACATGGTGGCGAAGACGCTCGTGCCCGACCTGCTGTTCCAGGCGCACTCCGCGCCCCTCGGTCTCGTCTTCTACGAGGGCCAGCAGTTCCCGGCGGAGTATCGCGGCGACGCCTTCGTCGCCCTGCACGGCTCCTGGAACACCTCGAAGCCGACCGGCTACAAGATCGTGCGCGTCCCCTTCAAGGATGGCCGCCCCGCCGGCGGCTACGAGAACTTCCTCACCGGCTTCTGGATTTCCGGAACGAAGACCGCCCAGGTCTGGGGTCGCCCCGCCGGCCTCGCCGTCGCCGCCGACGGCAGCCTCCTCATCGCCGACGACGTCAGCAACGCCATCTGGCGCGTGAGCTACGCGAAGTAGCGCCGCCTTTGGGCATCTGCTGTAAGACCACCGTGCGTCCTTCGACAAGCTCAGGATGAGGGGGAATGTTGGTGGCACGAAGAAAAGCCCTCATCCTGAGCTTGTCGAAGGACGCGCGTCGCTGATCCGGGTCTCCCGCTGACTGTCAGCGTTTCACCTTCGTCAGCAGCTGCGCCGGCCGCCGCGAGCGTGCGGTGGGGAACAGCGAGAACGTCCGGCTGACATACTGCGTCACCGTGTCCATGCCCTTGAGGTACTGCTCCAGCTCCGGCGTCATCTGGGCCTCGACCAGCCGCACCTGGCGCGACGGGTCCTCGGTCTCGAAACGGGCGCAGAACCAGGGCTCGCCGCGCGTCAGGATCAGATCCTTCTCCGGCCGGTGCCATTCGAACGCCCAGCTCAGGACCCGCGGCCAGTCATGGATCGGAAAGCGGCCGCCGATCATCAGCCCGGGCAGCGGCGGCCGGCGGAAGTGATAGAACGGCGGCAGCTGGTTGATCCACACCGGCTCGTCCGCGACGAACCGGTAGGGCGTCATGATCTGCAGCACCGGCTTGTTGGGCTCGCGCCATTCCGTCGGGTTGGAGGCGACGATCAGCCGGCTGATATATTGCGGGTTGGAGCTGCTCTCGTTCGGTCGCGGATATTGCAGCTGCAGGTTGCCCTCGGCGTCGCGCGCCAGCCGCAGATGCAGGTCGAACGGGCAGGGCACCTCGAAGATGCGGGCCTCGTAGTCGAGCACGGCCGGACAGAAGCCGACCGCCTTGGTGGAGGCCGGCTTGGGGGCGTTGCGCTGATATTGCCGGGGCGCCTCGTAGATGAACCCGGCCTTGTCGGCGTCGACCATCCAGCCGACCTCCACGACGCGCCGGCGCTCGACCTTGTTTCTGAACCGCCTGAGCCACTCCATCTGCGCTGCAAGCCCCCCAACCGTCGAAAGGATGGCGGCAGCATAGGGTAAGCAATCCGCGAAGTCCAAACGTCGCCGCGTCGGAACAAGGCATTCTTCGTGTGGATTCAACGGCTTCGACGTCTTACCCGGTCCAGGTCGCCGGGATCGGCGGCAGCCGCGCAAAAAGTGTGATAAAAATCACAGCGCGCAGGCACAGGCATTCGAGAATAGGCTAACGACCGGATTGCCGTGCCGGGTGTGGGAGGCTGCAATCATGGCGACCTTTGGGTCTGCCGCGGGTTCGGGTTACGGAAACCCCTTCATCGATTCGCTGATCTGGGGCGGAATCAACGGTGCCGGAAAATGGGTCGGCGGCCCGATAACCTATTATTTCGCCAGCGGATCCTATCCGGACGATCCCGCCGACAGCGGCGATCCGACCGACAGCCCGCTCGGCCGTGCTTGGCTCGACTCCGAGGAAGACGCGTTCAGGCTGGCGCTCCAGCTCTATGAGAACGTCTGCAACGTCCAGTTCCAGGAGGTCTTCGACGCCGGCACCGCCAACATGCGCTGGTGGCTGCTCGACAAGCATGCGGCCCCCTATTTGGGCCGGCATCAGGTTCCGAGCGGCGAATATGGCCCGCAGCTCGATGGCATCTTCAATTATCAGGATTCCAGCTGGAACGACCTGAGTCAGGGCGCCTACGGGTTCATCACGGTCATTCATGAGCTGGGTCATGGCCTCGGCCTGGCACACCCGCATGACGGCGGCTCGCTCGGCGATGCGACGACTTTTCCCGGCGTCAAGAGGTTCCATGCCTCCAACCTCGGCACCGCGTCCCTGAATCAGGGCATCTTCACGACGATGTCCTACAACGATGGTTGGAACGGCGACCCCGGCGTGTTCCCGCACTACGGCTACCAGGGCACGCCGATGGCGTTCGACATCGCCGCGCTGCAGACCCTTTATGGCGCAAATACGAGCTACCATGCCGAAGCCGGCGATATCTATTCGCTGCCGGGCAAGAATGCGTCCGGCACGTTCTGGTCCTGCATCTGGGATGCCGGTGGCGCCGACGACGAGATCAGCGCCGACGGCCTGACGGGCGCCTGCAAGATCAACCTGAACGCCGCGACGCTCACGCCCGGCGATCCGGCCGC
>DATIXH010000430.1:0-6458 GCA_035518775.1 Candidatus Acidiferrum sp.
CCTGCCCGTAGCGCTCGCGAATTTCCCAACAGCGCAGAAGCTTCTTCATCAATGTGTCGAAGTAGAGGTCTTTCAGCTTCTGGCGCTTTGGGCCGGGAAGATTGCATTCATCAAGGATGCTCAAAACCTGTAAGACGAGCCGACTGACAATTGGGTTTGATGCCCCGTGGACCGAGGCTTTCGTGAATACGAACCGACGCATTTTTCTCCAAATTGCTCCTTTCAATGGCGAGCCGAGTAACAGCGACATGTCCCGCCCGCTATTCTACTGAACGGCTCAACCCGCGATTGGGTCAATCTGCGTGTGACACTTGTGGATAACGGGATCGCATGATCCAGCGCGGGCCAGCACTTGCCAGTCCGGACCCCATATTTCCCACCTTTTCCCGGACCCCATCCGGACCCCCGAAGGAAAACGGCCACCCGATCTTTCAATCGAGTGGCCTCCTAAGTTCTTGATCTTTATTATGAAATTTGGTCGGAGCGACTGGATTTGAACCAGCGACCTCCAGACCCCCAGTCTGATGCGCTACCAGGCTGCGCTACGCTCCGACATCGACCGATCGCCCGTGGCCGGGGAGGCCGAATGTAATTGTCCGGCGGGGCTCTCGCAACGCCGATGGCAGGCGGGGAAAGCGGCGCGAGTGCGGCGGGCTTGCGCTATGAGAGCGCCGCCCGCAGGCGGTCCCTGAGCGATTCCAGCTCGCTCAGGATCGACTGCAGCTGCTGGCGCAGCGGATCCCCGGGCGCAGGGCCGGGCGGTTCCATCGCGGGCGAGGCCTGCTCGGCCAGCTGCTCGGCCTCGAGCTGCGCCAGGCGCTGCTTGAGGGCGCCCTCGCGCATGAGCTTCTGCACGCCCTTGATCGTGTAGCCTTCGTCGTAGAGCAGCTCGCGAATCAGGCGCAGGAGGGCGACGTCCTCGGGCCGATAATAGCGCCGCCCGCCGCCCCGCTTGAGCGGGCGGATCTGGGTGAAGCGGGTCTCCCAGAAGCGCAGCACATGTTGGGGCACATCGAGATCCTGCGCGACCTCGCTGATCGTTCGGAAGGCCGAGGAGGATTTTTCCAGCCGCCGGCTGCCCGCGCTGGCGGCCGGGAGCGGGCGCTCGGCTGCGACCGAATGCGGTGTCCTCACGATTGACCTCCGGTGGTCCCGCCGTTGACTCTATCCTTAAGTACGTGCGAGGCGCGAAAGACCAAGACCTTGCGCGGATTTATCGGCACTTCCTCACCCGTCTTGGGGTTGCGCCCGATGCGCTTGCCCTTGGACCGCACGAAGAAGCTGCCGAAGGACGAGATCTTCACGTTCTCGCCACGGGCCAGGGCATCGGCGATCTCCTTCAGCACGACTTCCACCAGGTCCGCCGACTCGTTGCGCGACAGGCCAACCTCCTGATAGACGGCCTCGCTCAGCTGGGCCCGCGTCACCGTGTCGTTCATCCCCCGCCCCATTCGACCATTTCCGCGACTCCTTGTTACAAACGCTACTCCTGACGCAGAAAGCAGTCAATACAAAGGGATGGTCGCTCTCGTTGAAGTAGACTGACGGCCACTGGCAAGCCCTGCGCGACGACGCCGGGATGGCGGTCGAGCAGCCGCCCTCAGCATCCCTACGCAATCTATTGGTAACAAGAAGGAAAGTTCGCGGCGCCTACCAGCGCAGCAGGGCCGAGCCCCAGGTAAAGCCGCCGCCCATGGCCTCCAGCAGCACCAGATGGCCCGGCCGGATCCGTCCGTCGGCGGCCGCCTCCGCCATCGCGAGCGGGATCGAGGCGGCGGAGGTGTTGGCATGCCGGTCGATCGTCAGCACCACCTTCTCGGGTGGCAGCCCGAGGCGATGGCCCATGCCGTCGATGATGCGGCGGTTGGCCTGGTGCGGCACCAGCCAGTCGATCTCGGCGGCGGTGATGCCGTTGGCCGCGATCGCCGCGTCGACGGCCTCGGCCAGCTTGACCACGGCATGCCGGAACACCTCGCGACCCTCCATCCGCAGATGACCGGTGGTGACGGTGGAGGACGGCCCGCCGTCGACATAGAGCATGTCGTGATAGCGGCCGTCGGAGAAGATGTGGGTGGAGAGCACGCCGCGGTCGTCCTTGCCGCCGCTGCCCTCGCCGGCCACCAGCACGACGGCACCGGCGCCGTCGCCGAACAGCACGCAGGTCGTGCGGTCCGTCCAGTCGAGGATCCGAGAGAAGGTCTCGGCGCCGATCACGAGCGCCGTGCGCGCCTGCCCCGCCTTGATGAAGTTATCGGCTACGGCGAGTGCGAACACGAAGCCCGAGCACACGGCCTGCACATCGAATGCGACGCCGCGGGTCATGCCGAGCGCCGCTTGCACGCGCGTGGCCGTGGCCGGAAAGGTCTCGTCCGGCGTGGAGGTCGCGACCACGATCAGGTCGATGTCGTTGCCGCTCATGCCGGCGTTCTTCAGGGCGCCTTCGGCCGAGCGGATGGCCAGGTCGGAGGTCACCTCGCCCTCGGCGGCGATGCGGCGCTCGCGAATGCCCGTGCGCTGCACGATCCACTCGTCGGAGGTCTCGAGCTTCCGGGCAAGGTCGGCATTGCTGAGAATGCGGCTGGGCAGGTAGGCGCCGCAGCCGGCGACGATCGACCGCGTCGGCATCAGAGACTGGCCGCCTTCACGTCCGGCAGCGGCGGCGTCGTCAGGCGGGCGAAGTCCTCCTTGATCTTCTCGATCGCGCCGTGCACGACCATGTCGATGGCCACGCCGATCGCATTGGCGAAGCCGACGGCATCCGTGCCGCCATGGCTCTTCACCGCGACACCGTTGAGGCCGAGGAAGATGGCGCCGTTATAGCGCCGCGGGTCGACGCGCGTGCGCAGGCTGTTGATCGCGGGCCGCGCGAGCAGGTAGCCGACCTTGGCCATGATCGAGGTGCGGAAGGATTCCCGCAGGAACCCCGTGTAGAGCTTGGCCGTGCCTTCGATGGTCTTGAGCGCGATGTTGCCGGTGAAGCCGTCGGTCACGACGACGTCGACCGTGCCCTTGGCGATATCGTCGCCCTCGACGAAGCCGTGGAAACTGCCGGGCATCGGCGTGTTGCGCAGCGCCGCCGCAGCCTCGCGCACGGCCTCATGGCCCTTCAGTTCCTCCGACCCGACATTGAGGATGCCGATCGTCGGATGCATGACGCCGAGTACCGTGCGGGCGAAGACGTTGCCCATGATCGCGAACTCCACCAGGTTGGTGGCGTCGCATTCGACGTTGGCCCCAAGATCGAGCATCACGCTCTCGCTGCGCAGCGTCGGGAAGAAGCCGGCGATCGCCGGGCGATGGATGCCCGGCAGGGTCCGCAGCATGACCAGGGCGATCGCCAGCAACGCGCCGGTGTTGCCGGCGGAGACGACACCCGCGGCCTCGCCGCTTTGCACGGCCTCGCAGGCCAGATGCATGCTCGAGCCCCGCCCGCTGCGCAGGGCCGCCGTCGGCTTGTCCTCGGACCTGACGACGATCTCCGTATGATGAATCGTGCTCACCTTGGCCAGGTGAGGGACCTTCTTCATCAGCGGCTTGATGCGGCCTTCGTTGCCGAAGATCAGGAAGCGGGCCTGCGGAAAGCGCTGCCGCGCGATGTTCGCGCCCTTGATGACCATGCCGGGGGCGAGGTCACCGCCCATCGCGTCCAGGGCAATGGCTACGCTTTCGGCCACCGAGGGGTTCTCGTTGCGACGACGATGCGTCGCGTCACGCCGCTCCGGCTTCGGCTACCTGACGGCCGTCATAGTACCCGCAAGCCGAACAGACGTGATGCGGCCGCTTGTGCTCACCGCAATTGGGGCACTCGACCCAGGACGCCGACTCGAGGGCGTGATGGGACCGCCGCATATCGCGACGCGACTTGGAAACCTTTTTCTTCGGAACAGCCATCTTACAGTCTTTCGCTGAAGAGCGCGGTGAAGCGCCCGATTACTAGCCAAAATCCCCGGTAACGGCAAGCCGCTTGCCGGAATCATCAATTCGTTAATTGCGAGGCCGTCGCAGTTGCGCGAGCGCGGCGAACGGATTCGCCGCCTTCTCCGCCCCCGGATCGCCCGCCTCGGCGCTCGCCCCCGACACCTCGCCGGCGCCCGGCGCGTGCGGATAGGGATCGAGGGCCACCGCCAGCTGCTGGGCGACGGTCTCGCCCAGATCGATGCGGCCCTCCGTCAACTCCTCCGGCGGATCTTCCTCCCCCAGGCCGATCACCACCTCGCCGGCAGCCGTGCTGCCGGTGCCGAAGGCGACGCTGAAACGCTCGTCCAGTCGCGCCCGCACCGGTTCGAGCGTGACGACGCAGGCTTGGACCACATCGGCCTCGAACCGTCCGCGCACCTCGATCACCCCGCCGCGGCCGCGTCTCAGGCCGAGCGTCGCGGTCAGCCGATCGAGCGCCAGCAGGCCGAACCGCTCGGCCAAGCGCGCCCGCTCCGCGGCGTTGGCGACGATCTCCCGCTCGATCTGCTGCGGCCCGATCTGGTCGGCTGCAATCATTCGCGAGAATTCGGCCGACGGAGCGGTCGTCTGGGTCATGGTCGAGGTCCGGGCCGCAAGAAAGGGCGCGACAATACGGAAGCGCCCCCGGCGGGTCAACGCCTTCCCTCGGCCAAGTCCGGCGGCGGGAACTCGATCGCGCCCAGCGCCAGCTCGGCCGCGGAGCGGCCGGCCAGCAGGGCGTGCGCCGCCAGCACATAGCGGGCCATATCGGCCAGCTGCCGGTCGCCGGGGTCGACCGTCCCGAACAGATTGCGGCGAATCGCCCGGCGCAGTTCCCCCTCGCCGGCGGCGAGGCCGGCCTCGTAGGCGGCGATGCGGCCGTAGAGCGCCCCCGCCATCCGCTTCACCCGCCGTCCGACGCCGAGGTCGCCGGCCCCCATCTCCCGCAGATTGGCATCGAAGTCGGCGGCGGCGCGGTCGGCCAGCGCCTGCGCCAGCGCCGCGCAGGCTGGATCGGCGGGCTCGCGCGTCAGGCGATGCAGCACGAGAAAAAGGTGCAGCGCCAGCATCTCGAAGCGGCCGTCGAGGCTGTCCGGCACGCCGGCGCCCCCATAAAACTCGGGCCGCCGCGCCTGCGCGACGATTCGCGCATACAGAGTCTCCGAGCTGTCATCGCGCGGCCGTCGTGCAAACCAACGATCGAACATCACCCGCGTCCTGCCGCTCGTCCTCGGCGCAAGTTGACATGCCAAGCGGCGAAATGAGAATCTACCTGGGCACCGGCGGCCGTCATCATTCGTCGCCCGTGCCACGAATGTCTAAGACAGGGCTCGCCGGATGACAATTCGATCTGCTCCCCGCCTGCGATGGCTGCTGTTGGCGTCTGCCGTAGCGCTTGCGGCCTGTTCGCCGCGCATCGACCAGCGCGGCAACCTGCTCGATCCCGACGCCGTTCTGGCCGTGAAGCCGGGCGTCCAGACGAAGGACCAGGTCGCGCAGCTGCTGGGCACGCCCTCGACCGTCGCGACCTTCAGCGACAAGACCTGGTACTACATCAGCAAGCGCACGGAAACGACGGCCTTCTTCCCGTCCGACATCACCGATCAGCAGGTGCTCGTCATCAAGTTCGACGACGCCAACATCGTCCAGAAGGTGCAGATCTACGGCATGGACGACGCCTACGAGATCGACCCGGTCAGCCGCACCACGCCGACCTACGGCCAGCGGCTCACGCTGATGCAGCAGCTGTTCGGCAACATCGGCCGGTTCACCAAGGGCGACCAGAAGTCGCCCGGCTACTGACGTCTCTTTGTACGACGGCCGAAACCCCGCGTCGGCATCGCCGGCGCGGGGTTTCTCTTTCGGGAGAGATCGCTACGCCATCGACGCCAGGATCGCCAGCAGCAGGATCGCCACGATGTTCGTGATCTTGATCATCGGGTTCACGGCGGGGCCGGCGGTGTCCTTATAGGGATCGCCGACGGTGTCGCCCGTGACGGCGGCCTTGTGGGCATCCGAGCCCTTGCCGCCATAATGGCCGTCCTCGATGTATTTCTTGGCATTGTCCCAGGCGCCGCCGCCCGAGGTCATCGAGATCGCAACGAACAGGCCGTTGACGATGACGCCGAGCAGCATGGCGCCAACCGCCGAGAAGCCGGCCGATTTGCCGGCCGCGCCGCCGCCCGCGATCAGATAGATCGCGAAATAGCAGACGATCGGCGACAGCACCGGCAGCAATGACGGCACGATCATTTCCTTGATTGCGGCCCTGGTGAGCATGTCGACCGCGCGGCCATCCGCGAGATGATCGTGCCGTCCTTGCTGCCGGTCGCTTCACCGATCGTCCTCTTCTTCGTGATCCGCTCGTTCGCCGGCGGCGCCAACGCCTTCTCCGCACTGGGCGCCATGCTGGTCGGGGTGATCGTGACGGGTCTCTTCGTCGCCATCTCGATGACGACCGGCGGCGGCGCATGGGACAACGCGAAGATGTACATCGAAGACGGCAACTATGGCGGCAAGGG
>DATIXH010000431.1:0-36125 GCA_035518775.1 Candidatus Acidiferrum sp.
GGCCGCACGCGCCCGACGATGGCGTTGAAGTTGGCGCCGTCGCCGTAGAAGTAGGCGCCGACGCCATGGATGGCCTCGGCGATCTCCATGATGTCGTTCTCGAACAGCCCGCAGGTGTTCGGGTTCGTGATCATGATGCCCGCGACGTCGGCGCCGAGCTTCGCCTTGAAGGCGGCGAGATCGACGCGCCCGCGCTCGTTGGCGGGGATCGGATCGACCGCGTAGCCGACGCCGGCGGCGGTCGCCGGGTTGGTGCCATGCGCTGACTCCGGCACCAGGATGCGCTTGCGGTGGCCCTCGCCCTTCGCCTCGTGGGCGGCGCGGATCGCCATGATGCCGCAGAGCTCGCCATGGGCGCCGGCGCCGGGCGAGAGCGCCACTGCCGGCATGCCCGTGAGCGTCTTCAGCCAATGGGCGAGCTGGTCGATCAGCTCGAGCGCGCCCTGCACGGTCTTCACGGGCTGGAGCGGATGCAGATCGGCGAGACCCGGCAGCCGCACCATCTTCTCGTTGAGGCGCGGGTTATGCTTCATCGTGCAGGAGCCGAGGGGATAGAGCCCGGTATCGATGGCGTAGTTCTTCTGCGACAGGCGCGTGTAATGGCGCACGACCTGCGGCTCGGACAGGCCGGGCAGGCCGATGGCGCCCTTGCGCTCGATGCCGCCGAGGCGGCTCTTCACTTGCGGCGGCTCCGGGAGATCGACGCCGGTGCGGCCGGGAGCATCCTGCTCGAAGATCAGCGGCTCCTCGATCTGCAGGCCGCGATTGCCGCTGAAGGTGCCGGTGACGGGATCGCGCTGCATCACAGCACCTCCTTGAGAGCGCGGACGAGCGCATCAATGTCCGCGTCGGTGTTGGTCTCGGTCGCAGCAAGCAAGAGCAGATCCGCGAGCGCCGACTCCTTCGGATAGAGGCGCGAGACCGGGACGCCGCCGAGGATGCCGCGGTCGGCGAGCGCGTCGATGACGGACGTCGCCGGCTTCGGCAGCCTGACTGTGAACTCGTTGAAGAAGGTGTCGTTCACGACCTCGACGCCTTTCACGGACGACAGGCGCTCGGCGAGGCGCACGGCCGTCGCATGATTCAAATCGGCCAGACGGGTGAAGCCGGCCTCGCCTAGGATCGTCAGATGGATCGTGAAGGCGAGCGCGCACAGGCCGGAGTTGGTGCAGATGTTGCTGGTGGCCTTCTCGCGCCGGATGTGCTGCTCGCGCGTCGACAGCGTGAGCACCCAGCCGCGGCGACCATCGGTATCGACGGTCTGGCCGACCAAGCGGCCCGGCATCTGCCGGACATACTTCTCGCGCGTCGCGAACAGGCCGACATAGGGCCCGCCGAAGCCGAGCGCGTTGCCGAGCGACTGGCCTTCGGCGGCGACGATGTCGGCACCCATGGCGCCCGGCGGCTTGACCGCGCCGAGCGAGACGATCTCGGCCACGGCGACGATCAGCAGCGCGCCGGCCTTCTGGCAGGCTTGCGCCAGCGCGGCGTAATCGCGCAGATGGCCGAAGAAGCCGGGATTCTGCACGACGACACAGGAGGTCTGGTTGTCGATGCGATCGAGCAGGCTCTCCTGCCCCTGTGGATCGGGCGGCAGAAACTCGGCCGTGAAGCCGCCGAAGTGCGCGTGCGTCGCGACGATCTCGCGGTAATGCGGATGCAGGCCGCCGGACAGGACCGCCTTGCTGCGACGGGTGACGCGGTTGGCCATCATCACCGCCTCGGCGGTGGCGGTGGCGCCGTCATACATCGAGGCGTTGGCGACATCCATGTCGGCGATCAGCGCGACTTGGGTCTGGAACTCGAAGAGATATTCGAGCGTGCCCTGCGTCACCTCTGGCTGATAGGGCGTGTAGGATGTCAGGAACTCGCCGCGCTGGATCAGGTGATCCACCGACGACGGCACGTGATGGCGATAGGCACCGGCGCCGAGGAAGGAGGGTGCGCGGCCGGTACCAAGGTTCTTCGCTGCCATGGCGGAGATCGCGCGCTCCACCTCCAGCTCGCCCAGGTGATCTGGCAGATCGATCTTGCCGAAGCGCGCCCGTTCCGGCACGTCGCGGAACAGGCTGTCGACCGAGGGCACGCCGATCTTCGCCAGCATGGTCCGACGATCGGCGTCGGTGAGCGGCAGATAGCGCATCAGTGCAGTCCCTTGACGTATTTATCGTAGGCGGCTTGGTCCATCAGGCCGTTCAGCTCGTCCGGCTTGCTGAGCTTTATCTTCACGAACCAGCCGCCGGCCATGGGCTCGGCGTTGACGGTAGCGGGCTCGCCCGCGAGCTTGTCGTTGACGGCGACGATCGCGCCGCTGACCGGCGCGTAGACCTCGCTCGCCGCCTTCACCGATTCGACGACGGCCATCTCCTTGCCCTTCTCGACCTGCTTGCCGACCGCCGGCAGCTCGACATAGACGACGTCGCCGAGCTGCTCCTGCGCGTAGGGCGTAATGCCGACGGTGCCGGTATCGCCCTCGACCTTGATCCACTCATGCTCCTCGGTGAACTTCACGGTGCTCATCGGTGTTTCCCTCAGCCTCTGTAGTAGCGATGCGGTACGAACGGCAGCCGCGCCACCTTGGCCGGCAGCGCCTTGTCACGGACGATGACCTGCAGGTCGGTCCCGGGCGCGGCGTGCTTGATCTCGACATAGCCCATCGCGACCGGCGCATTGGCCGCCGGCCCGAAGCCGCCGCTGGTGACCTCGCCGATGCGGCGGCCGCTCCTGTCCTGGATCTCGGCGTGCGCGCGCACCGGCGCGCGGCCCTCGGGCTTGATGCCGACGAGGCGGCGCGACGCCCCTTCCTTCAGCTGGCACAGGATGACATCGGCGCCGATGAAGCCGCCTTCGCTGCGCCGCCGCTTGCCGATCGACCAAGTGAGCGCCGCTTCAACCGGCGTGGTCGTCTGGTCGATATCGTTGCCGTAGAGACAGAGCCCGGCCTCCAGCCGCAGGGAATCGCGGGCGCCGAGCCCGATCGGCTTCACTTCCGGCTCCGCCAGCAGGCGGCGAGTCAGCCGCTCCGCCGCCTCGCCCGGCATGGAGATCTCGTAGCCGTCCTCGCCGGTATAGCCGGAGCGCGTTGCGTAGCAGTTGACGCCGTCGATGGCGAGGAAGGCCGCGGTCATGAATCGCATCGCGCGGCATTGCGGTGCGAATCGCGCAAGCACCTCCGCCGCCTTCGGTCCCTGCAGGGCGATCAGCGCGCGGGTGGAAAGCTGCTCGATGTCGCAGCTCGCCGCGAGATGGCGCTGCAGATGCGCGGCGTCGGCCTCCTTGCAGGAGGCGTTCACCACGAGCATGAGGTGATCGCCGGTGCTGGCGACCATGAGGTCGTCGAGGATGCCACCCTTGTCGTTGGTGAACTGGGTGTAGCGCATCTGGCCGGGCGTGAGCGCCTGGATGTCGGCGGGCACGAGCGCTTCCAGCGCTTTCGCGGTGCCGGCCCCACCCTTCCCCGTCAGCCGCACCTGGCCCATATGCGAAACATCGAACAGGCCGGCAGCGGCACGCGTGTGCTGATGCTCCGTCAGGATGCCGGTGGGATATTGCACCGGCATCTCATAGCCGGCGAACGGCACGAGCTTGGCGCCGAGTTCGACGTGCAGCGCATGCAGCGGCGTACGTCTCAGGGACTGACCGGAATCGCTCAACAGACGTCCTCCGACAATGGGACCGGCCACGGCGACGAACCGTCGCCACGGCGCCCCCTCTGTCTGCGGACCTGAAAGATTCACCGCCGACCGCGAGCGAGCTTGCGGTCACGCGGCTTACCCCTTCGGTGAGGCGGCGCCGCGGACCCTGCCGCGCCGGCGCCTACTTTCCAGAGTGCCTTCGTGCCGCGCGGTCCTTTTGCCTGAGAGTTTCCGGGGCGGTTGCTCCTTCGGCTCCGGCCATACCTGCCGGTCTCTCCCGCGCGCGGGCGACAGATTCCTCCTCCGGGAGTCCGCGGTCAAGCCTCAAAGCGTAACTGGGTAGGCGCGGCAAGGCGCGCGCGTCAGCGGCCCCGCTTGCGGTTGTACTCGAGTTCGTCGGGCGTCATCTCGAGGCCGACGACGATGACGAGATCGGCGCCCGATTGGCCCTCTTTGATCGGGATCGTCTGGACGATGTCGTCGGCGGTCTCGTTGCGGGGCTTGTCGGCCGTCAACTCGATCTCTGTGTCGAAGCTGTCGCGCGACAGGATCGTCTTGTCGGTACGCGCGACCGCTACGAAGTAGTTGAACTTGGCATTGCCGTCTTTCGCGGCCGGCCCGCGCGTAGCGAAGAGCTGCACCCGCATGTCCACCTCGATGTTGTCATCGTTGTAGACGCAGCTGCCCGTGAGGTCGCCGATCTCGGCCTCGAACACGACGTTTGCCGGGTCCTTGTCGGCGCCGGAGAAACGCGTCAGCCGGCCGACGTTGTCGCCGATGACGGCCCGCGGGCAAGGCGGCGGAGCCGGCGGCTTCGGATTGAAGTTGATGGATTTCAGGGTCTCACAGGAGCCCAGCAGGAGCGGCGCGGCGCAAAGGAGCGCGAGCCGCAGGGCGGATGACCGATTCATGGAGGGGATGTGGGCGGTCTAGAGGGTCTTATGGGTGCCGTCGCAGGTCGGCTGCGACTTTGTCGACTTGCAGCCACAAAACCATACTTGTGTTGTCGCAGTCGCCGTGTATTCCAGGGGCGCCAAGCCGACCGCCTTGTGGCTGCCGTCGCAGAAGGGCTGCTTGGCGCTGCGGCCGCAGGCGCACCACCAGTACTTCTTGCCGGCCTCCACATCGACGGGATAGGGCGACTTTTGCGCCGGGATCGGTTCTGCCATGTTGTACTTTCCTTCCCCTGAGCCCCTGGTCTAATGTCCCGGCCGCGGGCGCGGCCGCGGCTGGGCGAATTTAGTTAACGCCCCGCGATTGCACAAGGCGGTTGCAGAGGAGCGGGAGACCGCTCATATCCAGGACACACCGATGATCCACCCGCCCATCACCCTCCTTCTCGCCGCGCCGCGCGGTTTCTGCGCCGGGGTCGAGCGCGCCGTCCAGATCGTCGAGCGCGCGCTCGAGCGTTACGGCGCGCCGGTCTATGTGCGCCACGAGATCGTGCACAACCGCTACGTCGTCGAGAGCCTGGAGGCCAAGGGCGCGGTGTTTGTGGACGAGCTCGACGAGGTGCCGACCGGGGCCCCCGTCGTGTTCTCCGCCCATGGCGTGCCGAAGTCGGTGCCGGTCGAAGCCGGCCGGCGGCACCTGATCTCGCTCGACGCCACCTGCCCGCTGGTCAGCAAGGTGCACCGCGAGGCCGAGCGCCACTACGGCGCCGGCCGCCACATCCTGCTCATCGGCCACGCCGGCCATCCCGAGGTGATCGGCACGATGGGCCAGCTGCCGGCGGGCGCGGTGACCCTGGTCGAATCGGAGGGTGATGCCGAGGCCGTGGAGGTGCCGAAGGGCCGCCCCGTCGCCTACATCACCCAGACCACGCTGGCCGTCGACGAGGCGGCCACGATCATCGCCGTGCTGCAGCGCCGCTTCCCGCAGGTCTACGGTCCGCGGCGCGAGGACATCTGCTACGCCACCACCAACCGGCAGGCGGCCGTGAAGTCGATCGCGCCGGCCTGCGACGCCATGCTGATCGTGGGCGCGCCCAATTCCTCGAACTCGGTGCGGCTGGTCGAGGTGGCCAAAAGCGCCGGCTGCGACCGGGCCTGGCTGGTGCGGCGGGCGGCCGACATCGACTGGCGCTGGTTCGACGGCGTGCACCGCTTGGGGATCACGGCCGGGGCCTCGGCGCCCGAGGTGCTGGTGCAGGAGGTGATCGCGGCCTGCCGCGAGCGCTTCGCGGTCACCATCGAGGAACTTGCCGTCATCGAAGAAAGCGTGCATTTCAAGCTGCCAAGGGCGCTCACCGCCTGATCCCTTCCCCGGCAGGACCAGCCGCGCTCCATGGCCGTCTATACCGAAGTCTCGAACGGCGACCTGGAGGCCTTCGTCGCGCTCTACGACATCGGCCAGCCGGTCTCCTGCAAGGGCATCGCCGAGGGCGTCGAGAACAGCAACTTCCTGCTCTCCACCGACCGTGGCAGCTACATCCTCACCCTCTACGAGAAGCGGGTGGCGCGCGCCGACCTCCCGTTCTTCCTGGGGCTGATGGAGCATCTGGCAGCCAAGGGCTTCGTCTGCCCGACGCCGCTGCATCAGCGCTCGGGCTCGGCGCTGGGCGAACTGTGCGGACGGCCGGCGGCCATCATCAGCTTCCTCGACGGCATGTGGCCGCGGCGGCCGACGGCGCGGCAATGCCAGCTGCTGGGCGAGGCCATGGCGCGCATGCATCAGGCGGGCGCCGACTACCGTGGCTTCCGCGCCAACAACCTGTCGGTCGCCGGTTGGCGGAGGCTGGCGGAGGCGACGGCGGCGCGGGCGCATGAGGTCGCGCCCAGGCTCGCCGAGGAGATCGCGGGCGAGTTGGCGACCTTCGAGGCCGGCTGGCCGCAGGATCTGGCGGCGGGTGTGATTCACGCCGACCTGTTCCCGGACAACGTGTTCTTCCTCGGCGACCGGCTCTCGGGCGTCATCGATTTCTACTTCGCCTGCAACGACTTCTATGCCTACGACCTGGCCATCTGCCTGAACGCCTGGTGCTTCGAGCCGGACCACAGCTTCAACGCCACCAAGGCGCGGCTGATGATCGCCGCCTATCACAAGGTGCGGCCGATCCCGCCGGCCGAGATGGCCGCGCTCCCCCTGCTCGCCCGCGGCAGCGCCCTGCGCTTCCTCCTGACCCGGCTCTATGATTGGCTGAACCACCCGGCCGGCGCGTTCGTGAGGCCGAAGGACCCGCTGGAGTACCTCCAGAAGCTCCGCTTCCACCGCGGGGTGAAGAGCGCGGCGGCCTATGGGGTGGACTGAAAATCCGGAACAACGCGATTCTGCAAAACGACCCTATGGATCAAAAAATTAGCTTTGAATTTCAGAGCATTAGGCTTTACCAGATTCGGTCACTTCAGAGCCGGTTCGCGGCGGCAAATGGCCTGCACGCGAAACGAAGCGGCGGTAGAGTGCGCGGAACCTCAATGCGATAGGAGCAGCAATTCGGATGGCGATAGCGTTGCGCGAGAAGATCGTCGGCGGCCAGATGGTCGTGGGCACGTGGCTGCAGATTCCCGATCCGGCCGTGGTCGAGATCCTGGCGCAGGCCGGGTTCGACTATCTGCTGATCGACGGCGAGCATGCGCCGATCAACCCGTCGGAGCTGGTGCCGCTGGCACTGGCGGCCGAACGGCGCGGCTGCCCGATCATCTATCGCGTGCAGACCAACAGCGCCGATCTCATCAAGGCGGCGCTCGACGTCGGCGTCGACGGGCTGATGGTGCCGATGGTGGAGACGGCGGCGGAGGCGGCGGCGGTGGTCGCGGCGGCGAAATATCCGCCGCAGGGCCGGCGCGGCATGGGGCCGTGGCGCGCTGCCAACTACTACATGGATTTCCAGAGCTACATCGCGAGCGCCAACGAGCGCACCGCGATCGTCGTGCAGATCGAAAGCGCGGGCGCCGTCGAGCGCGCGGCCGAGATCGCGGCCGTGCCCGGCATCGATGCGCTGTTCGTCGGGCCGGCCGATCTCGCGGGCTCCCTCGGCCTGCCGGTGGGAACGACGGACCCGCGCATGATCGAGGCGCTGAAGCGCGTCGTCGCGGCCGGCCAGTCGGTCGGCCGCTGCGTCGGCATTGACGCCGTGTCGAACGAGCGGCTGGAGGTCTATGCCGGCATGGGCTACAGGCTCTTCACCTTCGGCTCCGACGCCGGGTATCTGATCGAGGGCGGCCGCGCGACGGCCACGTTCGCGCGCGGCGTGGGCGAGAAGGTTCGGGCCAAGTCCGGCAAGCGCTGAACGGGAACTAGACCAGAGCCGCTCTCCACCCTGACCCTCCCTCTCAAGGCAGGGCAATTGTCGGGGCGCGCAGCGCGCGCCCGGCGATAGAGGGAACGTGCACATTGCAGACACCGGAGCAACGGCGCCACGGGCGCGCGCAGCACGCCCCTACAGTTCTCCGCGTCTCCGCGTGAACAAGCGGCCGCGCCCCGCAGCACAAGGCGCCTTGGCGTTCATATGCGATTGCCCTGCCCCTCAAGGGGCCCTCACGGGGGAGGGTTAGAGTGGGGGATACGTCTTGATGATCCTATCTGTTTACGCGCGGCAGGCGGGCAAGACGATATGGAAGGCGGCGCCGCACTCGGCGTTGTTCTCGGCCCAGAGTCTGCCGCCGTGGGCGGAGACGATCGAGCGGCAGATGGAAAGACCGAGGCCCAAGCCGTCCTTCTTCGTCGTGACGAACGGCTCGAACAGGCGCTCATGCAGGTCCGGCGAGATCCCGCTGCCCGTATCGACCAGGCAGATCTCGACGCACTCATCGTCCGCGGGGGCCGTTATGACCGTCAGGATGCGCCTGTCCAGCGCGGTCCCCTTCATGGCTTCGCAGGCATTCATGATGAAATTCAAGAGCACCTGCTGCAGCTGCACGCGGTCGCCCAGCACGCGGGGCAGATAGAACGCGAACCGTCTGACGGCCGTCACCTGGTGGGCGATCAGATCGCTGTGCGCGAGATTGAGCACCTCGCCGACAATCGAATTGACGTCGAGCGGCCGGAACTGGGCCTCGCCCTTCTTCAGCATGTCGCGCAGCTGGTGAATCACGTTTCCAGCGCGCTTGCCGGCGTCGGCGATGTCCTTCAGGGCTTCCCGGATCTCCGCCAGGTCAGGAGGTTCCCGAACGATGAGGCGCTGGGCCGCCTGGGCATTGCCGAGGATCGAGGCCAGCGGCTGATTGATCTCGTGCGCCAGCGCGCCTGACAGCTCGCCGAGCATGCCAACGCGCGTGAGATGCGCCAATTCATGGCGCAGGTTGCGCAGCTCGTCCTCGATGCGCCGGCGTTCGGTGACATCGACGCAGGTCCCGACGAGCTTGACGTCGCTACCGCCCTTGCCGCGCACCGCTGCTCCGCGCGTCAGGAACCAGCGCGTGCTTCCATCGGCGTGGAAGAGCCGGTGCTCGACCTCGAAACCGGCGCTGTCGCCGCGGACGCAGGCCTGCGCCGGCCGCAACACGCTGTCCCGGTCTTCGGGATGGTAGTGCCGCATCCACTCCGCGAGGGTGCTCGTGACCTCCCGCTCGTCGTAGCCGAGGAGCCGCCGGAGATGCGGGTGCACGAAGAAGGCATCGGTGCGCGGATTCCAATCCCAGACGGCGATCGAGGCCGCGACCGTGGCCATGCTGTAGCGCTCGGCGATCGTATCGAGATCCTGCACATAGCGGCGCAGGTCGCTATGGAGCGCCCCGAGATAGAGAACCGGAATCGCGATCAACAGAGAGATCGACTGCAGCATGAGGATCTCTTCCTGACCGGCAAAGCCGACCGGCCATCGCATGATGCTCTCCATGGTCACGGCCGCGAGGCCCAGCAGGGTCCAGCTCGCGCCGAGTTGGCCGAAGCGCATGGCCCCCCACAGGAGCAAAGGCAGGAATCCGCAAACCAACAAGGGGAGATATCGGTAGACTGCAGCCCCTCCCAGGATGACGAACGCGCCGAGCCCGGCCATGCAGAGCGCCAGCGCGCATCCTTCGATGGCTCGTCGCAGAGGGGGCGTCCTCCACACGCTGCAGGCCTGAGCGGTGGCCAGCACGGGTGGAACGATGATGACGGCGGAGGCTGCATTCGACAGGAAGCGCAGGCGCCAGGCCTGCCAGTAGTCGTTGCTCGTCCATTGCGTCAGAACTGCGATCGCGACATCGGCAAAGGATAGAGCGATCGGCGCGGCGAAGACTCCGCACACGATGAAGATGATCGTCCGCGCATGCGCGCTCCGACCCGCATAGCGGCGGGCGCAGCCATTGAACAGCGCCGCCCCTAGCACGGCCTGAGACGCATTCGTGAGATAGAGGCCCAGAAGCGTGGTCCAGGGCAGGCCCGCGGGAAGGCTGATGGCCACATGGGCCGGCAGCACTGCAAGCAGGCACCACCACCACGACCGCACCGGCAGCAACAGCAGCGCGGCGAGCAGAATCGCATTGGGCGGCCAAAGCACGGAATGCGGCGAATCCGGAAACCGCAGTTGGAAACCGAGCCGGGCACCGAAGTAGTAACCCGCGGACGTGGCCGCCAAGGCGGCCAGCCCCGCCACGGACAGATCCCGGGTCACCAGCCGGCCGGTTTGCCTTGCGCGCGCTACAAGACCCTGAGAGGCGATCGTCGCAAGGGCAACCATGAACAGCCGCAGATGGGAATCCGCATCGTAGCCCTACGGGGCTCGCGATGAGGCAGAATTCTATCGCCGGGTGGACGAGGAGTCCATTGATGCGGATTCCAATGCCTGGGAGAGGAGCAGGACCGGATGTTCCGCTCAGCACCGGCCCGTCCCGTATGCCGCCGTTCTCGGCCAAGGGACGGCCGGGGCTCGGCGATCGCGACGGTTGATCTGGGTCAACGACGCCCGCAGGCGATCAGGCCATCTTTCTCTATTTAAGGCCGTCCGCTCCCCTCTAGAGGCTAGCATTTTGTCGATGACAGAATACCGGGAAGACGGGCCGCGCCCGCGATCGGTCGAGCGGTTGGCCACGACTGCGGCCGCTGCGGTTGCGCTGACGGGATTCGCGGTCTTCACCGGCTGGCTCTTCGATGTCCCGGCTCTGAAGAGCCTCAACCCGCACTGGGCCACGATGAAGCCGAATACCGCGCTCGGCTTCCTGCTGGCGGGTCTGGCCCTGTGGCTGCTCACGCCGGTCGAGATCCCGCCGGCGCGGCGTCGCGCGGGCTATCTCGCCGCCGCAGCGGTGGCGGCGATCGCGTTGCTCACCATCGCCGCCTATGCGCTCGACTACGACTTCGGCATCGACCAGCTGCTGTTCGCCGACCCGACGACGCCGGCCGCCCTGCATCCGGGCCGGCCGGCACCGACGACCGCCGGCCTCTTCCTGCTGATCGCCGTCGCTCTGCTGTCGTTCCGGCACAGGACCGCGCCGATCATCGACCTCCTGGCCGGCACGGTCATCGCGGGAGCCTATCTGGCCATCGCCGGCTATCTGTACGGTGCACCGGCCCTCTACACGATTCCCGGCTACTCCTCGATGGCCTTCCATACAGCGGTCGCGCACTTGCTGCTCGGCGCGGGCGTCCTTCTGGCGCGGCCCGATCGCGGACTCATGCGGTTGATCACGAGTCCGCGCGCCGCCGGCGCCACCGCCCGCCGGCTGCTGCCGGTGGCCGTTCTGGCGCCGGCCGCGCTGGAATATCCGCTGCGGTGGGCCGCGGAGCTCAGCTTCCTCACGCCCGCCGCCGCCGCCCTGCTGCTCATCGTCGCCTTCGTCGCGGTCTTCGCCGCCACGCTCCTGTGGAGCGTGGCGGCGGTCGACAAGGTCGATGCCGAGCGCCAGCGCCTGGAGTTGGCGAGCCGGCTCGGCGCGGAACAGGCGAAGGCCGACGCACAGTTTCACAGCTTGCTGGAGTCGGCACCGGACGCGACCATCGTTGCAGACGCGCAGGGTCGGATCGTCCTGGTCAATGCGCAGACCGAACGGATCTTCGGCTACGCCCGCAAGGAGTTGCTGGGCGAGCCCGTCGAGATGCTCATTCCCGAACCGCTGCGCGCCGCGCATGTGGGCCACCGCACCGCTTATCAGCGAGCGCCGCAGGTCCGGCCGATGAGATCGGGCCGCGACCTGACCGGCCGGCGCAAGGACGGCACGGAATTCCCGGTCGAGGTGAGCCTCAGTCCCGTCCAAGTGGACGATCGCGTGTTGGTATGCGCGGCCGTCCGCGACAGCACCGCGCGCCAGCAACGCGAGATCGAGCTGGTCGCGGCCCGGGCCGCCGCCGAGGCCGCCAGCCGCCGCCTCCAGACGATGATCGCGGCGACGCCGCTCGCCATCGTCGAAGTCGACCGCAACGGTTGCGTATGCTCCTGGAACCCGGCGGCCGAAAAGATGTTCGGCTGGCGCGCCGAGGAACTGATGGGGCGGCCGCTGCCGACGATTCCGGACGACCGACGCGGCGAACTCCGCCTCCTGCTGGAAGCGTCGGCCGGCGCCGGCCCGTTACAGTCCTTCGAGACGCGCCGCCTCCGCAAAGACGGTTCGATGATCGATGTATCCGTGTGGACTGCGCCGCGCCCGGGCACCGGCGGCGCGTTGGACGGCATGATCGGCATCGCAGCCGACATCACCGAGCAGAAGCGGACCGAGGAGAACCTTCGCCAGTCGCAGCGCCTCAAGGCCATAGGACAGCTGACCGGCGGCATCGCGCACGAGTTCAACAACCTCCTGCAGACCATCCTCGGCAACCTCGACACCCTCAACGACATGCTGGGCGGCCAGCAAAACGCCGCCGAGATCGTGGAGCGCCTGATCCGTGCCGGACGGCGCGGCGCCGAGCTGACCCATCAGCTGCTGGCCTTCTCGCGCCGGCAGCCCCTGCGTCCCGTGCCCTTCAGCCCCAAGGACGAACTCCGCGGGCTCGAGAACCTGATGCGCGCCACGATCGGGGCCCAGTACACGATCCGTGTCGATGTGTCGGCAGACGTGTCGCGCGCCCTCGCCGACACGACCCAGCTCGACAACGCCCTCATCAATCTCGTCATCAATGCGCGCGATGCCATGCCGGACGGCGGAGTCATTCTCATTCGCGCCGAGGACGTCCTGATGGGGAATCACCGGGCCTGCGACCTCGACGTCGCTCCCGGGCGCTACGTGGCGATCGAGGTGACTGACGCGGGAACGGGCATGTCGCCGGAGGTCGCCGCTCACGCGATCGAGCCGTTCTTCACGACCAAGGAGATCGGCAAGGGAACCGGCCTCGGCCTCAGCATGGTGCACGGATTCGTCAAACAGTCCGGCGGCGCCATGGAGATCGTCAGCGCGGCCGGCAAGGGAACCACCGTGCGCCTGCTGCTGCCGACGACAGCCGAGACCGCGGTCGAGCCGGCGGCCAAGCCGCGCCCGCGCCTCGTCGGCGTGCGCAACATCACCGTGCTGGTCGTCGAGGACGAGCCCGACGTGCTCCGCACCGCCGCGACGATGCTGCGCAGCCTGGGCTTCACGGTCATCGAGGCAGCCGACGGACCCGCCGCCCTCGCCGCCCTGCAGCGTGGCGGCCGCATCGACGTCCTGTTTACCGACGTGATCCTGCCCAAGGGCATGTCGGGGCGCGATCTCGCCGGCGTGGCGCAGGCGCATGCGCCACATCTGAAGGTCATCTACACGACCGGCTACGACGAGAACGTGATCGTCCATGGCGGCGTGCTGGACGAGGGCGTCACGCTCCTGCGCAAGCCCTACTCGAAAGAAGATCTATCCGCCGCGATCGACAGGCTCGTGCGGAACGACGCCATGCCGGCCGCGCGCCGCCCGGCCTGACGAGCCCCCATCGGGGGCGTGCTCAGAAGAACGTCCTGATCGCGCCGACGACGTTGTGCCGCTCGTCGATCTCGTAGAGCAGCTGCCAACGGTCGAAGGTGGTGCAGGGGTGCGAGACGCCGAAGGAGAGGAGGTCGCCGACCCGGAAGGGAGCGTCCTTCGGTATCTCGATGTGGGCGTGCTGATCGTTGAGCGCGACCACCGCGCCGAGGCTGCCGGCCGGTTGGGGCGCCGTATGCGCGCCGGGGCGATACCACTGTTCGAGGATCGGCAGGGTCACGTCGAAGCCGACGTCGCGCTTGCCCATGGTGGCGATCATGCGGCCGGGCTCGGGCCGCGACTGCACGTAGGCCCAGACCTCGAGCGCGGGCTTCAGCCCTTCGCCCAGCGACTTCGCCGCCGGCATGCGCTGCTCGAGGCGGGCGACCATGTCGCGGTAGGATTTCGAATCGTGGGTCAGATAGCAGCCGCTGCGGATCACGACCTCGACGCCCTGGGGCGCGGCGTTGTGCAGGCGAGCAGCAGCCAGATCGAAGAAGGCCGAGCCGCCGGCGGTGAGGATGATCGGCCCGGGCGCGAACAGCTTCTCGGCCGCGCACAGACGCGCGATCTCCACGAGGTAGTCGAGGAAGGCGGACACCTTGGCATCCTGCTCGGCCGCCGGGCCGGAGGTGAGCAGGCCTTCGAAGCCTTCGACGCCGCGCAGCGCCAGCTGCGGCGCATCCTTCACGGCGCGCGCGACGGCCAGCGCGTCCGCGGTCGTGCGGCAGCCCGTGCGCGCGCCCATGATGCCGCCTTCGAGCAGGACCTGGAGCGGGCGGCCGATCGCGGCCTTGGCCGTCGCCTCGACGAGGCGGCTTACGCCGTCCAGCGAATCGACGAGGCAGTAAAAATCGAGCTTGGGATCGCGGCGCAGCTCCTCGGCGACGGTCGCGATCTCCTGGCGGCCGACGAGCTGGTTGGCGAGCACGATGCGGTCGACGCCGAAGCTGCGGGCGACCAGCATCTGCCCGACGCTGGCGACGGTGATGCCCCAGGCGCCGTCGGCGAGCTGCTTGGCGAACAGCTGCGGCGCCATGGTGGTCTTGCCGTGGGGCGCGATCTTCGCATCGGTCAGCTCGAGGAAGCCGCGCATCCAGCGGCTGTTGTGATCGAGTGCCGCTCGCTTGATGACGGCGACCGGCAGCGGCAGATCGCCCTTCAGCAGATTCCAGCCGCGCCGGCCGACCTCGCCGAGTTTGATGGGCGCCGCAGCGGCCGGCACGCCCTTCACGCAGCGGTCGAGCGTGGTCTGCAGCAGGCTGTCGAGATTCATGGCGGGCGCTTCCTCTTGTAAGTCTCACTGTCACCGCGGCGAAGCCGGGGTCCATAGACACAGGCCTCTGGAATATGACCCCGGCTTCGCCGGCGTGACATACGAGGGGAGGCCCATCATCTACTGCGTGTAAGGCTCGGAAAAGCCCTGCTTTCACCTCGCTGGCAATGTATCGAGACATTGGGCGGGCCGACCTCGCTTGCCAGGGTGGCCCCTGCCCTCCATATTCTTCCGGTGAGTACAGATACCGATCATCGGCCGGCCGTGGCGGCGGACCCTGCAGGCGCGGAGGCCCGCTGCCAGCACCCCGATTGCGGCGAGCCCGGCCTCTACCGGGCGCCCAAGTCGCGGGCGCGGCTGCGCGAATATTACTGGTTCTGCCTCGAGCATGTGCGGGCCTACAACCGCGCCTGGGACTATTGCGCCGGGTTCAAGGAGGCCGATTTCGAGGCCCAGGTGCGGGCGCAAGCCTGCTGGGAGCGGCCGACCTGGCGGCTGGGCAGCTGGCACAGCGTGCGGTTGGACGCGGCCATGGCCGGTTTTGCCGAAGCCTTCGGCGTTGAGGGCGAGGCAGAAGCAGGCGATAATCGGTCGCGACGGCGACAGGAACAGCCGCCGGGGGCGACGACCGGTGAGAAAGCCCTGGCAGTCTTGGGCCTGGCCCCCACGGCCACTCGGGCCGAGATCAAGGCCCGCTACAAGCGCTTGGTCAAGCGCTACCACCCCGACGCAAACGGGGGCGACAGACAGGCGGAGGAACGGCTAAAAGTCATCAACCAGGCGTACTCCACTTTGCGGAAGCGCCCCATCGAGGTTTGACGAGCGGGCGCCCTAGACCAGAAAGCAGATTATGGCGACGACACAGAAAACCCAGAGCAACGGGGGCGCGCGGCTTCCGGATATCACCATCTCCGTCCAGCAGACCTTCGGCATCGACTGCGACATGCAGGTGCCGGCGTTCAGCCAGCCGGCCGAGCATGTGCCCGACATCGACGAGGCCTACCGCTTCGATCACGACACCACGCTCGCGATCCTCGCCGGCTTTGCCTACAACCGCCGCGTCATGATCTGCGGCTATCACGGCACCGGCAAGTCGACGCACATCGAGCAGGTGGCGGCGCGCCTCAACTGGCCGTGCATCCGCGTGAACCTCGACAGCCACATCAGCCGCATCGATCTGGTCGGCAAGGATGCCATCGTGCTGCGCGACGGCAAGCAGGTGACGGAGTTCCGCGAGGGGCTGCTGCCGTGGGCGCTGCAGAACCCGACCGCCCTGGTGTTCGACGAATACGACGCCGGCCGGCCCGACGTGATGTTCGTGATCCAGCGCGTGCTGGAGGTGGAGGGCAAGCTCACCCTGCTCGACCAGAACCGCGTGATCCGGCCGCACCCCGCCTTCCGCCTGTTCTCGACCGCCAACACGGTCGGCCTCGGCGACACCTCCGGCCTCTATCACGGCACCCAGCAGATCAACCAGGGCCAGATGGACCGCTGGAACATCGTGTCGACGCTGAACTACCTGCCGCACGACGACGAGGTGAACATCGTGCTGGCGAAGGCGCCGACCTACGACAGCGACGACGGCCGCAAGACCATCGCCGCCATGGTGCGGCTTGCCGACCTCACGCGCGCAGGCTTCATCAACGGCGACATCTCCACGGTGATGTCGCCGCGCACGGTCATCACGTGGGCGGAGAACGCGCGCATCTTCAACGACGTCGCCTTCGGCTTCAAGGTGACCTTCCTCAACAAGTGCGACGAGCTGGAGCGGCCGGTCGTGGCCGAATACTACCAGCGCTGCATGGGGACGGAGTTGAAGCTCGGCGGCAAGGCGATGCTGGTGTGACCGGCGCGACGCCCTCCGCCGACGTCCCATGACCGACCGCGAGACCCGCATCGACGAGTTCAAGCGCGTCACCGGCTGCGCCATGCGCGCGATCGCCGAGCGCGACGACCTGACGGTGTCGTTCGCGCCGGGGCAGCACGGGCTGTTCGGCACGGAGGCGCGGCTGCCGCCGCCGGCGCACGAGCTGCCGGCCAACGAGGTGGCCAACGTGCGGGGCGAGGCCGATGCCATCGCGCTGAAGCTGCGCCACCACAACGCCATGCTGCATGCGCGCGAAGCCCCGAGCGGCGAGCTGGCGCGCGCCGTGTTCGATGCGGTCGAGCAGGCGCGGGTCGAGGCGATCGGCGCGCGGCAGATGGTGGGCGTCTCCGAGAACCTGGCAGCGGCGCTCTCCGAGCATTGCCGGCAGCGCGGCTTTCAGCGCGTCACCGAGCGCGGCGACGGGCCGCTGCCCGAGGTCATCCGCATGCTCGTGCGCGAAGCGCTGACCGGCGCGGCGCCGCCGCGCGAGGCCAAGCGCATGGTCGACCTGTGGCGGCCGAACATGAGCGACCAGGTGCGCTCCGACCTGACGCATCTCGCCGAGCTGATGGGCGACCAGCGCGCCTATGCCAAGGCGGCGCGCCAGCTGCTGGCCGATCTCGACATGGACCTCGGCGCCGAGAATGCCGACTCCGCGGACGAGAACACGGATTCCCAAGACCAGGACAAGCAGGACGATTCGAACGAGAGCCGCGGCGAAGGCGGCGACCAGGACTCCCAGGAGTCCTATGCCCAGATGGACGCCCAGAAGGGCGATCCCGGCGAAGACGACAACGAGACCACGACGGCCGAAGCCACCGCCGACATGATGGCCGAGGGCGGCGAGGAGGATCCGGGCCGCCCGGGACGGCCGCCGCAGTACGACGACAAGCGGCGCAACGAGCCGACCTACAAGGCCTTCACGCAGCAGTTCGACGAGACCATCGACGCCACCGAGCTGTGCGATCCCGACGAGCTGACGCGGCTGCGCCAGCTGCTCGACCAGCAGCTCTCGCACCTCACCGCCGTGGTGGCCAAGCTCGCCAACCGGCTGCAGCGGCGGCTGATGGCGCAGCAATCGCGGGCCTGGGAATTCGACCTCGAGGAGGGGCTGCTGGATACGGCGCGGCTGGCGCGCGTGGTGGTGAACCCGGCGACGCCGCTCTCCTTCAAGCGCGAGAAGGAGATGGAGTTCCGCGACACCGTGGTCACGCTGCTGATCGACAATTCCGGCTCGATGCGGGGACGGCCGATCACGGTGGCGGCGATGAGCGCCGACATCCTGGCGCGCACGCTCGAGCGCTGCGGGGTCAAAGTGGAGGTGCTCGGCTTCACCACGCGCATGTGGAAGGGCGGGCAGTCGCGCGAGCGCTGGATCGCCGCGGGCAAGCCGGCCAACCCGGGCCGCCTCAACGACCTTCGCCACATCATCTACAAGGCCGCCGACGCGCCCTGGCGGCGGGCGCGCAAGAGCCTGGGCCTGATGCTGCGCGAGGGCATCCTCAAGGAGAACATCGACGGCGAGGCGCTCTTGTGGGCGCACAACCGCCTGGTCGTGCGCGGCGAGCAGCGCAAGATCATGATGGTGATCTCCGACGGCGCGCCGGTGGACGACTCGACGCTCTCGGTCAATCCCGGCAACTACCTGGAACGGCACCTGCGCGAGGTCATCGGCTGGATCGAGACCGAGTCTCCGGTCGAGCTGATCGCCATCGGCATCGGCCATGACGTGACCCGCTACTACCGCCGCGCCGTCACCATCGTCGACGCCGAGCAGCTCGGCGGCACCATGCTGGAGAAGCTGGCCGAGCTGTTCGAGGAGAAGGCGCCGGCGCAACGCGCAACGCCGCGACGCGCGGCCGGCGGCCGGCGCCAGGCGGCAGGGTGAGTCGCAATTTCGCCGGAATCAGGGCTCTGAATAGAAGACGGACGCGGTTGCTGGGATTGTCGAAGGAGCCGCGGCGCTCCTGCAGGCTTATCGTCTCACTTCTTCTGATTCTCCTTTCAGCAGGCCCGGCTGCCGCTGCTGCTGCAATTCCGCTGGCGGCCGTGATAGCCTCGTCGGCACGCTCGGCTGCGACAGGTCTGCCGATCATGCGACTCTCCGTCATTCTCTTGGCGTGCCTGATCGTCATCACGCCGGCCACGGCGGCGGACATCGCGGTCACCGCCACGCCGGTGCCGCTCAATCCCGCCGATCCCGGCCAGGCGACGGTGGATTCCCTCGACTACGTCGCCGGCTTCGCGCTCGATTCGGCGGCGCCGGAATGGGGCGGCTATTCGGGCATGGTGCTGGCGCCCGACGGAAGCTCGCTCGTCGCCGTTTCCGACGTCGGGCACTGGATCAAGCTGGCGCTGAAACAGGACGCGGCCGGCAAGCTGACCGGCGTGGGCGCGGCGCGCTTGGAGCCGCTGCTCGACGAGGCCGGCAAGCCGGTCGCCGGCAAGGAATGGAGCGACGCCGAGGCGATCACCCTGACTGCCGACGGCCATTTCGTCGTCTCTTTCGAGCGCCACCATCGGCTGTGGCGCTATGCGTCCGTCGACGGCGTGCCCAGCGGACCGGCCAGCGCGATCGCCGTGCCGCCGGAGGTGACTGCGCTTCCCGAGAACGGCGGGATCGAGGCCCTGGCGGCAGTCGGATCCGACGGCTTCGTGCTGATCGCCGAATCGGCCGATGTGGGTCAGTCCAGCCGCTTGTGGATCAGGGTGAAGGAGCGCGGCGACACCTGGATGGCCGGAACAGTCGATCGCTCGGAAGGCTTCGAGCCGACGGACGTGTCGGAGCAGCCGGATGCCTATTCGCTCCTGCTCGAGCGGAAGTACTCCGAGGCCGAAGGCCCGGCCGCGCGCATCTCCATCCTCGGCCCGCTTGTAGCCGATCAGCCCACGTTCGGCGCGCAGCATCTGGCCGTACTGCGCCGGCCGCTGAGCGTCGACAACTTCGAGGCGATCGGCCAGCGCATGACCGCCGGCGGCGAGACCTTCATCTACCTTCTGTCCGACGACAACCAGTCCGACAGCCAGCGGACGCTCCTGCTGCAGTTCCGCATGCGTCCGGAGTGAGCGATCCAGGCCGCGGCCGATCGCCGGCATTCGATTCAAATGTCTCCACGCTGCCATCCGCTAACCACTCGTTATCCGCTGGCGCGCTAAACCTACCTGCCGCGCTTGTCGGCAGAGAATCTGCCGGCCCTGCGTCCAGAAAGGCCGTGACCGCCCATGACGTCCGCGCTGCATTCCATCGTGCGCCTGCATGAGATCGATCCGCGCGAGGCACGTTCGCCGACCTATACCGTCCAGATCAACCCGATCCTGTCGCCGCGCGGCGACTACGCCTACCTGGTGCACGACCGCACCAGCGGCACCACCGCGGTCATCGATCCGGTGGACGCCAGCCCGGTCTTGAAGCTGGCACACGCACAGGATTGGCGGATCGAGCACGTCCTGGTCACGCACCATCACAGCTGCGCCGGCGCCCTGGCCATCAAGCGGGCGACGGGCTGCGCCGTGCATGGCCCTGCCGCCGACGCCGAGCGGATTCCCGGCCTCGATGTGCGCTATGGCGGCGGCGAGTTCTTTCGGCTGGGAAACCTGCAGTTCGACGTGCTGGCCGTGCCCGGCCACACTCTCGGCGATCTCGCCTATTGGATGCCGATGGCGAGCGCCCTCTTCTGCGGCGACACGCTGACGCCGCTCGGCTGCGGGCGCATCATGGAGAGCACGGCCCCGCAACTCTGGCGCTCTCTCTGCCTGATCCGCGAGCTGCCGGCCCAGACGCTCCTCTACGGCGGATCCGAGTGCGCGCTGGCCAATGCGCGCTTCGCGCTGTCGCTTACGCCCGACGATCCCTGGCTGCAGGCACGCGGCCGGCAGATCGACAGCCTGCACCATCACCGGCGCGGCACCGTGCCGTCGCTGCTCGAGGACGAGTTCGCCACCAATCCCTTCCTGCGCGCCGACGATCGGGACTTCGCCGCGGCGCTCGGGCTGGGGGGTGCGTCGGAATTGACGGTGTTCGCCGAACTCCACCGCCGCCGCGCCTTGTTCGAGGCGGCGTAGTCGCGGCGTCTTCAGGCCGCGCGCTTGCGCCGACGCTCGGCCGCAGCGGCGCGGCACTCGGCGACGAGGTCGAGCCAGCGCCCGGTGACCGTGCGGCAGAAATGCTCTCCGGTGGCATAGTGCGCGTCGACCTCGGCGAGCACGCGGGCCTCCTCGGCCTCGGCACGCTCACCGAAATGGCGCTGCAGGGCCGGCCAGCAGTCGCGCGGGAAATTGCGGGCGTCCCGCTCCGTCACTTCCAGATGGAACTGGAAGCCGTAGGTCGTGCGGCCCAGGCGGAAGGCCTGGTTGGCGCAGGTCTCGTTGCGCATCAGCAGCACGGCGCGCGCCGGCAGATCGAAGCTGTCCTCGTGCATCTGCATGATGCGCTGCTCCGCGGCGAGGCCGGCCAACAGCGAATCGGCAGCGCCCGCCGCCGTGATCTCGACCGGGAGGTAGCCGACCTCGCAGCCGCCGAAGCGGTAGACGCTCTTGCCGAAGGCGCGCGCGATGAGCTGGGCGCCGAGGCAGATGCCGAAGATCGGCTTGCCCTGGGCGTGGAAGCGGCGGATGAGCGCGAGCAGCGCGGGAAAGGCCGGATAGCGGGCGTCGTCGCCGGCATGCATAGGCCCGCCGAGGACGATCAGCCCGTCCAAGCCGGCACTGCTGCGCGGCAGCGGCTCGCCGCGGTGCGGGAAGAGCGTCGTGAGCTGCGCGCCGCGCTCGGTGGCGACTTCGCCGACGATTCCAGCCGGCGTGACCGGGCAGCTCTGCACGACCAGCAGGCGCGGCGGGCTGCCGGCGGATTCGCTGTTGTCGGTGGCGGCGGTGGGCGCGAGCGGCCGCGCCCGGCGAGCTACAACCATCTGAAGTCCCCTCAAGGTCCCGGCCTCCCGATGAGGCCAGCCGATCCAAAAAGGACGCCTAACGTCGTAGCTGTACCCTAGGGCTATGCCCCGGGGGGCCATTCGCACGTGCGATTGCGTCTGCGCCGCAACATATGGCGCGAGCGGTTGAAATCAAGTGAAGATTTGGGCGGGGCGGACGGTCGCCCCCGCGCGCTCCGCGCCTACCCCAGGTTCTTGTGGAAGAACGCCAGCGTGCGCTTCCAGGCCACCTGCGCGTCTTCCTTGTCGTAGTTCTGGCCGGTCGGGTTGGCGAAGGCATGATTCGCCGAGTACCAGTGCACCTCGAGCGGCTTGCCATCCTGCTTCATGGCGGCCTCGAAGCCGGCGACCATTGGCTTGTTGATCCACTGGTCCTGGTCGGCGAAGTGGCCGAGCACCGGCCCCCTGAGGTTCTGCAGCTCGGTCGCGTTGTGGTCGACGCGGCCGTAGTAGATGACCGTGGCATCGGCCGGGTTGGCGATCGAGGCGTTGAGCGCCCAGCCGCCGCCGAAGCACCAGCCGACCGTGCCGACCTTGCCGGTGCAGCGGCTGTCCTTCTTCAGCCAGGCGAACCAGACGTCGAGCGTCTCGATGGCCTTGGCGGGATCCACGGCGCCCATCAGGGTCTGCGCGGTCGCGGCGTCGCTCGCCACCTTGCCCTCATAGAGATCGACAGCGAGGGCGAGGAAGCCCTCCTTGGCGGACTCCGCCGCCATGGTCTTGATCTGGTCGTTCAAGCCCCACCATTCGTGCACCAGCAGGACGGCCGGCGCCGGCGTCTGGGCCGGCACGGCCAGCGCGGCCGCGACCTTGCGGCCGCCCGGCGTGGTGAGGCCGACGGTCTGCAGCGTCTCCGCCGCCATGGCGGCGAGGCGCGGATCGGCCAGGATGGCGGCGAGCGGCAGGCCGGCGATGCTCGTGACGAGGCTGCGACGGGCGAGTGCGGTCATGGCTGTTCCTCCTCCGGGTGTTCGTTCCGCGAGTTTTCGGCAGCCGGGCCGCTGGAAGCAAATGACAGTTGCGTGTGCGAAGTTACGCGGCGGAAACCGAATCCCACTCGCCGCGGACATCGGGGTCGCCCTCGGCCGGGAGGCGGCGGGCGCGGCTGCGCGCGACGGCGCCGCTATCCGCGAGCTGCGCCAAGGCCCACACGGCCGCGCCGCGCACCAGCGGCGATGGATCGTCCAGCGCCCGCTCGATCGCCGCGAGCGCGCGCGGGTCGCCGCTGTTGCCGAGGGCGACGAGGACGTTGCGGACGAAGCGGTCGCGTCCGGTGCGCTTGATCGGCGAGCCCGCGAACAGGCTGCGGAAGGCCGCGTCGTCGAGATCGGCGAGATCGACGAGGCGCGGCGCCGTCAGCTCGGCGCGCGGCAGGAAGGCGTACTCGGCGGTGCGGGCGGCGAACTTGTTCCAGGGACAGACGGCGAGGCAGTCGTCGCAGCCATAGATGCGGTTACCCATGGGTTTGCGGAACTCATGCGGTATCGGTCCCTTGTGCTCGATTGTGAGATACGAAATGCAGCGGCGCGGATCGAGCCGGTAAGGTGCCGGGAAAGCGCGCGTCGGGCAGATATCGAGGCAGGCCTGGCAGGAGCCGCAATGGTCCTGCTCACGCGCATCGGGCGGCAATTCGAGCGTGGTGAAGATGGCGCCGAGAAAGAGCCAGGATCCCAGTTCGCGCGAGACCAGGTTGGTGTGCTTGCCCTGCCACCCGATCCCGGCGCGCTCGGCCAGCGGCTTCTCCATCACCGGCGCCGTGTCGACGAAGACCTTGACCTCGCCGCCATGGGTCGCCTGCAGCCAGGAGGCCAGCTGCTTCAGCCGCGACTTCAGCACGTCGTGGTAGTCGCGCCCCTGGGCGTAGACCGAGATCGTGCCGCGCTCGCGCCGCGCCAGCGGCTGCAGCGGATCGCTAGCAGGGCCATAGTTGAGTCCCAGCATGACGATGCTGCGCACCTCCGGCCAGAGTGCGCGCGGATCGGCGCGACGCTCGCGCTTGGCCTCCAGCCAGCCCATGTCGCCCTGCCAGCCGGCCTCGAGGAACGCGCGGAGCCGCGCGCCGGCCTCGCCAATATCGGGGCCGGAGACGCCGACCGCATCGAACTGCAGCTCGCGCGCCTTGGCGCCGATCGCGTCCTTGATCGCCGCCGGGGCCGCCGTCATCCCCGCCCGCGATAGGGCGGCACGCCCTGGTCGGGTAGCCACAGGCCCTTGGGCGCCGGCCCGGTCTGGTAGAACACGTCGATCGGTATGCCGCCGCGCGGATACCAGTAGCCGCCGATCCGCAGCCACACCGGCTTCAGTTCTTTCACCAGCCGCCTGGCGATACCGACCGTGCAGTCCTCGTGGAAGGCTCCATGATTGCGGAACGATCCCAGGAAGAGCTTCAGCGACTTGCTCTCGACCAGCAGCCTCTTCGGCGCGTAGTCGATGACGAGGTGGGCGAAATCGGGCTGCCCCGTCATCGGGCATAGCGAGGTGAACTCCGGACAAACGAAGCGCACGAGATAGAGTGCGTCGCCCTGCGTGTTGGGCACGGTCTCCAGCACCGCCGCCGCGGGCGAGGCCGGCAGCGCCGTCTTGTGGCCGAGCTGGGTGAGATGGGTGTAGGGCTTGCGCGCCATGGCGGACGGAGCCTATCGCCGCGCCCGCCGATTGTCATGCGGCGCGTCCGCCTTCGCTGCGGCCGACAAAGCGCGCCCGGTCAGCGCCGCGCGCTCTTCCTGGAACAGCCGGACCAACGCGTCCATCACGGCGCGAACGCGCGGGAGGTCGCGCAGGTCGCGGTGCACCAGCAGCCATTGGTCGGCAGAGACGTCCGCCAGAATCGGACCGATGCGGCGCAGTGCCGGGTCGCCGTCGCCGAGATAGCAGGGGAGGATCGCGAGACCGGCCCCGGCGCGCGCGACGACCTGCAGCACCTGCCAGTCGTTGACGCGCACCGCCGGGCGGCGGCCTTCCAGCAACTCCAGGACCCAGCGCTGGCCGGGCATGTAGTCGTGCTCCTCGTCGAAGCCCAGCCAGGGCAGCCGACGCAGCGTGTCGCGCGCGGCGTTGGGAACGCGGAGGGCATGGCCTCCGTAGACGGCATAGGCGACCCGGCCGAGGCGGCGGACGACGATGCTGGCGAGGTCCGGCACCTGTTCGCGGATCAGCAGGTCGGCCTCGCGCCGCGACAGGTTGGCGAGCGTGTGGCTGGCGATCAGCTCGAACTCGATGCATTGCAGGGTCGCGCGCAGGCGCGGCAGGTGGCTGGCGAGGAACGCGGTCATGGCTTCGCCGGCCGAGATCCGCACGGTCCCCTGGGCCGCGTCGGTGAGGCCGGCGCTGCGGCGGTCGATCGATTCGGCCGCCTGCTCCATCGCCCGGGCGTCGGCCAGCAGCTGCTCGCCGGCGCCCGTCAGCACGAAGCGGTCGGGCAGGCGGTCGAACAGGCGGGCGCCGATCGTATCCTCCAGCGACTTGACGCGCCGGGCGACCGTCGGATGACTGACTCCGAGCTTGCGGGCGGTGGCCGTGAGATTGCTCTCGCGCGAGAGCGCGAGGAACACGCGCAGGTCGTCCCAGTCGGCGATCATCCGGCGTTCCTCCTCGGCGTGGCTGTACAGAAATGTACGGGCGATCTTCGAAATTGTCGACTGGCGAACGCCAGCGTTCAGGCTAAGGTGCGCCTCGGAGACCCGTTTTCAAGGATCGCGCCATGCATTTCGAGCCGCGTCTCTGGACATTCACCGAGGGCGTACGCCTGCGCATCGTCTGGGCCGTCGTCATCGGCCTCATCGCCGTCGGGCTGGGGGTCGGACGGCTGGCGCTGCTCGGCTGGCTGATCGGCGAGGTGTTCGCGGGCCGCGATCTCCGGACCCTCGCGCTCCCGATAGCGCTGATCGCCCTCGTTATGGTGCTGCGCGGCGCCTTCGAGCATTGGCGCACCATGGTCGCCCACGAAACTGCTTCGCGGGTGCAGAAGCGGCTCCGGCGCGCGATCTACGACCGGATCGCGGCCCTCGGGCCGGGCACGGTCGGGCGGCGGCGCTCGGGCGCGCTCACCCTGTCGCTGATCGACGGGGTCGAGCAGCTCGAGGTCTATTTCGGCCAGTTCCTGCCGCAGTTCCTGATCTCGCTGCTGACGCCGATCCTGATATTCGCGGTCGTCTCCTTGATCGACCTGCCGGTGGCGGCCGTCATGCTGGCCTTCGCCCTCATCGCACTATTCGCCCCAGCGCTCTGGCACCGCTACGACACCGCCAACTCGCAGAAGCGGCAGGATTCCTACGCCGCCTTCGCGGCCGAGTTCCTCGATTCGATCCAGGGCCTCGCCACGCTCAAGGCCTTCGGCCAGAGCAAGGCGCGGGCCGACGCGCTCGAGACCAAGGCGCACGATCTGTTCCGCCGCACGATGCGCGTGCTCGCCACCAACGTGCTGGCGCGCGGCATCACCGACAGCGCCATCGCCTGCGGCGCAGCCGCGGCGCTGGCGATCGGCGCGTTCCGCGTCGAGGCCGGCGCGATGGAGCTGTCCGCGCTGCTCGTCATCCTGATGCTCGGCGTCGAGATCTTCCGCCCGATGCGCGAGCTCCGCACCGTGCTGCACCAGGGCATGGTCGGCCTGTCGGCCGCCCAAGGCCTCTACCAGATCCTCGACGACCGCCCGCTGGTGGCGGACGCACCCGCGGCCGCGCTCGACGGGCCGCTCGCCCCGACCATCGCCTTCGAGGACGTGCGCTTCCACTACCCGGGCACGCGCCGCATCGTCCATGACGGACTCGAGTTCCGCGCCGCGCCCGGCGAGCGCATCGGCATCGTCGGGCCGTCGGGGGGCGGCAAGTCCTCGATCGTGCGTCTGCTGCTGCGCTTCTACGATCCGGACGAAGGTACGGTTCGCATCGGCGGAAATGATCTGCGGCAGCTGTCCTTTGCCCAGATCCGCTCCCTCATCTCCGTGGTGAACCAGGACACGTTCCTCTTCCACGGGACTGTCGAGGAGAACATTCGCATGGGCCGGCCGGACGCCGCCGATGCGGAGGTCGAAGCGGCCGCCCGGGCGGCGAACATCCACGACTTCGTGACGACCCTGCCGCAGGGCTACCGGACCGTCATCGGCGAGAAGGGCATCAAGCTCTCGGGCGGCCAGCGGCAGCGCGTCGCCATCGCCCGCGCCCTGCTGCGCGACACGCCCATCCTGGTGTTGGACGAGGCGCTGTCGGCGGTCGACGCCGAGAACGAGGCGGTGATCCAGGAGGCCCTCGACCGCCTCATGCGCGGGCGCACGACCCTGATCCTCGCCCACCGGCTCTCCAGCGTGATCGACTGCGACCGCATCCTCGTGCTGGAAGCCGGCCGCGTGGTCGAGAGCGGGCGGCACGAGGCGCTCATGCAGCGGGGCGGCGTGTACGCGCGCCTGATGGCGGAACAGGCCCGCGAATCCGCGACCTCCGCGATCATCGATGCCTCGCCCGCGAGCCGCGCGACCGAGGCGATCGCCGACCTGCCGGGCGGCGCGGCCAAACCGGTGACCGAGGGCATCATCAAGGCCGAGGGCCTGAACTGGCTGCAGCTCATCGCCGCGTTGATGAAGCTGGTCATGCCCTGGAAGGGGCGGCTCACCCTCACCTTCCTGTTCGGCGTGCTGCGCGTGCTTGCCTTCATCGGCGTCGGCGCGCTGAGCGCGCTGGTCGTGCTGGCGCTCAAGAACGGCCAGCCCTACGCTGGCCTGCTGTGGGCGCTGGCCGTGACGGCGCCGCTCTCCGGCCTGCTGCACTGGCTCGAATCCTGGGTCGCCCACGACATGGCCTTCCGCCTGCTCTCGGAGATGCGCATCGACGTCTTCCGCAAGCTCGATGCGCTGGCGCCCGCCTATCTCGTGCGCCGCCGCACCGGCGACCTGATGGCGCTCGCAACCCACGACGTGGAGCTGGTCGAGTACTTCTTCGCCCATACGGTGGCGCCGGCCTTCGTCGCCATCCTCGTCCCGGCCGTCGTGCTGGCGGTGCTGGCATCGGAGAGCCCGTGGATCGCGCTCGCGCTGCTGCCCTTCCTGGTGGCGGTGGGCCTCAATCCCTTCATGATGCGCAAGCGCGTCGACCGGCTCGGCTCCGAGGCGCGCGAGGCGGCGGGCGAGCTCGGCGCCTTCGCGGTTGACTCCGTGCAGGGCCTGGGCGAGATCGTCGCCTTCCAGCAGGAGCGCGCGCGCGGGGAGCGGCTCGACACGCTGTCCGATCACCATATCGGCCTGCGCCTGCCCTTCTTCCGCGAGCTGACCTTGCAGCACAGCCTGCTCGAGATCTTCACCGGCCTCGGCGGCCTTGCCGTCGTCGTGGTCGGCGCGGCGCTGGCCGCGCGCGGCGCCGTCGACCCGGCGGTGCTGCCTCTCCTCACGCTGCTGGCCATGGCAGCCTTCCTGCCGGTCTCCGAGATCGCCCAGGTCGGGCGCCAGCTCGCGGACACCCTGGGCGCGACGCGCCGCATCTACGCGCTCGCGAACGAGCCGGTGCCGGTGACCGACGGTCCCGGCGTTCCCGTCCAGGCCGGCGCGGCCACGCTGGGGCTGGAGCGCGTGAGCTTCGCCTATCCCGGCCAGAACCGGCGCGCCCTCTCGGGCATCGGCTTCGCGATTCCCGCGGGCAAGACGGTGGCGCTGGTCGGCACCTCCGGCGCCGGCAAGACCACGACCGCGCAGCTGCTGATGCGCTTCTGGGACCCTGACGAGGGCCGCATCACCCTGAACGGCGCCGATCTGCGCGACTACCGGCTCGACCACCTGCGCCGCCAGATCGCGCTGGTCGCGCAAGACACCTACCTCTTCAACGACACGCTCCGCAGCAACATTCTGATCGCACGCCCGGAGGCGGGCGAGGCCGACCTGCAGGCGGCGGTGGAGCACGCCTCGCTAGGCGATCTGGTGGCAGCCCTGCCCGAAGGACTGGACTCGCCGGTCGGCGAGCGCGGCACCAGCCTATCCGGCGGCCAGCGCCAGCGCGTCGCCATCGCCCGCGCCTTCCTGAAGAACGCGCCGGTGCTGATCCTCGACGAAGCGACCTCCCATCTCGACGCTGTGAACGAGCAGGCCGTGCGCCGCGCCCTCGACCTGCTGCAGGCCGACCGCACGACGATCGTCGTCGCCCACCGCCTCTCGACCGTGCGTGACGCCGACCTGATCGTGGTGCTCGACGAAGGCCGCGTGGCCGAGACCGGCACCCACGCCCAGCTCCTCGCCCGCGGCGGCCTCTATGCGCAGCTGGTCTCGCGGCAGCTCGCGGGCGCATATGCGCCGGCAGCGCAGTAGTTTGCAGTCCGCCCCTTTTGTTTGTCACCCCCGCGAAAGCGGGGTCCAGGGCGACTGACGGAGCGGTTGCTCTGGACCCCGCTTTCGCGGGGGTGACAACGAGGAGTGAGGCGCGAAGGCCAGCTAGACTGGCTCGATATCCCCGGCCGCCTGCTCCGCCTCGAACCTCGCGATCCACGCATCAACGCGCCTTTCGGCGATGGCGGCCCGCAGCGCAGCCATCAGCTGCTGGTAGTAGTGCAGGTTGTGCCAGGTGAGGAGCATCTGGCCGAGGATCTCCTCGGCGCGCCAGAGGTGGTGGAGGTAGGCCCGGCTGTAGCTGCGGCAGGCAGGGCAGGCGCAGGCCTCGTCGAGCGGGCGCGGATCCTCGAGGTGGCGGGCGTTGCGGATATTGATCGCGCCGCGGCGGGTGAAGGCCTGGCCGGTGCGGCCGGAGCGCGTCGGCAGCACGCAATCGAACATGTCGATGCCGCGCTTCACGGAGCCGACGAGGTCGGCCGGCTTGCCGACGCCCATGAGGTAGCGCGGTCTGTCCGCCGGCAGCAGCGGCACGGTGATGTCGAGCATCTCGAACATCGCTTCCTGGCCCTCGCCGACGGCGAGGCCGCCGACCGCGTAGCCGTCGAACCCGATCCCCGCCACGCTGGCCACGGACTCGGCGCGCAGCGCCGGATAGACGCTGCCCTGCACGATGCCGAAGAGGCCGTGACCTGCCCGCGGCACGAACGCTGCCTTGCAGCGCTCGGCCCAGCGCATGGAGAGGCGCATCGAGTCCGCGGCCGGCCCCTCCTCGATCGGAAAGGGCGTGCATTCGTCGAACGCCATGGTGATGTCGGCGCCGAGCTGATGCTGGATGCGGATCGACAGCTCGGGCGTCAGCTCGTGGGCCTTGCCGTCGATGTGGGAGCGGAAGGTGACGCCGGCTTCGCTCACCTTGCGCAGCTCGGCCAGGGACATCACCTGGTAGCCGCCGGAATCCGTCAGGATGGCGCGCGGCCAGTTCATGAATCTGTGCAGCCCGCCGAGCCGCTCTATCCGCTCCGCGCCGGGACGCAGCATGAGGTGATAGGTGTTGCCCAGCAGGATCTCGGCGCCGGTGGCAGCAACCGATTCCGGCTGCATCGCCTTCACTGTCGCGGCCGTGCCCACCGGCATGAAGGCCGGCGTCTCGATCGTGCCGTGCGCGGTCGCGATGCGGCCGCGCCGGGCGGCGCCGTCGGCGGCTAGTAAATCGAAACCGAAAGCAGACGCCGTCACTGCGCCACCGCCGGATGCAGCAAACAACAGTCGCCGTAGGAATAAAAGCGGTAGCCGGCGGCCTTGGCGTGCTCGTAGGCGTCCTTCATGCGCTCGAGGCCGGCGAAGGCCGCGACCAGCATGAACAGGGTCGAGCGCGGGAGGTGGAAGTTGGTGAGCAGCAAGTCGACCGCCTTGAACCGGTATCCCGGCGTAATAAAGAGGTTCGTGTCGCCGGAAAAGGGATGGATGCCTCCGTCCTCGTCGGCCGCGGTCTCCAGCAGGCGCAGGCTGGTTGTGCCGACCGCGACGATGCGCCCGCCGGCGGCGCGTGTCCGGGCGACGGCCTCGACGGCGGCTCCGTCGATGACGCCGACCTCGGCATGCATGACGTGGTTCCCTGTATCCTCGACCTTCACCGGCAGGAAGGTCCCGGCGCCGACATGGAGCGTGACGGCGACCCGTGAGATGCCCCGCGCCGCGAGCGCAGCGAGCAGCTCCGGCGTGAAGTGCAATCCCGCGGTCGGCGCCGCCACGGCCCCGTCTTTGGCCGCGAAGATGGTCTGGTAGTCCCTGGCGTCGCGCGCGTCGGCGCCGCCGGTCCGCTTGATGTAGGGCGGCAGCGGCATGTGACCCACCTGCGCCAGCGCGGCCATGAGATCGGCGCCGCCGCGGTCGAACACGAGCTCGATCTCACCGCCTTCGCCTTTCTCCGCGACGGTGGCGGAGAGGCCCCCGTCGAAGGCGATGCGGTCGCGCTCCCGCAGCCGCCGCCCCGGGCGGGCGAAGGCACGCCAGCGATCGGCGGCCGCAGATTTGTGCAGGGTCACCTCGACTGCGGCCAAGCCGCGGCGACCGTACAGCCGGGCCGGAATCACGCGCGTGTCGTTGAAGACCAGGAGATCGCCGGGACGCAGCAGCGCCGGCAGCTCGCGCACGATGTGGTCGCTGAGGCCGTCCGCCACCTCCAGCAGGCGCGCCGAGTCGCGAGGCACGGCCGGACGATCGGCGATGAGCGATGGCGGCAGATCGAAATCGAAGTCGCTGACCTTCATGGGCGTGCGGCGCCGGGCCGGATCCGTAGGGGCGACCGGCAGGTCGCCCGCCGCGCAGCTCGCTGGAAACGCGGGCGACCTGGTCCCCGGGTTAAAGCCGGGGATCGCCCTACAGTCGTTCCTACGCCGCCGACTTCGCGGTCGCCTTCTCCGCCGCGCGGGCGATCCGGTGCTTCAGGCGGCGCGCCTCTTCCGGAAGCTTGTAGTCGGGCGTGTCCAGAAGGTAGGCGTCGAGCCCGCCATTGTGCTCGATCGTGCGGATGGCGTGCGGCGTCAGGCGCAAGCGCACCTGCTGGTTGAGCGCATCGCTGACCAGCCGCGTCGACTGCAGATTCGGCATGAAGCGCCGCTTGGTCTTGTTGTTGGCGTGGCTCACATTGTGGCCGGACATAACGCCCTTGCCGGAGATCGTGCAGCGCCGGGACATGGCTATCCTCAAACGAAAAATGAAAACGGGGCGGCCGGCCACCCCGAGCGAGGCGCGGTTGTAAGCCAGCCATCCGCCGGCGTCAAGGGCGGCGGCGCCCGCGGTGCACCGGATCTCTTATAGATTTCTCAGCCTTATCAACGTCTTAATTGTTATCGGCGCTCTCGCGCGGGTGACAGCAGGGCGTTTCACTTGGAGCGACCGGCGCTGGCCTCACCCAGGAACTCCGCGGCGACGGCATCCGCGGCCGCGGCCGGGCTGAGGCGGCCGGCCGCCACGCCCTTCTCAAGCTCGGCCAGGCGGCGCGCCACGGAGGGATTACGGCGCAAGGCCGCCAGCAGGCTCTCCGACAGCTCCGCATGAAGCGCAGCCTTCGCCTGCTCGCTGCGCCGCCGCTGGAGGCGGCCGTCCGCGCTCAGCGCCTGGCGAAAGCGCTCGACGCTCTGCCAGACCTCGGCGATGCCGGCGCCTGACAGGGCCGAGCATTGCCGCACCTCCGGCGTCCAGCCGGGCGTGGGGGCGCGCAGCAGGCGCAGCGCGTGCTGGTAGTCGGCGGCCGTGCGGCCGGCCGCGGCGGCCAGCTCGCCGTCGGATTTGTTCACCAGGATCAGGTCGGCCAGCTCGACGATGCCGCGCTTCATGCCCTGGAGGTCGTCGCCGCCGCCGGGCTGCAGAATCAGCACGAACATGTCGACCAGGTCGGCCACCGCCGTCTCCGACTGGCCGACGCCCACGGTCTCCACGACCACCACGTCGAAGCCGGCTGCCTCCACGGCGGAAATCGATTCCCGGGTCCGGCGGGCGACGCCGCCGAGCGTGGCGCCCGCCGGCGAGGGCCGGATGAAGGCGCGCTCGTCCGCGGCCAGCCCGGCCATGCGCGTCTTGTCGCCGAGAATGGAGCCGCCGCCGATCTTCGAGGAGGGATCGACCGCCAGGACGGCCACCCGATGTCCCTGCCCGATCAGATGCAGCCCGAAGGCCTCGATGAAGCTCGACTTACCGACCCCGGGCGCACCGGAGATGCCGAGCCGGATCGACTTGCCGGCCGCGGGCAGCAGCCGCTCCAGCAGCGCCGCCGCCTCGGCGCGGTGGTCGGCGCGAGTCGACTCGATGAGCGTGATGGCGCGCGCCAACGCGCGCCGATCGCCGGCGATGACGGAGTCAGCCAGATCCTCGTGCTTCGGCTTTGCGGACGCGCGTTTCGTCATGCCTACGCTGCGATCCTCGCCCGTCAGCCGATCGATTCACGCGGAGACGCGGAGGCGCGGAGGAGAGTGGCTGGCACGCCCATTGTGCGTTCTTCGACAAGCTCAGGATGAGGTGGAATCTTGGCGGCACAAAGACTGCCCCTCATCCTGAGCTTGTCGAAGGACGCACGGCGTCGATCCGACGCTCCGACCTCCGCGTCTCTGCCTCTCCGCGTGCCACAACCCCGCAGATGCAGCAGCCCCGTCATGGCTGATCGGCCCGCTCCGCGCCCGGGCCCAGCGGCTGGCCGTAGCTGAACTCGACGAAGTTGCCGTCGGGATCGCGCACGCCGCAGTAGTAGCCGACCGGAAAGGGCTCCTGGCGCGGCGGCCAGACCAGGCAGCCGGCGGCATCGGCCTTGGCCGCCATGGCGTCGACGGCGGCGCGGCTGTCGAGCGCGAAGCCGAAATGGCTGTAGTCGCGCTCGCCCTGCTGGCGGCCGGGGCCGCCGGGGATCATCACGATGATGAAGTCGTTCTCCTTGCCGGGCTCGGCCAACCAGACGATGCGGTGGGCATCCTTCGGGTCGCGGCGCTCATGCACGGTCTTCATGCCGCAGAACTCGCAGTAGAAGGCGATGCAGGCGTCGAGGTCGCGCACGTGGAGCGCGATGTGGGTGAGGGCCGGTTGCATCGGCTCAGGGTAGCGGGCGCCGCCGCCGGATGCACCTGGATCGTAGGCGGCGGCTGCCGTAGGGTAACGGGACGCCAACGGAAAGGTCTGCAATGGCCGTCGTCGAAGCGGGCACAGGCGCTCGCGCCCAGGGGACAAGCGCACACGGGCTCATCACCCGCGTCGTGCACCGCGCCGACGAGGTGGCGATCGAGTGGGCGGATGGGCGCCGGAGCCGCTTCGCCGCCATCTGGCTGCTCGACAACCAACCCAATGGGCGCCACAGCGCGGAGGGGCAGCGCTTGTTCGACGTAGCGGAGCTGCCGGAAGAGCCGACCATCGCCGCGGCGGTGCTGGCGCACGGAGACCTGCAGGTCGAGTTCGGGCCGAGCGGAACGAGCGCGGTCTATGCCGCCGGTTGGCTGCGCCGTCACGCGCTCGATGCTGCGTCGCGCGCCGAGCGGCGGCCAGCCCGCCGCCTGTGGGACAAATCGCTCGCCGCCACCCTGCCGACGGGTCGCTACGCCGAGGTAGCCCACGACAGGGAAGCGTTGGCGGCCTGGCTGGCCCAGGTGCGCGACCTCGGCTTCGCCGTGCTCACGGGCGTGCCGACCGAGCCGGGCATGGTGTGCAAGGTGATCGAGCTGTTCGGCTGCGTGCGCGAGACCAACTATGGCCGACTGTTCGACGTGGTGTCGGTCGAGAACCCGAGCAACCTCGCCTATACGGGTCTCGCACTCGGCAACCACACCGACAATCCCTATCGCGATCCGGTGCCGCAGCTGCAGCTGCTGCACTGCCTGGAGGCAGCAGAGGAAGGCGGCGAATCGATCGTTGTCGACGGCTTCTTGGCGGCCGAGCGCCTGCGCGGCGAGCATGCGGACGATTTCTCGCTGTTGACGCGCCATGCCGTGCCCTTCCGCTATGTCGAGAAGGGCAAGGTCGATATCCAGACCCGCGCGCCGCTGATCGAGCTCGACACCGAGGGCGAGGTGCGCGCCGTGCGCTACAACAACCGCTCGGCAGCGCCGTTCGACCTGCCGGAGGAGACCGTGCGCCCCTACTACGCCGCCTGCCGCCGCTTCAGCCGGCTGCTGCACGACCCCGAGGCGACGGCCGGCTTCAAGCTCGGCGACGGCGACCTCTTCATTGTCGACAACCAGCGCGTGCTGCATGGCCGGCGTGGCTTCGGCCGCGGCCGCCGCCATCTGCAGGGCGCCTATTCAGACAAGGACGGGCTGTTGAGCAAGCTGCGCGTGCTGGAAGGCGCATGAGCGCGCTCGCGGAGATCGAAGCGCTCTACGCGCGCCACGGCGGCGAGTCCTACGGTGAGGGCGTGACCATGCTGCAACACGCGCTGCAGACGGCGGCCCTGGCGCTGGCCGAGGGCGCCGACGACAACCTGGTCGTCGCCGCGTTGCTGCACGACGTCGGGCACTTCCTGCAGCCGACCGACGATTCCTATGGCTACCACAAGCACGACCGCTCCGGCGGCGAGTGGCTGGCGCGCCGCTTCGGCCCGGCGGTCAGCGAGCCGGTGCGGCTGCACGTCGCCGCCAAGTGCTACCTCTGCGCCACCGAGCCCGACTATTTCGGCAAGCTCTCCGCCGCTTCCGTGCATTCCCTCGGCAAGCAGGGCGGGCCGATGTCGGCGGCAGAGACCGCGGCCTTCGCGGCCCTGCCCCATGCCGAGGCGGCGACGCGCCTGCGCCGCTGGGATGACGGCGGGAAGCTCGAGGGGCTGCGGGTTCCCGACTTCCCGCACTATCGCGAGCGGATCGCGCGGCTGCTGTCGGCCTGAGCTACTCGCCGAGCAGATGCAGCACGACCGTGCGGCGGTGCGGCGCGCGGCGATGCTCGAAAAGATAGAGGCCCTGCCAGGTGCCGAGCGCCAGCCGGCCATTCTCCACGGGTATGGACAGCTGTGTCTGCGTCAGCGCCGTGCGCAGGTGGGCCGGCATGTCGTCCGCGCCCTCGGCGCCGTGGCGGTAGCGGCCGGGCGCCTCCGGCGCGATGGTCTCGAAGAAGGTCTCGAGATCGGCCCGCACCTTCGGATCGGCATTCTCCTGGATGAGGAGCGAGGCCGAGGTGTGCGGGCAGAACAGGGTGAGGAGCCCGGCCGCGATCTTCTGTGCGCCCACCCAGCGGCTCACCTGCGGCGTGATCTCGACGAGGCCGCGGCGATCGGTCGACAGTTCGAGGCGATGCAGCGCCTGGCGCATGTTGACTCCCGCCCGACTCTTCGCAATCTGGCGCTCCCGACGCAAGGGCGATCCATGGCGGCACTCATCAGAGAACTCGAGATCGGCGAGATCCCGGCGCTCGCCGAGTTGGCGCGCCGCACCTTTTGCGATGCCTTCGGCCACAGCCTCAGCGCGTCCGACCTGGCCTCGCATCTGCAGAACAACCTGTCCGACGCCTACTTCCGCGCAGCCGCGGAAGCCGACGTCTTCCTGATTGCGGAAATCGACGCGCGCCCGGTCGGCTATGCCCAGTTCGGCGCCGTTGAGATACCGGCGCCCGGCCGGTCGCCCGGCGACCGGGAGCTGCGACGGCTCTATGTGGAGCCGGCCGTTCAAGGCCGCGGTATCGGGCGGCAACTGCTGGACGCCGCCCTCGATCACCCGCGTCTCAAGGAGGCGACGAACGTCTTTCTCGATGTCTGGGACCAGAATGACGGCGCCCGCCGGCTCTACGAGCGCTATGGCTTCGCGGTCGTCGGCGCGCACAGCTTCGCCGTCGCCTCCGGCGCGGCCTCGACCCGCGACCTGATCATG